>DATNPI010000533.1:0-3126 GCA_036703325.1 Coleofasciculaceae cyanobacterium
TTGACAGAAAACCTGGCTGACGAACTTGAAGATATCTGGCAAATGGAGATTGAGCCGTATCTTGAAGAATACTTTTATGACCAGTTGGAAAAAGTGGACGAGTTTCGCTGGGACAAAATCGAACAGCAGGTTCGTCTATGAGTACAGCGCGAATTATCGAGTTGACTGAATATATACCCAAAAAGATTGAACGGGAAGAAATTACTCCAGCAATTGAAGAAGCATTGTGGCGTAACTATAAAAACCAGGTCAAGGTAGAACCTCCATCATTCCAAACTGGCGGTAAGTGGAAATTAACCTCTCAGGGATGGGTTGGTCATATTCCATTAACTCCGGAGTTTCACCTCGCCCTACTTCCCAAAGTTCAGCTAAAAAATCTATTCGGGATGTTGGAATATGCTTACCAACTGAAAAGCTTTCGCTTTCTTCAAGGATTAATTAATTGCCAATCCCTAGAAGAATTTTACAGCCAACTAGCTTATCTCTTAGCCCGTCGCATTCTTGATCGTGGACGTAAGGGATTCTATCGCGCCTATGTACCTAAAACTGGTCAGCTAGCGTATGTTCGAGGACGGCTGAATATGCGGCAGGCTATCCAAAAGCCGTGGGATGTCAAACTCAGATGCCACTACGAAGAACATAGCGGCGATATTGAAGACAACCAGATTCTCGCTTGGACACTATTTATCATTGGTCGCAGCGGTTTGTGTTCAGAACGAGTATCACCAATAGTGCGACAAGGCTATCACACTCTACAAGGCTTTGTAACGGTTCAGCCTAAGTCTGCTAAAGATTGTGTTGGGCGACTCTACAACCGTCTGAATGAGGACTATCGACCCTTACACGCGCTTTGTCGCTTCTTCTTAGAAAGTAGTGGGGCTAGTCATGAAAGAGGCGATCGCACAATGCTACCCTTTCTGGTTGACATGGCAAAACTCTATGAACTTTTTGTCGCCGAATGGCTTCAGGAAAACCCACCTCAGGGCTTCTTTTTCAAACCGCAGCATCCGGTAGAAATTGATCATAATCGGCACTTTCGTATCGACCTAGTGCTATGCGATGCTGCGACTGGTGAAGCACGAGCCGTCCTGGATACCAAGTATAAGGCTCCTGATAGAGCGGCAGATACTGACATTTACCAGATGATTAGCTACGCCAATGTGACAAGATGTTACGAAGCTTTTCTAATCTATCCGACACCTCTGAAAGAGCTGCTTGATGTCAGAATTCGCGATATCCGAATTCGCAGCTTGACCTTCTCCCTAGACGATGAACTCGATCAGGCAGGACAAGTCTTTTTACAGGATTTACTTGTCCTTTCCTAACTCCCTTCAAAGTTGGGACCAATGAGTAAGTTCTGGAAGACTTATCTGATTTTTTGGGCGGATTTCTCGATTTGGACTGGTATATAGCCTAAGAACCGATAAAATAACCCTTAAATTTAATGAGCACAGGCTTGTCCAGTTCTTACGCTCAAACCCTTGTTGCTAAAGCTAATTTTGACCACCGTACCACTCCGACAGAAAAACTCACCCCTCAACCAAGAACCGTTGAGCAGCTGTTGCAACAAGCTGGCGAGTTGCTAGAACTTGGCAAGTATAGTGAAGCGATCGCTTTCCTTGACCTAATTCTCGAACTCCAGCCAGACTCCTTCCTAGCTTGGTACTGGCGGGGCAATAGCTTCGCTAGCTTGGGACAGTACGAAACCGCGATCTCTTCCTATGATCAAGCGCTTAAAATCAAGCCCAATTACTTCTTAGCCTGGTTTGAGAGAAGAGTTCTGCTAATTTTCTTGCTAATTTCTGGGCTTTAACTGGTATAATTCCTAAAAAAAATTACCAGGTTACACTTTTGTTTTTCTAACCAGGTAAATCTAAAAAACTCCAAAGACGCAGCGGATTAGTTAAGGCGTCCACAGGACTCATAACATATTTAACCAAAAGCCAAATTAGTCGCTAAAGCGATCGCTCTCAGTACAAACCGTATCAAAATTTACAAAACACCTATCTCCACGGTGCTAGAAAATGTCATGCTGTCTTTATATAAAGATGGACAGAAAAATTCGTGAGGAGCTAAGGCCTTGAAGAAGGTAGAAGCAATTATCAGACCATTCAAACTAGACGAAGTTAAAATCGCTTTAGTTAATGCCGGCATTGTCGGGATGACAGTTTCTGAAGTCCGAGGATTCGGACGCCAGAAAGGTCAGACTGAACGCTATCGCGGTTCTGAGTACACTGTTGAGTTTCTACAAAAACTCAAGGTGGAAATTGTCGTTGAGGACAACCAGGTTGACATGGTGGTAGAGAAAGTCATCGCCGCCGCTCGAACTGGTGAAATTGGCGACGGTAAGATTTTCATCAGTCCCGTCGATCAGGTAGTCCGAATTCGGACTGGGGAAAAGAATCTAGAAGCCGTTTAACCGCTCATTTCATTTCTGATGCTGAGGCTCTGCTATCCCTGGTTAGTGCCTCAGTTTTGGCATAAGGGTATGGAGTATCGACAGCATCGGTAGGGATTAAGCTAGCTTGCTTAACTGAGGGAGTAAAGCTTCAAACGCCTTGCCGCGATGGCTGTAGCGTCGCTTCATCTCCGGCGTCATCTCGGCAAACGTCAAGCCCTGTTCTGGTAGATAAAAAATTGGGTCGTAGCCAAAGCCTCCAGCCCCACGCGGAGCACGCAAAATTTCCCCTCGGCAGATGCCCTCAGCTTGAAGAGCGATCGCCCCATCAGGACGTGCGATCGCGATAACACAAACAAACTGCGCTTCCCGATTCAGTTCATTGCCGAGTTCCCCTAATAGCCGTTCAATGCGCTCTTCGTCTGTTGTACCGTAGCGTGCTGAATAAATGCCTGGGGCACCATCGAGAACATCGACTTCCAACCCGGAATCATCCGCGATTGCCCACTCCCCAGTTGCCTTTGCCACCTCTGATGCCTTAAGACAGGCATTAGAAGCAAACGTATCTCCGGTTTCCTCTATCTCCAGTTCAGGTGGCTTTAACTGCAATTCCCAACCTAGATCTGATAGATACGTCTGCATTTCCCGCAGTTTGCCGGGATTTCCTGTCGCTACAACCAGCAATTTTGGATTTTGGATTTTGGATTTTGGATTACTCAAGGCAAAGA
>DATNPI010000534.1:0-4494 GCA_036703325.1 Coleofasciculaceae cyanobacterium
TTGACATCCTCCACCCACTAACCGCTAGGCGGTATAGTGGGGGATTCCCCAAGAAAGTCATCGAACAGTGACAGTTGCACGTATTCTTCCTTCTTGGTTCGGTTCCTAGGCTCCCCGCCCAACGGCAGCGATATCTCCTTCCTTTTGGGATTCCCTGTTGATTCAGGGACAGGCATAACTTTCGGGTTGACCACCCGTAGAGAAACTATTCCAAGAGTTTGTGCGGCTCTTTGAGCAATCACGACGGCTCCGTCTACATCTGCGTCAGCGTGATGATTACATGCTTCACACAGGAACTTTTCTTTATCTCGGTTTTTGGGACTGGTGTACCCACAGCAAGAACACTGCTGGGATGTGTGTCTGGGGTTGACAAGAACAACTCGATTCCCCAGTTTTGATGCTTGGTACTGAGTTTTGAGCCGTAGGGCGTGCCAAGAGGCATCTGCAATCGCCTTGTTAAGTCCCGCCTTGCGACTGGAGCCGTTCCTTAAGTACTTGCCAGTGACTTGATCTTTCTTCGGTTTGCAGCGCTTAATCATGCCCTTGACGTTCAAATCCTCGAAGGCAATGACATCGGCTTTATCTGCTAGCTTCTTCGCTAACTTCCAAGCATAATCGTTTCGCTCTCTGCGGATAACTTGGTGTACCCTAGCAACTCGCTTTGCTGCCTTCCCCCTATTTTTGGAACCTTTCTTCTTGCGAGATAGGCTACGTTGACGGATAGCCAGTCGCCTTTGGTGTTTCTTGAGAAAGCGCGGATTGGGAACCGTTTCACCGTCACTAGTGGAGACAATTTTGATGATGCCAACATCCACTCCAGCCACAGTTTTCAACTCAGAATCCTTTTTAAGAGAGACATCTGGAACCGTTTTGTCTTCGAGTAGGACGCAAACGTAGAAACCGTCTGGCTCAAAACTGATTGTGCAAGTCTTAACTGCCCAGGATTTGAGTATCTGGCGAGACTGGTAGAACCGCATCTTCCCTAGTACCGGAAAGGTGATGTTCTTCCCATCAATTCGCACCGTTCCTGGCTTGAACTCGAAGTTGATGTCTGTTGTGCGCTTGAATCGTGGAAACTTAGCTTTCCCACTGAAGAAGTTCTGAAATGCTTTGTCCAGATTCAAAAGTGCCTGCTGCAAGACATCTGTGCAAACGGTCTTGTACCAAGGACGTGCCTGTTTCATCTCGGTAAGGTAAGCCGAGTGCATTTCGTAGGCAGACCGCCTTGGATTTGGTGGCTTGGTTTTATCCTTTGCCCTACGCAGTTTTGGATCTCCAGACCGCCAAGGGTAACCCACTGAAGCAGAGCGGTTCACTGAACAGGTGAGGGGAGAGATTAGGACTTCTCGTTTTGATTCAAGCTCACAGTAGCTACCACAGACAAAGGCTTGCTCGTAGCTGGTGATGCGGTCAGCCAGACAGAAGTTGACAAACGCCCTTACTTTTGGACGCCAGTCTAAGAGCGTTGCCTCTTGTTGTGCCGTTAGTCGTAGCTTAAATCGATAGACAGTCCTTATTGCCCTCACCTCATTGGTTGTACTAAGATAGGGCTAAATATAGCACAAGCCCTAGTTGATGAAAACCCTGTCTGGAGGAACAGTATACCAATTATCCATTCACTTAGTCCTAGTGACCAAATACCGCAAAAAAGTCATTGGCAAACCAATGCTAAAACGACTTCAGGTAATATTTACTGACACCTGCGCCAAGTGGGACTGCACACTCAAAGAATTCAACGGAGAATCCGACCACGTTCATCTGCTTATCGATATCAACCCAAAAGTACAAATCAGTGCATTTGCCAACAATTTGAAAACCGTGAGCAGTCGATTAATTCGCAAAGAGTTTCCCGATAGATGCGCCACGTATTTTCACAAGCCTGTGTTCTGGAAGATTGGTTACTTCGTCTCTTCAACTGGAGGGGCAAGCCTTGAAACCATTAAGCGGTACATCCATCAGCAAGACAGTCCAGACGCTTAATATTTGCCGCGATTCCCCTACGACCAACCTCCAGTATGGTCGCAGTACCCTCGCGGCTCATTACGATGGAGCTGAAAAAGCTGAGAACCTGGTATACTCTGGCGGTAGATTTTCCAGCTCTCTCAGAACGATTGCAACCCAAAGAAATCGTTAAAGTCCTCAACATCTATCTAGAACACATGGCAGTTACTCTGATGCGAGGGGGATCTGAATCTGATGGGGAAGGCGAGAAAACACGCCCAAGTCCCTATTTTTAAACAGATGTTGATTATTTAGTAAATGTGTGGTATATCCGGTCTGTTCCGTTTCGATCAGCAGCCAATTGAGCAGGTACTGCTCAAACGTATGGCGCAGCTGCAACAACACAGAGGCCCTGACGACGAGGGTTTTTTGGTGGATGGTAATGTCGGATTTGCCTTTCGCCGCCTTGCCATTCTCGATCTTTCCCCCGCTGGACACCAGCCGATGGCAAGTGCTGACAGTACCTGCTGGCTAGTGTTTAATGGCGAAATTTATAACCACAACGAGTTACGCCGCGAACTGGAACAGTACGGTCATCACTTTCGCTCAAGCACTGATACTGAGGTAATTCTCGCGGCTTATGCCCAGTGGGGGGTGGATTGCCTGAGTCGCTTCAATGGGATGTGGGGATTTGCGCTTTGGGATAGCCGCAAGCAGCAGTTGTTTTGTGCACGCGATCGCTTAGGCATCAAACCGTTCTACTATCATCAGGACGCAAGTCGTCTCATCTTTGCCTCAGAAATCAAAGCGTTGTTTGCCGACCCCCAGACACCGCGACAGCCGAATGAACAAGCGGTATATACCTATCTGGTATTTCAGGACGTGCAGTTTGGTGAGGAGACGTTCTTTGCCAACATTAAACAGCTGCCTGCGGCGCATTATATGTTAGTGGATGCCCAAGGTATACGTCTTCAGCGCTACTGGCAGCTTGACCATAGTCGCTACAATCCCACTATCACGGATGCCGAGGCGATCGAGGGTTTTGGCCATCTGTTTTTTGATAGTGTGCGTCTACGCCTACAAAGTGACGTACCCGTTGGCACCTGCCTCAGCGGTGGGTTAGATAGTTCAGCGATTGTCTGCGTAGCCAATCACATTCTCTTTGGCAATGAGGCAAAACCTGACCGCACGGTTGTTGGAGAGCGACAGAAGACATTCTCAGCGTGTTATAGTGACCCTCGTTGTGACGAACGACAATGGATTGCACCAGTTATTGCCAAAACGGACGCACAGTCCCACTACATTTACCCAGATGTTGAAGGCTTATTTGCCGATCTTGAGGCAATGGTTAGGCATCAGGAAGAACCCGTGGAAGGGACAAGCATCTACGCCCAATGGTGTGTCATGCGTCGTGCTCGCGAGGCGGGTGTAGTCGTGATGTTAGATGGGCAAGGTGGCGATGAGGTAATGTGTGGCTACCAGAGGTACTACTGGTCGCTGATGGGGGGTGCTGTACAAAGAGGTAACTTGGCTTTGTTACGGCAGGCAGTGACTGAAAAACCAGGTAGTATGGAGCACTTGCGGCTTATAGATCTATTGGGGATTTTGCTGAATACACTGCCCTATACATGGCAGTCTCGCGTACTCCAGGCACGGCGTGGTCGTCCCGTCTGGCTTGGAGAAGAGATGCGATCGCACTATCCAATACAACAGACAATCACGTCTAGTCATCCCACATTATTGGGACAGCACCTAGAGCGTGATTTAATGGCTACATGTTTACCGACATTGCTCAAGTATGAAGACCGTAGCTCAATGGCTCACTCCATCGAAGCCAGAGTGCCCTTTTTGGACTATCGCTTGGTGGAGTTTATGGCAAGTCTGCCAGACCACATGAAAATTCGCAATGGGCAAACGAAATGGCTGCTACGGCAGGCGTTAAAAGATGTGATGCCAACAGAGGTTGTTCAGCGGCGCAACAAGATGGGTTTTGGGACGCCTGAACAAGACTGGTTGCGTAAATATTGGGCACAAATACAGCAGTATTTGTGTCAAGGGGAAGTACTTCAGCGTGGCTGGATTAATCGGCAAGCTGCTGAAGCCGTTCTGAAAACGCCAGGGGGAGTGGCTTACGGTAATCCGCCTCCGATCTGGCGCTGGCTCAACACAGAGGTGTGGCTCAAGCAAATGAGCGATCGCTCTGTTGCCAGTCTCAGGCTTTGAACTCAACAATGTAAGCCATTCAAGCACTATGCCGCCTCCGTAGCCTGAATACAAAAACAACCTGAATGCTAGTAAGATTTATCAAGAATTTTAAAAATCAATATTTAACGGGAAAATCGTTTACAGCTAACGTCCTAACCCTAACAACAGGTACAGCCGTTGCTCAAGCAATAACTATTGTAGCGACACCAATTTTAGTGCGGATTTATACACCTAAAGATTTTGGGTTACTAGCTGTACTAACAACTATCACAGGTACAGTTTCAATCGTAGCTTCTTGGCGCTACGAAACAGCTATCGTCTTACCCGATAATGATGAAGATGCAGTTA
>DATNPI010000566.1:0-11499 GCA_036703325.1 Coleofasciculaceae cyanobacterium
CGATCGCGCCCAGCTGCTCCAAATCAAAATTCTTTAAAATTACTGATGATTCAATAGCAATTGCAATTGTCTTACCATCTAGACTAAAACGGACGCTATTGACTGACAGATTATGCCCCTCTAAGCGATTGAATTCTTTAACCCGAGTAACTGCGTTCTGCAAAACCACCACAACCCGACTCTGAATATCCGATTTTCCTTGGAGCTGTTTGTTCAGGAGAGGTTGAGCAGCTCTAAGGGCTGAGAGTAGGGCATCGAATCCCCGATCTGAAGCAATGAATGCCTCTCCAGCACTTGTAAAATGTGCTGGTAGATTTCCAGCAATCTCCCGGCACGTTGTTCATATCTGAGGAGGCGATCGCGTATAGTTCGTAAATGCTCCGGTTCGTCCTGAGATTCCCAGTTGTTAACAATATAGGTGCAGACGAGATCGGCGACCCAGTGAGTGGGTGAAGGATCGTCAATTTCTTCACCTCCCACGCTCCCCGATTCGCGGAGTACGAGTTGACAAAGCTTTTGCGTGAGAAACGGTTGTCCTGCCGTCCAAACCAAAATTTCTTGGAGAATTGCCTGCGGCTGAGGCATGACGGTTGCTAAACCCTTGGCTAAAGGTTGAGCTTCGTGAAATTGGAACCCATGCAGCGAGATTGCCCTGCCAATATTAAAGGGAGTGCGAGTGCGATCGCGAATTAAATCAGAGGGAGTAGCGACGCCAAACAGAGCAAACGTAAGGCGGTTGAATTCTGGATTAATGGCTCGTTGGTTGTAGCAAAACCGGATGAAGGCGAAAAAGTCATCAATGGGGAAGTTTAGGCGCAGCGTACTATCAATTTCATCGATAAAAATAAAAACCTTTTCATTGGGAAATTGAACCAGCAGCACGTCTTCAATGAAGTTGCCCAAACGCTGCAAAATCGAAACGTTGTCTTCGTCCTGCCACCAGCTTTTCAGGTTGAATTTGCCAAATAGATTAAACCCGCGCCACAGTTCCGCCACCATTCCCTTGTACCACTGCTGGGGTGTAATCGTTTCACTCCCGATGCGGGTCATGTCGATGGCACTGCATTGAAACCCTTGCTGTTGCAAGCGATGTTTGGTGTGATGGGTGTTGATTGGGCAAGAACAATTGATGGCGCAGTAGATAGAGTACACCCCATCACACTAATCGTGGCAAATATCTGTTTCAACATCAATGTAACCTCATTCCTGGTGTAATTAGCCTTGTTGCAAGGTACTTCTATCTAAGAACAAGAACGAAATGTTTGTCAGCAGGGAAAAGGTAAGGAAAAAGTAAGGATCTTCTAATAAGGAATTTTTAACAACTTCTGAGGGTGAAACGGTTTCTATTCCTCGGCATTACCACAAGGCTCAAAAACGTCTACGTGTAACTCAGAAACGAGTATCACGCACAAAAAAGGGAAGCAACGGTAGACTTAAAGCCATTAAACAACTAGGAAAACAGCATAAGAAAGTTGCAGACAAGCGCAAGGATTTCCATTTTAAAACAGCTAACTGGCTGTTATCAAACTATGACGTAGTGGCTCATGAAGAGTTAAACGTCAAAGGTCTAGCTCGTACACGATTGGCTAAATCAGTGTTGGATGCTGGGTGGTCAAACTTTCTGTCGATACTGGCAAACAAAGCCGAAAATGCTGGTTTGTTGATTGTCAAAGTTCGCGCCCATAACACCAGGCTACGCCTCGCTTCGCTAACACAAGATTGTTCTAATTGTGGCGAGAAAGTCGAAAAGAAGCTGCATATTCGGTGGCATGACTGCCCTCATTGTGGGTGTAGTCTAGACCGTGACCACAATGCTGCTATCAACATTAAAAACAGAGCGGTAGGGCAGTCCGTTCTTAAAGCCAAGAGCCTCCTAAGCAATAGCCGGATTGTCTTGGAAGCCTACACTTACTGCGAAGCACAAGTGTAGGAGCTGTCACAAGCGTGTTAGCGACCTGATGAATTTAGGTCGCTGCAATAAAACTTTAACTCGAACCTTGCATTTTCCTTACCTTTTTCTGGCTGACAGTTGAGAATTTGGGCAGTTCAATGGAAATCACGCAAGCTCAATTGCTCTCATTTTAATGTGAAAAAGAGATGAACAGCCACCTTAGATTTCGTCAATATCCACTTGGGTTAGTTGTATTCGCTACATTACTTCTTGGAAGTTTTAACAAACAAGCTGAACAAGCGCTTTCCCAAAGTTCTTCCCTAGTGCCTACAGCTACCTCAGCTACAAGTCTACAAGCTGTTACTTCAGCAGCCGTTTCCCCAAATTCTACTGCTGCCCGCTCGGGGAACCATGTATCTCAAAAAATTGCTTTAGCCGAAGCGAGAGAATCACCCTGGATTTGTGGCATGGTCGGAGAGGAATGGGACAATACGGTTTACTACGAAACAAAGAATTTCCTTGTCAATGTTTGCCGCCATAAGAATGATGAGACACGGTTCCTGTATGTGGGAGAAGATCGAAGAAATGGGAAATCCATTCAACTTCCTGCTTCTATGTGGAAAGGTGCCTATACCGCTAAAAATGGAAATGTCACCTACGCAGTCAGTAAGGCAGGACTAGTTGTTTATCGGGATGGCAATGTAATCCTCAACGAGCCTGTCTTGAAGGAAATGAAACCCTAGCCTACCCATACATTAAACATTAACCACTTCCTTACCTTTTCCTTACGTTTTCCCTGCTGACAAACATAGGCATTCTTTATTGAATGGAGCAGTGTAAGGTAAACACACCAACTACTTTTCTGATGGACAAACCCCAACAGGTGCATCTATTTAGTTTGTCCTGTCTTCATTTCAGCCCCTAAGTATCCAATACAAGGCAAATGCACATCGTCCTGAAACAATAACTGAATCGATCGATGTGTTGCTAGTTTGAGAAAGTCAGAGAAAAGTCAACAAACACTAAAACAAAATCGGGAGAAATTAAATGTCTCAGTTGAATCGCTCAAAAGCATTTCTGATTGCATTTACGTTAACCCTACTGGGTGTCCCAGCGATGGCACAATCTCTGCCAACCCCCGATCGCAATGGCGATTATATGCCTAAGGAGGCTGCATCGCAGACACTTTGGATGGCGGTAGATTCTGACCCAAAAGGATTGAATTGTCGTGGTAACATTCCCCCTTATAAGGGCAGCGAGCAAGTTCTTACAACCTTTAAGAAAGATCAAACGTTTACGGCTGTTGCCCCGGTGAGAGGAATTGAGAGAATTGCTCTAGACGATAAAGGTAAACCCTGGTTGCGTGTACAGCTTAAGGATAATAAGGAATGCTGGGTACGTGCAAATAGCCGGCTTGTGTCTCCTAGCCAGTGATGGCTCAAGATTGCATTTCCTTACCTTTTCTGTGTTGACAATCTTCAATCTGCACAGTTGAAAGAGCAAAAAACATTCTAAGCACGAGCAACTCATGAAATTTCAGAAACTCTTTTTGGGCTTATCCGTTATCAGCTTGACAGCTACAGCCATTGATACGACCCAGGCAGCACCTCAGAACCCTAGTGAATACACAGCAACTGTTAAACCCACTCTCACGATCGCGCAAGAGTCTCCTCCTGCAAAGCGCATTCAGTTTGCGAAAGGTTCTTCTTCAGGAACGGTATCAGGCGCAGTAGTGAGAGGTACCCGAGACACGTATATGATTGGTGCTGGCTTAGGTCAGAAAATGACAGTTACGATTACATCCGAGGAGAAAAATGCCGCTTTTGACATTCTTGATCCGTCGGGAGGGAAAATCGCAGAAGAGATTACAGACCAACAGGTCATCGATGTTTTACCCTTGGCAGGAGATTATCAGATTGTCGTCAGTCCAACTCGTGGTAATGCAACCTATAAGATGACCGTTTCAATTACGGGTCGTGTACGCCGCTAAGGCGTTAAACCAGAAGCATGGAGTAGGGAGTTATGAATTTTAAGTTTTAAGTTTTGAATTAAATCTCTTCAACTTAAAACTCATAACTTATAACTGGAGCCTAGCGGTCAAACTCATGGGAGTCTTGCACCTTTCTCAAAACCATAATAGGTGGGCAATGCCTGCTAGAACGAGAACAAGCTGATTCTATCGTTACTGTGCAGTGCCCACCCTACATATAGCAGTCGCCACTCCTGCGCTTCTGGAATCATGCCCAACTGCTCAAAGTCTTCCCTGCCTTCAACAGGACTTACCCAAAATTAGGCGAATCCTGCTATCTATAGTGGAAAGGTGGGCAATGCCACCTTACATGAAGAACTGCGTAAGTCCTGTTCAATTACCCAACGAGGCGCAGCCTTCAACTGTCCCTGTTTTTATTCAAGTTTCGCCAGCGATCGCTTAATATAGGCTTCACTACAGCGATCGCCCTGCGCTTGGACTACCTGCAATCCTTCTGCTAAAAGCTGTTGAGCTTTGTCTAGCTCTCCTTGCTGAATCGCAATATCGGCTAAAAAATCCTTTGCCAAAAATAGCGCTCGCTGCCAGCCGATTGCCTGCGCTTGGGAAGCGAGCTTTTCAAACAGAGCTTGAGAGCGATCGTACTCCCCTGTTTTGTAATAAACCTCGCCTTGATAATAGTCAATCAACATTGCCTGCCGTGCCGTATCGAATGAAGCTAGCCGAGTACCATCCAGCAAACTTCGAGCTTGGTTTAGCCATTGAGTCGCTAAGGAAAACTGCTGCTGTTGCAGATGCCACTCGGCAATATGCGTTGCCAATTCAATTTGCCAACTTACGGGTTGATGCTGCCGCAGTTCCCATGCTTGGGTAAATAAGATGCTGGCAGTGAGCAGGTGTTGGGGTTGTTCCAGCAACGTCAGCTTCCAGGCTCGATCGCCCATCAGTTCTGCCATTGTTGCCCAGTCTTTGCGGGTTTGAGCCGATTGAATCATCCAACTCAGCCAATCCAATGGGGTGTCCCAACAACTCAAGCGAGATTGGCGATAGCCTTGGGAGTAGGTGTAACATTTCACGTTTCGCCAGAGTTGACACACTTCGGGGTAGCGCTCGTGGGCAATGCACCACTCGATCGCGTCCGTAATATTCTCCCACTCTTGCTCCAACGCTGAGTAATCCTGCCACTCCTTCCAGTCTTTGCCTCCCTGTTCTTGCGCCAGTTTGAGATACCACTGCACCCAGCGATCGCGCATACTCTGCTCACACTCTCGATCGGCTGCCAGTTTTGCTAAAACAAAACGGCGTGTCAGTTGCGGCATACTGTAACGTCCGCGCTGCAACTGAATCAGTGAGAGTTGCTGCAATCGGACAAACCCTTCCGTCGCGACGCTTGAATTTGTCACAGCTGCGATCGCACAGATGGCTTCTCGAACAGGCGGCTTAGAAAATAGCGCCAAAGCCAATAACAACGAATGGGCGTGGGTTCCTTGCAGGGATTGAATCGCCCTCTCGAAATAAAATCGGGAAAAGTCACCATCGGGCTGCTGCAACCGCGAAGGCACTTCTTGCAATCCATAACCCATTGTTAACTGACCAATAGCATAGACGATTGCCGCCGGGATGCCTCCAGTACTTTGATAAAGCATTTGGGATTCTCCCAAGTTGAGTTGCATCCCCTTGTCTCGCGCCTGATGCTGAATCAGATGCAGTGCTTCGGTTGGGGGTAATGCGTTTAGCCGAATCGTTGGAAACGGAGTGCATTCTCGACTAGTTATAACCACCTTTACCGTTGCAGGCAGTTCATAGAGAAAACTGAGGATATCCTGCTGTTCTGCCAGCTCATCCAGGTTATCGACAATCAGCAATACGCGCTGATGCTCCAGACACCTGAGAATCTGATCCCCTGCTTCCGCAAAACTGGCAGAAGGCTTATCGGGACAGTGTAGGGTGCGAGCAATGGTTCGCAGAATCTCTCGCAGGGTGCCTTCTTGCCGAAACCGAGGCACAATGCCGCAATCTGTAAAGTGCTGAGTTTTTGCAGAGGTAAACGCGATCGCCTCAAAAGTAGGCAGGGCTTCCCTTGATACCTCTCTAATTTCAGCTTCCTGGCTCGCTTGCCAGCAGCGATGGGCAACATCTAACAGTAACGCTGTCTTGCCTACACCGCCAATCCCTTCAATACCGATTCGAGGAGTGGGATGCTCGAAAGAAAGCCATTTCAGCAGCCTTTTCACTTCTGGCTCACGCCCCACCAAAGTAGTGTAATCGCGGGGTGGCAGATTGTGGTATAGGCATTGGGAGAGCTTAACAGCCTTCTGTGACTGCTGTTTAGTGTTAAAAGCCACTTCCGAATTGCTGACGGCTAACTGTCTACTGGTAAGTGTCAACTGCTGACGCTGTGTGAGAGTTTTGTTTTGGGATGTTAGCTCGGAAACTGAGGCGGGAGACTTGGTAGTTTGGGGATTTTCGTCTAATTTTTTGCTTTCTTGCTCTAGAGTTACCGTCCTGGGAACTGTCGGATGGATTTTGCTGTCGTTTAACTCAGCCATTCCTTCTTCAGAGTTAGGCTTTGTTGCTTCAACCCGAGCTACTCGGTTGCTCTGGGCGAACACAAGGTGGGGCGCTACTGCATCCTGCTGAACTAAGGCCCTTACGCCACCTCTATTAGTTTCCTGCTCTTGTTGGTAAATTCGCTGCTGAAGGACTGCCGTAAGGTTGGCTTTACTTACTTTCTCTCCCAATGCCTTTGAGAGTCGTTTCCATAGATGAGGACCAATGTCGTTTTTCAGGTAATCTAGGGCGTAACCACTTTGAGCAGCGATTTGAGGATACCTTTGACCTTGCCAGGAGCCTTGCAAGACGAGGACTTCAATGTTAGACAGGTGTTTGCCTGTGGTGGTGAAAACAGCTGTATCGACAAGTCCCAGAATCACCTGAAAGGAAAGATGTTCTTCTGCTTTTGCGTTATCTACTTGACACATACCGAATCTTCAGCCCCCTGTCTTCTGTAATCCCCTCGTCTTGGAGTATCCATTCCTCCGAGAGAGAGCTTCTTTGAAGAAAGGAACTCATAGACGTAATGAGTTAGTGTCAATATCTTACCTTTTCTATACCTTGTGAGAGATTGACAAAAGAAGTTATTACCAAATCTTTAACTTCAAAAACCTGCTTTTTCCTTGACTTTTCCCCGTTGACGATCGGCGATGCTAGCTGTGCAGCATTTAGCCCCCTCTAAGGCGTGTTTTCTCGCCTTCCCAGTCAGATTTAGATCCCCTTGCATCAGAGTTAAAAAGCGATGCTGGGAGGAGGAGGTCATCCTCCTCTTTCAGGAAGCATCAAGACGGGGGACTTTGAGGAATGCTCCCCCCCTTTTAACTCTGGCTGGGGGGGATCTGGATGTTTGACAACACGCCCTAGCCCTTATTTGCCTCAGAGAACAATGCTCTCAATTGCTTCAACTAGCTGGTCAAGTTCTGCGGGTTGAGTGAAGTAGTGAACGCAGGCGCGGACGCAGTCGGGGTCGAGGATGGTTCGGAGCATAAAGCCCTGCTGTTCGAGAGACTCTACCAGTTGCTTGTGACTGTGTCCGTTAGTCAACACAAAAGAGACTAGACCGGCTTGTGGAGGCGAGGATCGCAGACAGTGGACAATATCTAGCTGGGATAAACGTTGCCAGAGGTACTCACTCATCTGACAAATTTGCTCGTACCGTTCTTGAGGGGTTCCCCATTGCTGATGAGTTGCGATCGCACTTCGCAGTCCAGCGTAAAGTGGGTAAGCAGACGTTGCCACTTCAAACCGTCGTCCATCAGGCTTCCAGCCCATTGGTTTACCAGCTTTCCCCGTGACAATACCACGCCAACCAATGAAGGTTGGGCTGAGGCTTTCCAAGGCGTCTGGATGCACGTAGAGACCACCAAGACCTTCTGGCCCACATAGCCACTTGTGGCCTGTGAAAGCATAGAAATCGGCTCCCAGTTTTGTCAAATTCAAAGGCAGGCAACCCACTGACTGAGCAGCATCTACCAAAATTCTGATTGGCTGACTACCAGTAGAATAACTACGGCAGGCTTCAACAATTTTTGCAAGGGGCAAGACTTGACCTGTATTCCAAAGTAGATGACTCAGCACTACCAGTCTTGTTCGGGGTTGCAAATGTTGCACAATTACTGCGGTAGGATTTCCCTCATTAAGGGTTTCCATAATTGGGCAAGTCGAAACTTCAACCGCAAACCGACGGGCGATTTCTTGAGTGGTGGCGATGATGCCTGGATGTTCGCAATCTGTGAGCAGGATGTGGTCGCCAGCTTGCCAGTCTATCCCCCACAGGGGAATATTGCAGCCGACGGTGACATCTTCAGTGAGGGTAATCGTTTCTACAGGTGCACCTAATTCGGATGCGATCGCTAATCTCGTTTGGTGTGCTTCCTCTGTAATCCAAGCATTTACCCCAGCCGAGAAGGGACCATGCCGCTGAACATATTCATAGGCTTGTTGGATGGCTTCCAGCGATGCCTGGGGTAGCGTACCTTGACCCCCAAAGTTGAAATAGGCTTTGTTGGCTAAGGCAGGAAATTGCTGTCGGTGGCGTTCAAGTCGCGTTGACGCAGGGTAGATGCCAGTCATAGGACAAGTCAGAAAGAACAAGACCTTTCATTTTATCGCTCTGTCCTTCTCACAGTTCTCCAACACCAGTGCTTGAGAGTTTATGCTAAGTCCATAGTTAGGGGAGATTCGGTTAATGCGGGAACTACCTATGCAGAGTTGAGGTTGTTGGATATGCTATAGTGAATAGTGTGCATAATAGTGTTCACAAAGCTTAAGTGCATCTCCACAAAGTTCACGCCTAAGTGCATCTCTACAAGCCAAAGGGACCTGCTAGCCCTTTTTCGCAGAAATCTCTAGTTAATAAAGAGGCGATCGCAAAGCAGTAGGCATTAGTGTCCTTCAGTCGCCATTTCTGTAAGCAATATCACTAGACAACAACTTCTGCCAAAAGTTGCTAACTACTCTCTGGACGGAGAAAAAATTTGACTTACAGGTGATTTACCAAATTCTGTGAACTAATCACCGACAGTGCAGAGTAGTCAGTACTGATTCAACCAGATTTTGGAAGTAAGTTTCCTTAATCCTAATCCTTCTAAGTACAAGTCCGAAGTGTACCCGCAAATTATCAATACAAGTCTGGCAATGTCCTGGAAATTACTAGAATCTCACCAATTTAGGGCAGTCACCTCATGACGAACCAGTTTAATCAAGCATTCAAGTTGGTCAAACAATGCTCATCTGCCTAGGTGATGCCATCAGCTCTTAAATAGAGCTACGCTTGACCAGCGTGCCAAAGCTTTTTTCATGCAGTGATTTTTGGAGGATAACCAGATATGAGTAAGATTTTGCTTGTCGAAGACAACCCCGCTCAGTTGGATTTAATGGAAGTTTACCTGCGCGATGGCGGTCATTTGGTCATCCGTCTTTCAGACCCTAAAGAGGCTTTGAATAAGGCGATAGAACAAAAGCCAGATGTCATTGTTACAGATGTAGTGATGCCAGGAATGAGTGGCTTTGAATTGTGTCGCCGCCTCAAGCAGAATCCAGCTACTGCCAAGGTTCCCATTGTGATTTGTTCTTCTAAAGATCAGGAAATTGACCGTCTCTGGGGGATGAAGCAAGGGGCTGATGCCTACTTAACTAAGCCCTTTTCGCGAGAGCAGCTTCTTCGTACCGTCAACTTAGCTGTAGCGTGAACTCTTGAATAGGCAAGCTTTGCAGTTTCTAAACAGTTGCCTTCTGTGTCGTCTTGTGGAACCGCGACACTTTAAACAGACTGATGTCATGCTTAGTTGAGCCGAACATGGCAACTTGGTATAAAAATCTTTAGTCAGTTTTAATTTACATCTTGCACCATTCTCATTAAACCGTCGGTGAAGGTTTGTAGGGGCTGGTTTTCCTTTCAATGTGGCTACAAATAGACAATTCTTATAAACCCGCCCTAACCGATGTATCGTTCGATGGGTGGGGGCGGGTTTACATAAGTTGCTGTTGAGTGTAAGGAACTTTCGGTGAAACCCGCCCCTACAGCCTTCTTGGAAATCGTGCAAGATCTCAGTTTTAACTGACTTTAGCTATTAGCAAGGGACTTGAGTCCAAGAGCGGGTGTTGTTGACTATCCAAGATTTGTCAGTCAAGCACCTGCTTGACTACGCCTCTATCGTACCCGTTGCAATGTTGTTCGTTTTGGGTCAAGAATTTTCTGACCAAGACCGGGAAACTTGACAGCGATACTGATTTTGTTTCCTGAGCCAAAAACATGGGTAACTTCACCAGTACCAAAAGAGTCGTGAATCAGTAACTCGCCAACTTTCCAATCCTGCGACTGTTTGGTTGAGCGTTGGGATGTTTGCTGTTTAGGTTCTGAGGATGACTGATTTTGCCAGTTGGTTTTGACTTTCACCAATGTGCTGGTAACTAATTCTTTCGGTAATTCCCCAAGAAACTGAGAAGCAACAGCCGCTTCCCGGTTACCATAAAGACGACGCTCACGAGCATGAGAAAGATAGAGTTGTTCCTGGGCGCGGGTGATACCTACGTAACAAAGACGGCGTTCCTCTTCTAAGGATGCCGGGTCATCTATTGAGCGGAAGTTGGGAAATAAACCTTGTTCAAGCCCTACCAAAAAGACTACTGGAAACTCTAGCCCTTTGGCAGAGTGCAGTGTCATCAGGGATACAGCTTTTTGCCCTTCTTGGAGATTATCTAAGTCAGAGGCGAGAGAGGCATTTGCTAAAAAACCTTCTAGGCTTGTGTCTTCGTTCTCTTCCTGAAATTGGAGGACAGCGTTATAAAGTTCAGAGATGTTTTCTAGTCGATTCTCGGCTTCGTCAGTGCCTTGCTTTTTCAAGTCCTGAATATAACCCGATTCTTCTATAATTCCCTGGATAATCTCAGCCGCAGAAAGATTTTCGACTTGCTCCTGCCAGCGTTGAATCAACTCGGCAAAGCTGTTAACTCCTTTGGCTGAACGCCCAGCTAGAGTACTAACTGAGGTTTTGTCACTGAGGATTTCCCATAGTGGTACGCCTAATTCTTGAGCGGCACCCACAAGGGAATCAATAGTGGCTTGACCAATGCCGCGTCGGGGAGTATTGATGATTCGCAGAAGGCTAACGGTATCATCGGGATTTGCGATCGCTTTTAAATAAGCCAAAGAATCTTTAATTTCTTTTCGATCATAGAACTTTAGCCCACCAACAATAATGTAGGGAACCTTACCCCGCAAGGCATCTTCAAAAGGACGAGATTGGGCATTAGTCCGGTAAAGGATAGAAAAACTTCCCCAGTCTAGTTCTGGGTTTTGTTGCTCCATTCGGCGGATTTGATTGACAACAAACTGAGCTTCTTCTACCTCGTCATCAGCTTTGTGAACATAAATCTGTTCGCCTAAACCGCGTGTGGGTTTAAGTACTTTATCAATGCGCTGGGTGTTTTTCTCAATCAGTTGATTAGCGGCTTGAAGAATGTTTTCCCTGGAACGATAGTTTTCTTCCAGTTTTACCATTGTGCGGGTATCTTCATCCGGTAACCCATCGCCAAAGTCTTCCTGAAATTCCAATAATATGGTAAA
>DATNPI010000570.1:0-7782 GCA_036703325.1 Coleofasciculaceae cyanobacterium
CGAATACTGAAAAAGATAAGAAACGCGATCGCGAAACCAAGTTAAAGCTCTATTCTGTTCAAGGCGTTTTTGAGTATTGGATTGTTGATCGCGAACAGCAATCGATTGAGGTTTACCGACGAGAAAATGGCGTACTTAAGAAAGCTATGACCTTGTTCCAAGCTGATCGACTTACGAGTCCTCTCTTGCCAGGGTTTAGCTGTGAAGTGGCACTTCTGTTTGAATAAATTGAAAGCTATACAGTTTCTACTTGCCAAGCGGTTTCCGATCGCATCGTTGACACTAGAAGATGAGCGATTCCCTTCGGGATAGCTACCCTTCGCGAACGCTTCGCGAACGCTTCACGCTTTTTGTACGAAACGGGATGCGATCGTCTTGCAATTACCCCCATAACAGCACGGTAGGAACGCACAGCTGTACGCCCTACCAAAACCTTAATTGCAGCGTTAAGGTATGATTCAACACCTAAACGTTGGCAAACAACGAATGAAGACAGCGTATCTAGCTCTGGTGGAGCTTGTAGGGTGGATTAGGTAGGCATAGGCGTAACCCACCAGATACCTTGAAAGCGATCGATATTCCCTAGCTTTTAGGCGTCTCCTCCGCTGTTGCTGGAGTAGGTGTTGCTGGAGTTGGGTTGGACTTCAGCTGTAGTGCCTCTTTAGCCGATAACCCTTCGCCCTGAGAGCCAAAGTACCAGAGTGCAGCGGCTGCTTCACCACGAGTTACTGTCTTTTTCGGCTGAAACAGCGTTGTGTAGCCAAAAACTCGACGGATATTCGATTGCTCGCCATTTTGGAAATCTGCCAACACAGCCCGCAATGCTTTCGGGTCAATTTTCCCGACATCTTGAAAGCCCCAGGTTTGCTTGGCAGTGTCAATTGAGGCAGTGGGCAACGCCTGCCGGGTGTCCAGAGGCACCTTCCACAAAATCAGATTTTCTCGTGTTAATGGGGCATCTGGGCGAAATAGAGCTGCCGTAGTGTCGCCAGTTAGGGAACTGGAAATTAGTCCCGCCTCTGCTAAGGCCTGAATACTTTGGAAATCGCGATCGCTTCGAGGGACATCTGGGAAAGCTGGTTGAGAGGTTTCTGACGCCAAACGAATTTGCTGCCCTGGACGATTGGTATAAATCTGATTATTAGCGGCAACTAACCAACGCGCAAACTCCCGGCGCGTGATGGTTTTATTAGGTTCAAACTGGGTGCCCTTCGCACCTGAGTTATTTTTTGAGCCAGATGGGTTAACAGTTAAGACGCCTAAAGCTGATAAGTCTTGAATATACTGACGCAACTGTTGGGGGACTTTCTCAAGGTCGCTGAAGTCTTGTGGCTGTCCTGGCGATGTTACAGGTGGTTGACTGGCAACACTTGATGGATTTGACGATTCGGTTGGTTTCGCCGGTTCTTGTTTACCAGGTGGCTGGGACGCGGACTCACTACTATTACGGATGTACTGAATGTCAAATTTTGTAACACTTGCTGTTGTCCCACTGACAGTTGGCGGCGTCGCTGAAGGGGTTGCACCAGGGTTGCTCGTCGCCGCACCGGAAGGAATGGATACGGTGACTTGCAAGCCATTTCGACGTACTACAAACGTGCCCTCCGCATCAGTCTCTGGCTTGGAGACAATCTGCCAGTTGCTGGACTCAAAGGCTCTCTGATAAAAATTCTGGATGGCATTGATGGGGTCAGAGGATGACCAACTCGTTAGCTGTCCTTGAGCCGCTGGCACTGTTAGCGGCTCGACTTTCTCTAACTGGGCATCTGGATAACGTGGAATTTCGGAGGGGAAATCTGATGGTAGTTGCGCTGATGTCTGAGTCTGAGGATTTCTCGCTTGTGAACCACCAAAAACCGTTGAGTTATCCTTCAGTTTGGGGTCGGCACGAAAGGCGTTTTCAAGCGCGTTGCTGTTCGGCCCGTTGGCGCAGGAGGTCAACAAACCGAGCAGGCAAGCGGCTAAACCGACAGGTAGGATGGGGCGTTTATCAGACAGCACAGGTATTCTGGACAAAGAGTCTTATTTCCTACGCTAACGCAAATTGCAAAGCTGATCTTGACTCAGCTAGACGTTTGTGTGAAAGAAAAAATATTTTACACTGCTCCCACGGCATTACCATTGGCTTCAAACCCCATCAAGCGTGGTATCTTGGCTGAGAGCCAAAACTGGCAAAGATTTTCGGGTGCTGGTTAGGTTAAGATACCAGCTATTTTCTGTTAAAAATTTTATGGCCTCAGAGAAAAAAAATTTAGCCGCGGCAAATCAGTCTCCTGGATTGTCTAATTCGACGCCAGAGGATATTAAACTCAGTGAGTCAACTGTTGCTGCTCAGGACCAAGAACAGGGGAACCGTAGGTCGAACCTGTGGCAGCGAACACGGGAAAATCTACAAATCATTGCGATCGCCCTCGCCTTAGCGCTTTTCATTCGGACGTTTGTGGCAGAACCGCGCTTCATTCCCTCGGATTCAATGCTGCCAACTTTAGAAGTGGGCGATCGCTTAGTTGTAGAAAAAATCTCCTACCGTTTCCATCCCCCAGCAACAGGGGAAATCGTGGTCTTTGACCCACCCCAACAACTACAAATTCAGGGTTACGCCAAAGACCAAGCCTTTATCAAACGGGTGATTGGGACGCCCGGTCAAACCGTTCAAGTTCAAGACGGCAAAGTTTACCTGGATAACACTCCCCTAACAGAAGACTACATTGCCGAACCCCCGGCCTACAATATGGAACCAGCACGAGTGCCTGAAGACCAGCTGTTTGTTATGGGGGATAACCGTAATAACAGCAACGACTCCCACGTTTGGGGCTTTTTGCCCAAACAAAACGTCATTGGTCACGCTTGTTTCCGCTTCTGGCCCCTCAGTCGGATTGGTCGGGTGTGACAAGGTTTGAAGGTTGAAGGTGATGAGCTGAGAACTTTCAACTTTCAAAATCGTACATAGTACATTAGCTCAGATGTCAACTGAGGAGATAGGGCAAGGCGTTGCTGGAAATCGGCAAGATTGCGGTAAGTGCCAAGATCGTTTCGATTTTGGATGATTGCTCTAGCGAGAAACAAGTCAATTGCTGGGATTTTCGTCAACTGTTCTACTGAGGCAAGATTGGGATTGATTTGCTGAGGGGTTGAGAGGCTTTCAGCATCGTAATAGCAAAACCTCAACAGGGGTTTCAAAGGGAGGAGGCGCTGAACTGGTGTACTCAGGGCTGCGGCTAGGTCTTCTAGGCAGCAAAACTGAATGCCGCTGCCAGTGAGTTCAACTAGCGATCGCGCCTGATGAATTGATATACCCGGTAGTCTCAGCCAGTCATCAACACTCGCTTGATTGACATCAATTTTGATGCCCAGTGCTGCGGCAATCGCAATTTCTTCTGCCGATTGCAGCCGATAGTAGGGGTCATTCTGAATCCTCGCCCGAATCAGGTGCCCATTCGGGTTAGGTCGAGCTGTGGGGGAAAGCCAGTCAAACAGAGCCATCGGCATTACGCAATGCGGTCAAGCAATTGGCGACGTTTTTGCTCAAATTCATACTCGGACATCAGTCCATCTTGACGTAGGCGGTCTAGCTGTCGGAGGGCATCAGCGATCGCTCCCACTTGAGCGGGGTCAACCCCAGGTGGTTGAGTCGATACGGGCGATGTAGCCGGCAGCACACTAAAATTAAAATTACGGTCAAACTCCTCCGGACCTTGTGCCAGATACCAAAATCCTTCAATCACACTAGCAATCCGGGGTATAGGAGTCCACCAAAGAAGCAAATACACTATCCCCCACAGCGGCTGCCCTAGATAAAACTTGTGGAATCCAGTAATGGGTATTACCGTTCCACTGAACGCCAGGATGGCGGCGAGTTTTCGACTTTTCGGCTTGCTCAACATACTTGCTCTTACTGGTAGGAATGGCTCTGTTTAAACAAACAACCAGCACTTTATCCTTCTATGATATTGACTTATACCCAGTTACATTCATATAAGTAACTGCCTCTCGCCCCTCTCAAGATGAATTAAATTACACATCTACAGTTATCTCACCTGAGATGCTTGAAGATTAGAAGAGAGCGCAGAGTGTATACGCCTTGCCGTCGCTCATAATACGGTAAACCGAATTTTGCGGAAGCTAGGCGCTGCACTAGAATGTGACTAAAAGCAGCAGTACAACCCACTTGGTTGATAGATAAAAGCAATGGGTTTTTTTGATTCAGAGATTGTCCAACAAGAAGCTAAGCAGCTGTTTGAAGATTATCAATCCCTAATCCAATTGGGAGGCAGCTATGGCAAATTTGACCTTGAAGGTAAAAAGATTTTCATCGAGCAGATGGAATCTATGATGGAGCGTTATCGTATCTTTATGAAGCGCTTCGAGCTATCTGATGACTTTATGGCGCAGATGACTGTAGAACAGCTCAATACACAACTTGGGCAGTATGGCATCACGCCTCAGCAAATGTTCGATCAAATGCACATGACTCTGGAGCGAATGAAGTCAGAACTAGAAAAGCAATCTTAGTAGTCAGCCATCAGCTTTTTGTCTGTTGCTCGTCATTGGACAGTAAGACCCATCGGCGCTAGCTCCTGACTCCTTGGCTTCGCTAACGCAGCCCTGCTTTACTATCGATCTGACAACTAACAACTGACAACTAACAACTGACAACTGACAACTGACAACTACAAGCTGAGTGCTGTTTAAGGGGGGTTAAAGTTTGAAGCTGGTTTGAAGTATTGAACAGGCTCATTCCTTAAAGCCTGAAGCATAAAATCTCGCCAGATGGGTGCAACATACACACCGCCTGTTGCTCCACCTCCTATGGGTCTGTTGTTATCATTACCAACCCAAACTGCCGTTGACAATTGTGGTGTATATCCAACAAACCAAATATCCCGCTCTGAGGACGTTGTACCAGTCTTACCCGCTGCCGGACGCCCAATATTTGCATTTTTTCCTGTACCGCCAGTAATTACGTTTTGCAGGACATTGTTAAGAGAGGCAGCCGACCAGGGATCGAGAACCAACCTGGGTTTAGGCGTGTTGTCTAGTAATACATTCCCATCACTGTCAGTAACCCGAACAATTACCGTTGGGTCAGAATACCAACCATTACTAGCAAAAGTGGCGTAGGCTCCCGCCATTTCCAAAGGCGTCACCCCAATTGCCCCCAGTGGCAAGGATGTGACCGGCTCCATCGGACTCTTCATCCCAAGGGTGCGGCAAGTTTCAATAACTTTATCTAGTCCCACCGCTCTGCCGAGCTTGACGGCTGGGATGTTAAGAGATTGCATCAAAGCGGTGCGAATGGTCACGGCACCAGAGAAGCCACCACCGTAGTTTTGGGGAGAGTACCAGCCGTCACCATCCCGATAGCTAACAGGGGCATCAATGACAGTAGTGTCTGGCCCATATTTGCCGCTAGCAAAGGCAGTGTAGTAAACAAACGGTTTAAACGCTGACCCAGGCTGACGCTGGGATTGAATGGCGCGGTTGAACTGGCTCTTGTCGTAGTTGACTCCACCGACTAAGGCTTTGACAAAATGCGTCCGAGGATCGACCGCCGCTAGTGCTATCTGGTCAGCGTAAACCCCTAGGTTCGCATGAGCACGCTTCACAGTGTCTTCCGCCATCCGCTGGAAGTTGTAGTCAATCGTAGTCTGGACTCGCATCCCACCTTTGAGAACAGTATCCCGACCAAATCGCTGATTCAACTCAGCAACAACGGCTTCTGTAACGAAAGGTAGTATACTAGTCTGCCATGAAGTAAGCTTACCCAGTTTCAGCTTTTGCTTACGAGCAGCTTCTGCTTCGGTTGGCGTAATCCATCCCAAGTCTTGCATCCGGGTTAAGACCACCGATTGTCGCTGTTTCGCCACATCGAAGCTAACGAAAGGGCTGTATTCTTCGGGAGATTGAATCAGTCCAGCCAGCATCGCTGACTCCGCCAGGGTGAGCTTATCAGCCGTCTTACCAAAATAGCTTTCGGCGGCTGTTTGGATGCCATAGTTATTGTGACCCCAATAGATTTGATTGAGGTACATCTCGAAAATTTGGTCTTTGGTGAAAATTTGCTCAATCCGTATAGCCATCACCGCTTCAGCGATTTTGCGGCTAAACTTGCGCTCTGGCTTGAGAAATAGATTTTTCACTAGCTGCATCGTCAGCGTTGAGCCGCCTTCAACAACTGTGCCATTCTCCCAGTTCATTAAAAGCGCACGCCCAACACTGTTGGGATTAATGCCATGATGCAGATAAAAGTGGCTATCTTCCATGGCCAGTACCGCCCGCTTGAGGATGGGACTGACTTTTTCTAGTTTGACAACTTCACGATTGGCTTCACCATGAAGATTGGCCAGAGGCTTACCCTTAACGTCATAAATGTACGAGGTTTCTGACGGCACATAGTTTCGTAGCACTCTGACATCCGGGAGATTGCGGAAGCTAGTCGCCAAGCCAACCAGCCCACCAGCGACGACCGAGCTAGTTAGCATGGTGATGCCGAGGACGGTTGCGCCTGTTACCTGAGCGACTCCTTGGACAAACCGAAAAGCTGGCGATCGGCTGCTTTTGGCATCTTGTTTTTGTTGAATGGTGCTAGACGACACAGCGATTTCACTTCCTCACTCAAAAAAAGACTGAACGTACACTGCGAACAACTTTGTATCAATACTTTCTATAGATGATTACAGAAATTTATAGCAACAGCAGGATTACGGATAAGCTAAGTTTTGGTAAGAACATCTTAACAGCGCCAAGAAAACGGTTGCACATAAGCGTTTGCTTTTTTGACGACCTGCAAAGCCAAACTTTTAATGAAGCCTTTTCTAAAGGACTAGAGTAGCCACTACCTCTCCTCCTAGGGGTTCGGTGGCGGGGAGGCTCAACCAAGATTAGGCATCGCCTTAATCATAATAGGTGCATCCTGGGATAATGGTTGACTGTTCATACATGGATATTTTGGCTTTTTTGTAAAAAATGTTAATCTATCTGCCTTGGATTTGTACAAGATAAAGATAAATCTCGATCTGCCGCACCCGGTTACTCAATCCTCAAAGATGTTCCAGACGAATGTCAAATTCTGAACTCACTACTAGTAATTCACCATCCGGAAACCCTAATGAGCTGGCTTGGCTCTACCGAGGGACGAGTGAAATTTTTCCCAATCAACCAGATTCTCAAGATGCTAATGAAAATCTGGCTCAACGGATAGTGCAATCAGGCCGTCCCTTACGGGTTAAGTTGGGAATTGACCCAACTGGTACAGATATTCACCTTGGTCATAGTATCCCCGTCCGAAAACTCCGAGCTTTCCAGGATGCTGGTCATACAGCTGTCCTAATTATTGGGGATTTTACCGCACGGATTGGCGACCCTACAGGGAAATCCGAGGTGCGCCGCCAACTGAGTGCTGCTGAGGTGAAGCAAAATGCTCAAACTTACCTGGAGCAGGTGCGCCCAATTTTGGATTTTGAGACACCAGGACGCCTGGAAATTCGTTACAACTCTGAGTGGCTAGCGTCGCTTGATTTGGCGAAAATCTTGGAATTGTTGGGGACGATGACGGTAGGGCAAATGCTGGCGAAAGAGGGGTTCGCGGAGCGCTACAAACAGGAAAACCCGATTTACTTGCATGAATTTCTCTACCCATTGATGCAGGGCTATGATTCGGTGGCGGTGCAGGCTGATGTCGAGTTGGGGGGAACTGACCAAAAATTTAATATTGCTGTGGGGCGGGATTTACAGCGACATTTTGGTCAAATGCCTCAGTTTGGGTTGCTGGTGCCGATTTTG
>DATNPI010000592.1:0-3190 GCA_036703325.1 Coleofasciculaceae cyanobacterium
CCACGCAAACTGGCAATGCTTGTGGGGATTAACGAATATCCTGACCCAGTTACAGATTTACAAGGATGCCTCAACGATGTTGAACTGCAACACGAACTCCTCATGCATCGGTTTGGATTTAATCCCAAGGATATTATTATCGTCTCCGACAATGCCGCAACGAACGACCTCAAGCCGACCCGCGCCAATATTCTTCGAGTCTTTAAGGAACACTTGATCGCTCAAGCCAAACCTGGGGATGTCGTCGTCTTTCACTACTCCGGACACGGTTCTCTGGTGAAAGACCCAAACCCATTAGACACCCCAGAGTGCAGGAAAGCCAGCAACTGTGATTTGAATGGTACGCTCGTACCTAACGACCCTTTGCCACCTCAGGGAACAAATTCCGAAATTGTCGTGCCCGACATCACAGGACGCACGCTGTTTCTGTTGATGGACGCAATAAACACCGAAAACCTAACCGTTGTCTTAGATAGCTGCTACTCTGGGGCGAGTACACGAGGAAACGCTGTTGTTAGGACTGCTGCCTCGCGATTAAGTCGCAGTGGAGAAACCTTAGTCGCCAGTGCGGAAGAACTAGACTATCAAAAACAATGGCTTGCACAACTTAATCTGTCTGTTGAGAAGTTCCAACAACGACGGCAAAAAGGAATTGCCAAAGGAGTTGCCCTTGGTTCTGCCAGTCGCAATCAGGAAGCGCTCGATGTTCCCTTTGGAGATTTTCATGCTGGGGCGTTTACGTACTTGTTAACCCGCTACCTTTGGCAACTTCCCGCCAATCAACCCAAGGTAACGGTGCAAGCCAATCTTATTCGTAGTACCAAGGCTGAAGCTAGTTTGAGGGGATATACTCAGGTGCCTGTTGTTGAAGTGAAACCGGAGAGTAACAACGGACAAAAGCCATTCTACTTTCAAGATTTCACCGCGCCTCCAGCGGAAGCGGCAATTACCAAGGTGACAGGAGAGCAAATCGAGTTCTGGCTAGGGGGAGTTTCTTCGCAAAATCTAGGGTCTGCCAATACAGTTTTCACACTGCTAGACTCGTCAGGAAAGACTATCTTAGACAAGTCCGGACAACCCATCGAACTTCAACAGACTAACCGCAGTAGTGGCAGTTTATTTGGCTATGGCAAACTCCTATCTGGGCAGAGTGGTATCGCCAAACCGGGAATGTTGCTGCGAGAGCGAATTGTGGGAATTCCTGCCAACCCCACGCTGAGGGTGGGACTTGATTCCTCGCTAGGCGATGAAATGGAGCAGGCACGCACAGCCTTGCAAAAAGCATTACTTACTCAATCTGTCAACCGGATTGAGCAAGTAATGCCGGTCGATGGGCAGTCGCCTGTTGATTACATCATCAGTCGCATGACACAGGACTATCAGCGTCAACTGGCAACGATGGGAGAAGACAATCTACCGCCAGTAGGTAGTTTGGGGGTATTCACACCAATCCTGAAGCCCGTAAGTAGCTCCTTTGGTCGAGCAGGGGAATCGGCGACGGCTGCTGTTAATCGGCTCAAACCTAGACTCAAGCTTCTGTTGGCAGGCAAGGTTTTACAAGGATTAGCCACTCCCTCATCAAACTTGCAAATTACGGGCGAAATTTTCGCGGCTAGTGGACAGGGGCCGAGAATTCAGATTGCCAGCCGAGGTGCACGGGAGCGAGGAGCGCCTATCCAAACGATCGCAACCGCTTCTCAATCTTTTCGCGCCGGAGAAGCCATCCAGTTGAAAGTCGAAAATCTAGAAGACCAAGAGCTGTATTTGAGCTGTTTAGCGATCGATGCAGGGGGAAATATCACAGTACTTTATCCGGCTAACTGGGATGCACCTGAGGAGGCAGCGAGAATTGATCGCAGCAGCAGTTTGGTGGTTCCGCGTTCAGAGGATGAGGTAGTACTCAGATTAGGCGGAAAAGGGTTTGTGGAGTTGCTGACGCTAATTAGCACAAGTCCCCTTCGTAATGCTCTCCGGGCGATGCAAACGATTGCCAGAGGTCGAGGATTGCAGCGTGGATTTTTGCCGGTTGAAGGCGATGACCCATTAGAAGTCCTTGGAAACCTGCTGGGAGATGTAGAAGAACTCTCGCGTAGCAATCGCCGTAATGCGACGATTATAGTCGAAAGCCGGTCTGCCGGGAGGCGAGGGCGATCGCTCGATACCAATACTCTCGCTGCCTTCTCAACCGTCATTCAAGTGGAGTAGTTGATGAGTCATGGTGTACTAAGTACAGGTCGCTAGAAAAGGGGTACGGAAATCAGGAAGCGATCGCTAAGTTGGATTGAAGGGTTTCACACTTGGTCATTACCTTCGCCACAGGCTGGCTAGTCCAATTAAAGGGGTGAGCGATAGCATTCCATTGATCAATGTATGCCTGCAACTGCTCAGCCAATGACTTTTTATCAGCAAAATTGGTAATCTGTAGGCGCTTACGTTGCAGGATATTGCAGGATACTAAAGCACTGCTCGACTTGATTCATCCAGGAGCAGTGAACAGGGGGATATAGCCCTACGAGAATGTGTTAGGACATATATAACGAGTGTAAAGAACCTCCACAGAAAAAGCGATCACTTTCAATCAAACACGGTTTTCGTGGGATAAGACGCTTCAAGCAAGTCTATATAACTTTTATTAACTTGTTGTAAGCCCAAATAACGTTACTTATCTATTATTCAGGGGGGACTAAATTCTGACTTAATTTCGACTTATCAACTGCCACACACCTACAACACACCTCTAGCTACGGTGTGATTAAGACGCTACCACCTCAATGACATGAGATATCGTGGCAAGCTGCGCCGTATCCACGGTTCGCGTTCCTACCACCCCAAGCGATCGCTCTCCCACCACCTCAACATCTCCATCCCCCCCACGGGCATGGCGATCGAAGTCGCCTATTAACGACTGGATAATATCTAATGGTTCAGTTTCTTGGAGTGGTGTGAAACTACGAGACTTTAGCCCTCTGCCGCGACCGATCGCTTCCAATGTCTGCAAAGACTGCCGCAAGGGTTTTGTCGTTGCCAACACCAACACTTCAACAAAGCCAGACGTTCCACGTAGCCGGAACTGAAACGGATCGTCCGCTTTCGGGACGACCAATTCCTGTCCTGGCGGTACCAGTGAGGCGATGTCTGGAGCATCCCAGTAGGGATACAGCACCGTTAGATTCCCTGTAGCACCAATGAC
>DATNPI010000612.1:0-7266 GCA_036703325.1 Coleofasciculaceae cyanobacterium
TTCATGGGAGGGGAAGTCGTCCTGGGCGGGTGTTGGTAGCACCAAGCCGGGGCGCGTATTTGTTTATTGGGTTGATTTTACATCAAATGGGGGAAAGGTGCGATCGGTTGGGTTGGGGGAGTAACGAGTCTCACTCTTCTGGCAAATCCCGTTGGTCACTCAGATCTTTAGTCGCTGAACCTTTTGATTTAGCTGATTGACCCTTACTCTTCGTCTTCTTCCTTCTAACCCCCGTAACTGCCTCTCGAATTGACTCTAGATTCTCCGGCTTTGCCCATTGACTGCTAGGAGTGACCCTGTACTGATCTGTGCGCCCTGTCCGCTTCTCCTGGGTTAGAAAACCTGCCTCACAAAGAAACTTCAACGAATACTGGACGCGGCGAACACTCATCTGACAGATTTCCGCTGTCTTGCTAAGGCTAGCAAAGTACTTACCATCAAGCTTTCCGCCAGTTCTGCGAACAGCATGAGCATAGACCCGAAACTCATAAGGGTCTAAGCCGTACTCGTCAAGCATGTTGTGGACAAACATCACTGAATTAGGGAGTGGTCGCTCGTTTACGTCTGGAGCTTCTTTTTCCTTGACTGCCGAGCCTTTCTCAATTGACATATGGTTGCTCTACCTATAAATTTTGCGATCGGACAATAATTCTTGTACAAACTATCGTGGTTATTAAACTTTGATACTTTTCCCCCTGCATTATTTATATAGCACCCCTGCACTACCTGCCGTAGCCCTGGTATTTCTTAAGGGAATCTTTTTAAGGTATACCTTGTGTATTTTTTACGCTGATTCAAGGAGCAAAGTAGTCAAAAGTATTTATCGAAGAGGCAGGGGGAGGGAAGCAGGGAGCAGGGAGGGACATTCAGAGGGGGATTGTACCCAACCTAAAATGCAAGCCACTAAAAGAAGCGGGGGATTGTGACCCATGTTCCGCTTCGCTCCACGGCAGGGCAATAGGGGACTTGTCCGCAAGGGATGTTCTTTCCCCCTTGCACCCCGCCCCCTGCACGCCGGATTCTTTTCTTGTGCCGGCGTATATGCATCAAAAACTTGCCACACGAAGCCTGACTGACACATAATAACAAGAGAGGCTAACCAAGCCTAATGGTTAACCTCTCTCGCAAAAAACATTACGGGATGGATACGCTCTGGCAGGCAAACCATCCTTTCAATTCAACAAGTAAACTATTTCCACCCAAAAGGAGGATAGCTTTCGTATGGTAGTTAATACCAAGTGTACTACAATAGTCGCCCAAAAAGGCGAATCGATGCCTCTTGACTGTTACGAAAAGGTGCGACGTAGGCGAGACAGCGCAATCTTTAACCTTGGTTACTGCCTTATAGCAGGAGGTGCTGCTATTGTCCTTGCAAACCCTCTGCTCTTCCTTTCGGGAAATGTATCTGCTGCAACCGCAACGACGGCTGGGGGGCTAGCCTCTGTAGCCATCGTATATGGGCGTAAGCTCTGCAAGGATGCTGACGACAGGTTGGATGATGCGGCAAAAGCAGACGAAGAGGAGATCGAGTAGCAGTTAGCTTTAGGGTGGCAATGCCCACCCTTCTCTTCGTGTAGATACTGGCAGGGATAGCAATTACCATGACCGAATCAATTAAAGCTACCCGTGCTTCAGTCCAAATTGGAGCGCTGGAGGTTGATGGCTTCATGCTGCCTGATGGGTCTTACCGGATGTCCCAGACTCAGGCTGCTGAATGTGTGAACAAGCCTGAAATTAACGCCCGACGCTTTTTGACCTCAAAAGCCATAAAAGCATTGCTGGGAGAGGGTTATACGCCCGACAGTATTGAAATTGATTCGGGTGAACAACTGCGGGGGCAAAGTCGTTTCAATGCCCTTCCTCTAGAAGTGGTAACGGCGTATTGGTTCACCCAAGCTAGTCAGGGAAACCAACAAGCCCTAAGCCTTGTTTGGGCATTGCTAACTGAATCTTTGGAGCGTCGATTCGATAATGCTTTTGGGGTATCTCGCACAGAACAGGAGCGAGACGAGCAGCTTCAAGGGCGCATTGCTCAACTTGAGAGAGCCTTAGCTGAACTGGGTGAAGGATTCGCTATTGAAGACGATATCAGGCGAGAACGAGACTACTTTGAGAGGCTGCTCGATCAACACGGCATTAACCCTTGGGCGCTTCCCAACACTGAAGATGATCAGGAGTGAGGGATGACAGAGACTGAAGACAATAGCGAACAACCTACCTCTCAGCACGCCGTAACCGAACACAGAAAGTGCTACGAGTTGCATCTTGGAGCTTTAAACTGATACTCCCGAAAATATTTTCGGGAGCATCAGTCGCATTAACTAACTATTGTTTCTTGTGTAGCGATCGCACAGGCTAGGATTTAGCACCCATCTCGATTACCGCGCTACGCATGAAATTAATCCTGTCCTCGAAATCCAGGGACGTGATTTTCTGTGTAAATTCTTCGGTTTGAGCAGGCAGCGAATAGTCATCGGGCACCTGAATAATGGTGCCTTGTTCCATCCCTTGTGCTAAGAGCAGCCACACATCTAGCTTACCGCTGGAACTCAAGGAGCTGTAAGTACGGCTGATGGGGGTGTCTGCACAGCTTGCAATGTCGCGCTGCGCCTGTAGCTGTTCAGGCTGAGGTAATGCCTGAATTTGATCAAACAAAGCTTGTGCTAGATCTTGTACAGAAGGTTGACTCGTTGGGTTGAGTTGGTCTTTGATATCTAGGTAACCGTACCACAGTAAGGCAAGCTGAGTATCTACATCGAAACGCTGGAATTGTTCGACGCTCTGTCTTGTCGTGTCGTTGGTTGCAAAAGTCATGTAAATCTCCTGAAAAATTGCTATTCTTGGCAGTTTTTGAAGTAGGCGAGGTCGCGGAAGTTCAACCTCTGTAACAGTATTTAAAGAAAGTACACATAAGCATTAATCTTGCTATAGATACAAATGCATATCACTGCTTAAGACAGATGGAAATAGCGATTTCCTGGTCAAGTGCAGTTACAGGCATTACCGAAAATAATGGGTCTAAAGCCTCCCCCTTCAAGGGGGACTTTTGGTAAAATACTATTGGTTTCAGGTTGAAAAACCGCTAGAACGTGCCCGACAAATATGGCTGAAACAGTGCCACACGACTGCCTAGAAAACAATAAAGACCACGAGCAGCGATAACTCGATAAACAGCACAGTAAGCCCGAACCAAGGTTGAATGATTTAGGAAAAACATCGTCGAGCGGGTACGCTCGCCCGCTTCGCTAACGGAGTAATCCGCGTACCGTGGGGCACACGGGAACGTACCCTGAAATGGGTAAACGCTTGGAGAGTAGTCCATTAAAAGGGTATCTAGATATTAAGTGATATTCTAGTAAGCTCGGACTAGACATAATCGTGTAAGACCTAAGTAAGGGGCAACCCAAAAAGGGCAGTGATTAGCTCAAGAATCTCCGCACTTCTAGGGCGGAGAGTTGTCAAATAATGACCCCTATATCGAACAGTCCTCAGTCAGAGACTCCGCCGCTCTGGGATAAAACGCGATCGCTCCGGTAGACTCTCTTACAGGAACGAACAAAAAGCAAAAAGCCCCGTTTCAGAATAGAAAGGAGGCTCTTGTTTGACTATTACCCTGGCACGCCCGCTAATTTCCTGTGGAGTTTCCCCCAAAGTATCTTCGCCGCAGCAACGTTTCACAATCCGAGGCGAGGAATGGGTTCGGTGTAGAACCCGAAGCGCTAGTAGCACCAGGAAAATTTTAAAGATAGAGAATTAGAAATATATTTGTCTAGACCAGCTCAGCAGAAATAATTCACCAGCTTACAAGCAGTTAAACTCCTCATGCTCAGAGGATTTTTGACTTTTGACTTTTGACTGCCGCCTAGCGGTACTAAGCTCTGTATCGAGTATGATTGACTTAATTCCTATGGGACAAGGCACCCCTGACACGGCGGCTGGGATGCCTTGGGCTTTTAGCGCTCTACAGCTTGCAGATACGCCATCAACAAAGAATCAAAAAGAAACTTCTGCTAAGCCCCTGAAACAGGCACAAAGGACATTCTAGCGCCTGAAAAACTTTGCAGACCTTGCCTAAAAACGGCAGCTAACACTAACAGTGAGTGATAATAGATGCACCCCTGAATACTAGATACACCGCTGACTAAACTTAACGCGTTTATATCGAGAATCCATGATTGTAGCACTCATTCCGCAGCGATGCGAGGATGAGATGCATTTTTCTTTAACTCGCTGTGTCTATTGGGATTGCTGTCTTATATTCGATCAAGCTTTGACGCCGCCCTAGCAATCTTCCCAGGTGAAACTGGATTTGTCCTTGTAGCTGAGGAAATTTGCCTACCACACAAGACAGGGCATACATCCAGGCATCTTTCGATTTGAGTTTCTGCTGCTGCATGTAGTAACGATAGATGCGGTAAGTCATCAGCGGATAGGCTGCCAACAGTAATAGGCTCAATCCGTTCGTCGGCAAGGCCAGCCCTAATAGCAGCAGTGGTACAATCAACCCCCACAACCAAATACTCCGGCTTTCCTTAACCCAATGGCGTTCTGGTTCCCGTCCGTGTAACCAAGACCCCTCAGCATAGGCATGGCCCGATCGCTGAAAACGCTTCCACCACTGCCCTAAACGGGTCATTTGTGCATCATGTCGGGTCATCTCAGCATCCAGACGCAGGATTTTCCAACCCTTTTGGCGCAGACGCACGCACAGTTCTGGCTCTTCACCGGCAATCATCGTAGGATTGAACCCTTCGACTTGCTGGAAGGCGGCTACACGCATCATTGAATCACCACCACACGCCTGTGCCTCGCCGACGGGTGTATCCCATTCGATATCGCACAATTGGTTGTAAATAGTTGCTTCAGGGAATCGCTCTCTCCGGCGACCACACACCACAGCTACTTCCGGGTGGGCGTCGAGTTGTGCTAAAGCATAATCGAGCCATCCCTCAACGACCTCACAGTCGCCATCAACGAATTGGACAAATTCAATCTCTGCATCCGCTTCCAGTAAACGGGCAAATCCTGCATTCCTGGCGCGTGCGGCTGTGAAGGGTGTAGACAGGTCAAGCTCAACGACATCCACTCCAAGCGATCGCGCTAACTCAATACTGCCATCTGTCGAGCCAGAATCGACATAGACAACATGGGCTACCTTCCCCACCACTGAAAGGAGACACTGGTGCAGGCGTTCCCCTTCATTGCGTCCAATCGCAACCAATCCAATTCGGTTCAAAGACATAGATAAATAACCGATACGAAATCGTTTTTAAAGCCTTTTATTTAGTCGGTAATCCTATTTGAGCTTTTTGTTTCAACTGTATAATTTCCTCATCAAGCTTTTCAGGAATCGGTAAGCCTACAGTTTGAAATATATCTCGGATTCGATAACGCCAATCATGTCTCAAAAGAGATTCGCGATAGTTTCTTTCCGAGTTAGCTAAGAGCATCTCATTATCACTTAATAACTCTTCAAAGAATGGAATCCACTCTGATGACCTGTCTGGTAGTTCAATGGTACTGTTTTGCCAGTTAATTAACTCAGCGACATTCTTTCCAAACGGTTTTTTGCCGACAATTGTACACCCAGCGGCCCACGCCTCAAACCAACGAGTCAAAAGTGGAGAATACCCTCTAAATCGTTCCACTTGGCTCGGTTCAAAACACAAGCTTATTTTAGATCTTGACAGCAACTTTGCTAATAACATTCTATGTTCTTTGTAACTGGTTACTTCCGGTTCTGTAAACGTAGAATGAAAATAGGCGCGGTTGGTGTGTGACTGATTAAAGTTTTCTTGTAAACACCGATGGACTTCCATATTTCCTCGTCCATAACTCATGACATCAATGCACCGATTTTGTTGATTTGAGCCGAATTGCAGCACATCAAATGCGTGAGGTAAAAATTTTGTGTTTATAGGAAACTTCTCATTAATCTCATCCGCAATTTCAGCGATCGGAACGAATAAATAATCGAGGTATGGAATGGCCTCTCTATCAATATATTGCGGCTCGTATAGATCGAACAAATACGCTATGCGGACATCAAACTGTTTGAGTAAAGGGCCAAGAGACTGCATCATCAGTAATGCGCTGCATCCCATTCCTACCACTAAAAGAACATTGGGGGCTTCGCCTAATGTAGGTAAATCTTTCGTCTTGTACCAGGATTTAAAGAGTCGATGCCTATAACGTTTGAAAAATCGAATCTTATCATTAACCTCTGGGTAGATAAATGTTGCGTTGCAGGTCTGTCCCAGAATCTCCTCAAAATCGTAGGAGGCTAACCACCCCACATGATTTTCTGCAAACCCTAGTTCCGACAAGACAAACAGATTCATATTTTCAAGATGTAGAGGGAATTGAGTTAGAGATTCAGCTCACCGAGTTTTTATTAATTTAACGAATTGGGAGAGTTTGAGAGAGGCTACATGTTTTACTGAGAACCTATAGGAAACCCTCACCAACTCTACGAGGATAGTAGTAGGACGAATAGAGGAGAATTAGAGAAGTTGAATACCTCTTAACTAAACAAGTGTGAAGGATGTCAGCGCAACGGACATTAACCCAGTAATTTTATACTTCATACTTTATACTTCAACCTTCAGTTGACTTTCCCATAGTGCTACGAAAAACCCCGCTATAACCCAGATGGATCATAGCGGCGGGTGGTTTCCTGAGTCTCGTAAACTCTAGGCGTAGACTTGGCGATAGTAGGCTTGATACTCTTCCGATAGCAATGGCTGCCACCAATCCCGGTGAGTCAGGTACCACTCCAGCGTTTGACGGAGTCCTCCTTCTAAGGTTTCTGCTGGTGTCCAACCCAGTTCTGTACGGATCTTGGTGGCGTCGATCGCATAGCGGCGGTCATGACCGGCTCGATCCTTGACAAAGGTAATCAGCTTTTGAGCCGGTTGTACGGGTAGGTGGGGTGCTAACTCATTCATCAGTTCACATAGCGTATGAACAAGGTCAATATTTTTGACTTCGTTGTTGCCACCAATGTTATAGGTCTCGCCCGGTTCACCGCGATGGATCACAACATCTAGCGCACGGCAATGGTCCTTGACAAATAGCCAATCCCGGATGTTCTGTCCATCCCCATAAACAGGCAGTGGTTTGCCTAGTAGGATATTGATACACATCAGGGGAATCAATTTTTCGGGGTAATGGTAGGGACCATAGTTATTCGAGCAATTGGTGATTATGGTCGGTACGTTATAGGTGTGATAGTAGGCGCGGGCTAGATGATCGCTGCCAGCTTTG
>DATNPI010000615.1:0-15670 GCA_036703325.1 Coleofasciculaceae cyanobacterium
TGAACCACGAGAGTCCAAACCGCTCTTTAGGGGTGTCTTTGGTGGGTTTGAGCAGTAGTGCCTGCCCGTCTTCACCCCAGGTTTTCAGAAACTGTGAGGGTTTGAGGTGCTTGATTCCGCTTTCTGGCACCCCGATCACCAGTTCCCGTTCGCTACTCTCGTAAAGGATGGCAAAGCTTTCTTGCCAGGAGAGTATTGCTGGGGTTGGCAAGCGGTTCACCGCCACACCAGGAACATTCACTAGTTGGGCGCTCAATCCCATCATGTCGGCGATGGCACCACAGTGTTGGAGGGAGAGGTTGCCATTGCCCGATCGCTGGTTGAGAATGACGCGGCGAACCATATCCCGACGAAACGGCATCCCAAAATGTTGACTAAGCATCTGGAAGCAAGCTAATGTCCCATCAAGTGGGCCTTTGCCGCGAACAAAGGGATAGTGGCGCTTGGTTTTCTGCTCTTTGTAAGCTTCAGCTTCAGTCAGTTGCTCTGGGGCATAGGGAACTTCTTCTGCTGTAGAGACAGGGGTTATCGCGTTTGTAGTGACTGATGACTCTAGCGAGAGGCTTGAGCTTGAAAGGGAGAGCAGGTCAGATGGAATTCCAACCAGGCGAGCGAAACCTGAACCATTGACCACTAAATCTTTAACGGCTTCTGAATTGAAACACAAGCCAATTGGGAAGTTGGTTGATGCTCCCCCGCTGACAAACCACACCCGATTGCGGTCGAGTTCGCTGGACATCTGCCTACCCGGCGGCAAATTACAGATTAGTGCATTTGACCAAGCCTGAAGCGCGAGTTCTTTGAGGTCAACTTCGACCTCTGCTCGTCGCTCCAGTTCTGCACCTAGGAGGTCGAAAACTTCTACTAAGGAACAACGTGAGCGGAAGGCAGCTATAATCGCTGGTTCAGAGTTAATCAAGTTAAAGAAGTCAGCGCCACTGAAGGTGAGACAAACTGCCTCAGTGGAGGCGATCGCTGTTTCACAAGGTACTCCCCTCACCAAACCAACCCAACCGATGATTTCTCGCGGTTGCAGCAACTTTAGGGTAACTGGCGCGGGACGGCGGGGGTCGTAACCGAGGAGACGAGCTTGTCCCTCAAAGAGAATGGCAACTTGAGCAGGCATTCTCTCCCGTACAACAATCGCCTGACCCATGCGATAGCGCAGCAACTGGCACTGTGTTGACAGCCTCAGGAGTGCTGCTGGTGACAACTGATCGAAAGGAGAGATGCTAGCCAGAAATTCTTGAATCGCCGTCGTATTTATCATGCACTCTGAAAGCGTTTAGCTTTTAAATTTAGGATAATTAAAGTAAACCTTTATTTAATTTTTTTTAACTTTAAATCAATCTTTTTTGGCTTTAATATTTTCAACAATTCTTTTGAATTCTTAAACCTACCCCACTAGTTTCTCGCTAACAGCTAACTGCTGATTGAGTTGCTCAGAAAGCCAAGTACTAAAACACTCGTTTAACAGTCGCTGACGCATAGAGGCATCTAGCTGGGCCGGGATAAACTTCTCTAGACGTACAATTAAAAGCCATTCTCCTATGCGTGTTGGCGGACAAAGTTGCCCTGGTTGACTTAAACGCAGCATTTGTGCCAATGCCGGGTGAGGTGTACTCAATTCAACGGGACCAACCATCCCTCCGGTTTGAGCTTCAGAACCTTGGGAATACTCCCGTGCTAAGTCAGCAAAAGACTGTTCTCCTTCCTGAATCCGGAAATAGAGTTCTTGGGCAATTCCTGGGTCTTGAGTCCGAATTAGGGAGTAAATCACCCGATCTAAGTTTCCCTTACGATTCAGGAAATAGGATTCCAGGGTGTGACCCCAGGTTGCTTGCTTGAATTTTTCGATCAACAGCCCTCGTATTGCTAAAGCTTCTAATTGCGCTGAAGTCATTCCGCGTTGCGAGGCCCAGGCAATTTTTGCCGTCTCATCGGTGATTTTATTTTGCTCATAGAACTGCTGAGTGGTCTGGGCTATCTCTTCAGGTGTGCAGCTAAATGGAGCAATCGCTTGGTCAATGATGATCTCGCGCAGCAATGACGGCAGCAGTTGGTAACCCGCTAACAGGGGAATAATTTCTTGGGCGGTAATAACGCGATCGCCTACTCGTAAAACTGCATCCATGCCGGAAAAACTACTTTACGTTAAGTGTTGCTAGTGGAAGCTAGGAAATATCCCCAATTTTATGGGGTGATCTTCGCGAATATCTTGTAGCAATGTTAAGAAATCAGCCTTTGGGCCGATTCCTCCCCTCTCGAAGGCGCTCTTACTAGGGGAGGAACAACCCCTTTTCCCAGGGAGAAGGACTTTGCCCAACAGCGTTGGTTGTTGATTGTTCATTAGACCTCTTGGAAAAGTCAATTGTTGTGACGTACTAGTACTTATCTCTCAGGACATAGCCACTTATGCAAGAAGTCTTTGCAATCAAGCGCATTTTTTAAGGCATAGTTATCCACGAACGACCTCATCTTCAGCCCAAGGACAAACTTCGAAAGCCAATTGACCAGTAATACGCACGTTGAAAAGCTGGTGAAATCCTTCGGCGTAAGTGGGGCGGACTAGCTTCTTGATTGTTGTGTAAATCGCTACGTCTGGCACTTGGGCTTTCCCTAAGCGTTGTCGGTTACGCTCAAGGCATTGCTTGACCTGCGATTTGAAGTAATAGCCGATGATTTGGGCCTCATAGGTACAGCCTATTTGAATCAACGACACACGATCCTCAAGTGTTGGGTTGGTGTTGTCAACAACAACCGAACGTCCTGCCTGTAGTGCGCCTTCGATAAGCTGTAGCTGCCTTCTGGCAGGATTTTTGTTGTTACGCATTAAGTCTTTGCTAACGTGTTCGTGCGTTGTCGAAAAATACTTATGGAAGAACGTACTCTTACCGGAAGCTTGCAGACCGATAAAGATGACTAACTCCATCAAGACCTCACTGCGGATACTCCCGCTTGTATCATTAGTTACGCGTGGAAAAAAGTACAAAAGGCACAGCCAACGGGCAATGGACTACGTCCTGCTAGGCTAACGTCAGCCTAGGTTGGGTTAGCTGGCAAAGGAAGCCGCTGCGTTAACGAAAAGAGCTAAGGCGATCGCACTAAATTTTGCTGGGTGTAGCCCTGTGCTATTACCATTAATGTCATCTCCAGCAGCTGGGTTGACAAACAACCAAATGTGGAGGCTCCTGGTCTCTGCACTTGTTTTAATTCCCGACGCCTCAATCGTTTTCTTTTCGCAATGGGTGCATATCAAAGTTAATAGGTCTTAAGGATACGATTAAACTTAATATTTGCCGTCGTGTTTTTCTCTTGTTGTATAAAATAGCCACTTCAAGATAATCATCGGTGGCAGCATATTTATATCAAAGGATGTTTCAGCAGTGCAATGTTTGTGGTAAACCAACAAGGTCGGAATCTTCTTGAGAAGCCCTGTTACGATTAGAAATAATGGAGTAGTTCGCGATGAGCGATCAGTATAGTGGTCGTAGATGGCAAGAGCCAGCTATTTGCCGCATTTTAGACGCCAATTTAGACCGAGCCAGAGAAGGCTTGCGAATTATTGAAGAGTGGTGTCGCTTTGGTCTCAACAGCGCCCTGATGTCAGGTGAATGCAAGCAAATGCGTCAGGAGTTAGCTAACTGGCACACTCAGGATATCCGGGCCTCACGAGATACTCCTGGAGACCCAGGTACTGAATTGACTCATCCCAAGGAAGAACAACGCTCCAGCATCGACCAGCTATTGCAGGCAAATCTCTGCCGTGTCGAAGAAGCGCTGCGAGTGTTGGAAGAATATGGCAAGCTTTACAACCCAGAGATGGGCGCAGTGTTTAAGCAAATGCGCTATCGGGTTTATACCCTGGAGAGCAATTTACTAGCATATCGGCGTCATCAGCTACTGGAGCGATCGCACCTTTACCTGGTCACCTCTTATTCAGAACAGCTATTTAGCACAGTAGAAGCAGCTCTTCAAGGTGGGCTAACCCTGGTACAGTACCGGGAAAAAACGGCAGACGATGCGGTGAAACTCTCTCATGCCCAAAAGCTGCGTCAGATGTGCCATCACTATGGTGCCCTGTTTATTATGAATGACCGGGTAGATTTAGCCCTGGCGGTTGATGCTGATGGTGTTCATTTAGGGCAGCAGGATGCTCCAATTGCTCTGGCACGGCAGCTACTGGGACCACAGCGTTTGATTGGTCGGTCTACTACCAACCCGGATGAATTGCAGCGTGCGATCGCTGAAGGTGCCGACTACATCGGCGTTGGGCCGGTTTATGAGACGCCGACAAAACTTGGTAAAGCTCCTGCTGGTCTAGAGTATGTGCAGTATGCCGCGAAGAATGCTTCGGTTCCCTGGTTTGCGATCGGGGGAATTGACCCCAACAACATCAACGAAGTCTTGTCTGCTGGTGCCCAGCGTGTGGCAATTGTCCGTGCGATCATGCAGGCAGATCAGCCCACTCTGATTACACAGTATTTGCTCTCTCAGCTGACACGAGTGCAAACAATACGTAGCATTGAAGCCCGCGTTTCTCAATCTCATGTCTAACAAAACTGATCAGATTACCCTTCAAGTCAACGGTGAATCCCGTACCTGTTCTCCTCAAACTCAGCTACCCCAATTGCTAGAACAGCTAGGCTTAAATCCGCGTCTGGTGGCGGTGGAATACAACGGTGAGATTCTCCACCGACAGTTTTGGTCTGAGACTCAGATGCAAGAGGGCGACAAGATTGAAATTGTCACAATTGTCGGGGGCGGCTAGTTCAGCTTACGTACTCCCTGAGTACGGGTATCTTCGGGAATCCCTCCAGTGTGGAGGCCACGGCAGATCAGGGGTAGCGGTAAATTAGAAAAGGAGTTGGTAACGCCCGTGCTGACTCCCTAGATCGGCTCTTCACCTTAAGACTTGTCGGTCGAGAGAGTGTTTGAGCCACTAGAGCCGCTAAAGTTTAACTCAGCGTGGACGGTACAGTTTTCTTATGCGTAACAAACTTTTTTCAAAATTCAAACCACTTTTAAAATCCCTGCTCGTGTTTGGGCTGATATTTACCCTGGTACTGGGTAACGCTGGTAATGCCCTGGCGGCTCGTAGTGGGGGTCGGATTGGTGGCGGTTCCTTCCGGGCACCCAGTCGTACTTACTCACCTCCCAGCGGCGGTTACCGCTCACCTGGTGGTGGATATGGCTATGGCTATCCTGGTGGTGGAATTGGATTTCCGTTTCTATTCCCCTTCTTTGGCATCGGAGGCGGATTTGGTGGTCTATTCGGTATCCTGATTTTCTTTGCGCTGGCAAATTTCTTAGTGCAGACCTTCCGTCGGGTGGGTGAGGCTGGTGACAACGACGTTCCAGGCTACAGCAATCCCAAGATTTCCGTCGGTCGTGTGCAAGTTGGTCTTTTAGCAGGTGCCCGTGGTCTTCAAAAAGAGCTAGATGAGTTAGGTCGTACAGCGAATACAGGTTCTGCTGTCGGTAGAGCGCAAGTTCTACAAGAATCCACCCTGGCTCTACTGCGCCACCCTGAATACTGGGTCTACGGTGCGGCTCAATCTCAACAGACAGCGCTGGAAGCCGCAGAAGCAAAGTTCAATCAGCTAGCACTGGCTGAACGCAGCAAATTTACTGAAGAAACCCTCTCGAATGTTAACGATCAGCTCAGAGAAGGTACTTCCCAGGCCTCTTTACCTGGCAGCGGTGGACAGATAGTTGCGACAGAAGCGCCCGGTGAATACATCATTGTCACGATTTTGGTAGGTACCGAGGGCAAGCTGGAACTTCCAAAAATCAACGGCTCAGATGACCTGCGTCAAGCTCTGCGTCAGATTGGCGGTATCTCTAGCGATCGCTTACTCGCCGTAGAAATTCTCTGGACGCCACAAGCAGAAGGCGACACCTTAACTTCAGATGACCTGATGGCTGAATATCCAGACCTGAAGCTGGTCTAATTGCTGAACAACATCTGAAAAATTAATTGTAGGGGCACGATAATATCGTGCCCTTTTCATGTGGTGTATGCAACTGAAAACTTGGCACAGTCATAAATTGCAATTGCTCTTGTGTGTCTCCAAGAAGCTCCCCCATCCCCAGACCAGAGTACCTAAACCGCTCCTGGTGTTTCACTGACCACTACTTTGACCAGGCCCATAATATGAACAATTGACCAGAGCCGGCACCTCATTGGGAGACTGCTCGATGCTGTAGAGGAAAACTTCATCAACCTTAAACCAATAGGAACCAATACCAACGTAGTCTCCAACTCTAGGGATGACCGGATAAGTCGCGAACCAACTTATATCTTCTTCAGGTTTCCAGGTAACGTCGGAGCCTCTGGTTGCGTGATAAACAAAATGGATTCTGTACACTTGCAAATACTTCTATTGCTGGTCGAGAGACAGCTAAAACGTTAGTTCAGAGCGTTGCTTCCACAAAGATAATGTTCTTTCCTGATATATTCCAGAATTTACCTGTCTGACAAGGCGATTGCACAACACGATATATGATGGCGGCTAACGGGACGATGCCTGTTGGTCGTTTCCCACGCTGATGAAGTGGTGAACGCGCTGACTTCTGGAGACAACACGCCCCTGCTTAATTACCGTTCGTCCAACTGGGGCAGCTGCAACAGCTTCCGTTGCTGAGGTAGCATCAAGAATTACCAAGTCTGCCACTTTTCCTGGAGCTATTCCATAACTATCAATCCCGATCGCTTGTGCAGCTCGTGTCGTTGCCATCTCCAGACAAAGTTCGTGGCTGGCGGCTGTACCCATCTGTAAAACCTGTGCCAGTAGAGTGCAGATTTTTAGTACATCACCATCACCAAACGGTGTGAACAGATTCTGGACATTGTTGGTTGCTAGTCCGGCATTCACACCCAACTGGGCCAGAGTGTGAATGGGAGCGACACCTCTGCGGACATTGTGAGTGTCCTTACGAGACATAATGTAAATGTCGGAGGCTGGTAAAGCGAGTATAGAGATTCCGGCAGCACGTACTGAATGAGCGATCGCCTCAAGCTGTGTCGGAGGTAACCCCGCTAATTTTGTCATATGCCCCAGACAAACTCGGTTCTGCCAGCCTCGACGCTGCGTTTCCTCGATTACGAAAGGCAGTGATAACGGGGCATCGTTATCCAAGAAGTCCAAGTGAAAATCCACATCACAATTAAACTCTTGGGCAATATCGAAGATAATGCGGATGTTCTGTTCTGGGTCTGGGTCAACGTAGGGAGCAGAGCCAATTAAGTCAGCTCCCATTGTCATTGCCTGCCGTAATAAATCCTCAGTACCTGGTTGATTAGTGATTCCTTCTTGGGCAAAGACAGCCAGTTGCAGGGTGATACCCCAGGCATACTCACGGCGCAGAGGTAGCAGGGCTTTCATCCCAGTTAGCCCAACCACGGGGTCTACTTCAACATGACTACGCATCGCCGTAGTACCAAAGCTGATTGCCTGCGCGATCGCACACCGCGCTCTGGCTTGAATATCCTCTACAGTGAAGCTTTGCTTGGCTCGTAAGGTTTCGCGCATCGCTTCATCAAAGGTGCCTTCAACGCTCTGGCAACGGTCTAGCAGTAAGGCTTTATCCAGGTGCATATGGGCATCAACAAAGCCTGGAATCACCAGTTTTCCCTGAGCCTCAACAACTGTGTTAGCTGGTGCTGTGATTTGGGGAGCCACCTCGATAATCTGAGCAGAGCCTTTCGTGTCAGTGCAAAGCGCAATATCCCATAGTCCCTTGCGCCCCAGTAGTGATGCTTCGGTAATTTTTAGCTCTATCATCTCAACAGGAGTTTAAAGCGCATTTTTACATAAAACAAAGAGGTAACCGCGTGTTGGAATACATCACTTTGCCCAATGGCACCCTTCCACCTCTTGGCCCATTTCCCCATGCTGTGAGGGCAGGTGATTTTCTGTTTGTCACGGGGCAGTTAGCAGAAGACCCAGAAACCAGTGAAGTGATTGCTGGCCCGATTGACGAACAAGTGAGACGGGTGATGGACAACTTGAAGTTAGTCTTGGAACACGCGGGCACTAGTTTTAATCAAGTAGTTATGGCACGGGTCTTCATCACAGACCTGCGTTATATGGAGTCTGTCAATAAGATTTATTCATCTTATTTTGAGGCAGGTCGCTTGCCGGGTCGAACAACAATCGGGGTTGTGGGTCTTGCTGGTTTGGGTGATGTGGAAATTGATTTAATTGTCTACTGCGGTCTTACCCAATAGGGCAACGCTTCTGTTGCAGGGCGGTAGGATGGTGGCGATCGCATCTATATCTGTGAAGAGACGAAGAATGAAACAGCCCTGCCTTTCGTTGGGGAGTTAGGGTGGCGAGTGCGTAAGTTCTGCTGGAAAGAGTCTTATACGTAGTCTAATGTATTATTAATCACTAATCGCCAATCACTAATTCCGTATAAACCGATAGCATCGGTCTAGGGTATGAAATAGAGAATTTATCGCTCTGGGTGGATGCCTGCATTTTCAGCAGGATATAACAGAGGGAAACAAGTAAGTTAAATCAGTAAGTCTACTCTCGATAACTTTCAAGGTGCTAGGACAGCAGGTGCATCCAACGTTAAGTTCACAAGGGTCTTGAATCATCCAACTTGGAAGCACAGGAATTGTTAGCAGCTTAGGGAATTACAAATGGCAAAGGTAGCACTCCTGATTGGGGTTAGTGAATACGGGTCTGGTTTGAACCCACTCCCTGGCGCGGTAAGAGCTGTCGAGGCAATGCAGAAAGTTTTGCAGCCTTCAGAGACGGGCGGTTTTGACGAGGTGAAACTCCTGTCGAATCCTAACCCTCCAGCAATGCGGGAAGCGATTGAAACGTTGTTTTCAGGTCGCACTAACAATGACTTAGTGCTACTGTTTTTTTCTGGTCATATTGTTCAGGATGATAGCGGTAAACTTTACTTTGCAACGTCCATCACGCCCAAAAGCCCTAGAGCAGAGCTGATTCGAGTCAGTGCTATTCCTGCAAGTTTCGTTCATGAACTTATGAGCAACAGCCCCTGCCAGCGCCAGCTAGTAATCCTAGATTGTTGTTTCAGTAGCGTATCTGTTCAAGAAACGATAGCCAGCAATGATGGCACTGAGGATATCAAAACTCAACTGGGCGGTAAAGAGCGAGCAATTTTCATGTCTTTGTCTTCTACCCAGAGTTCTTGTGAACGGGAGAGTTCAGACTACTCAGTTTACACTCGTTACTTAGTTGAGGGAATTGGAACGGGAGCCGCAGATTTAGATAGTGATGGTTGGATTTCGGTTGATGAGTTACATCAGTACACTAGCAACAGAGTTCTAATAGCGGCTCCAGCCGTGAAGCCAGAGTTTTATCCTGCCGAGGACATAGATAAGTTTTTACTGCTCGTAGCACCAACTGATGACCCGAAACTGAAGTACCGCAAAGAAGTCGAACGTTGGGTAAATCATGGAGAGATTTCTGATGCGAGTCGCTATATCTTGGACAAACTAGCAGAGAGTTTATCGCTAACCTCTGAAGATTGTACTGTCATTGAAACTGAAGTTCTAAAACCTTATCAAGAGTACCAGGAAAAATTGCAGCGATATAAGCGAGAGTTTGCGAAAGTCATCAGCAATGATTACCCTGTGGGCACTCAAGAGTGTGAAGAGTTAAAAGGTCTTCGACAGTCTCTGGGACTGAGAAATGAAGATGTAGCACCGATTGAAGAACGAATGGCTTTGAAGCTAGTTAATCTCTCCCAATCTGAAGATAATGCTAATGAGGTAGCCCAACCGCATACCAAGCACAAACGGAAGTCGGTGCCTTCAACGCCCAGTCCAGTGCTGCCAGAGGACACCCCAATACCCCTTGTGCAACCGACTAATCTAACTCCTGCATCTGAAGATAACGCTGAGAAGCTAGCCAAATCGAATGGCAGGAGCGAACTGAAATCAGTGCCTTCAACGCCCAGTGCAAAGGTGCCAGAGTACACACCCATACCAACTGTGCAGCCGACAAACCCCGCTCCTGCCGTAAATTTATCATCGGACTCGGCGGGTTCACAGACCAACCCTGCTGCTGTTTCTGTTTTTCCTAAAAAAATCCTTCTAACAATTGGAATTGGAGGAGGTTTAGCGGCTGTGGCTTTGGCAATTGGTATCTTCACCCGCACATCGGTAGCACCTCCCCCAAAATCGGCAGATACAGTGTTATCGTCACCTACCTCTTCGCCGAAGCCATCTCCTCCAGCGAAAAATTCTGACAATGAGTCTAGTCCTAAGGCTGCTGCATCGCCAGACAGTAAAGAGTGCTCTGTTTTTGTTAATGGCAATTTACGCTCTGAGCCTGTTTCGTTTCGGGATAATGTTGTCGAATCTTTAAGAGAGCCACTACTTGTTACTGGGAAGCAGACAAAAGAAGGCTGGGTAGAGGTTAAACTGTCCGACAACAAATTAGCTTGGGCATACCGGGACATTATATCTAGCAAGGACAAGGAAGACATGAATGCTTGTCTCTCTAGAAAGGGAATACCTGTCAATGTAATCCCAGATATTCTCCCTCCTGAAAGTTCAGCTTTTTAAGCGGTCATGTATTTAATTGGCAAAATAAGCCTGTTGAGAAAAAGGGTATGTGTTGGGCTGGCGGTTCTTTCCACCCTTCTCTGTTTCCATAATTACCAGTAACTATAGTAGTTATTAGTTACACATACCATCAGGGCACGATATTATCGTGCCCCTACAAAGACTATTAGGGAATGAATGAATAGATGCACAGTAGGTTAATACGCGGAGCCACACAAAGCCTTAAGTTCGGCTTCCGGTTGACCTATATGCTTCTGGCGACAAAGTAAGGTTTGACCTGCTTGTTGTTGATAGTAGATTCGATGAGCAAACCAACCTAAAGGCGCACCTGCGATTGTGCCAATAATTAGACCAGTAGCTAAACTGTAAACAAGATTTTTTCGGGTAATTCTTTCGTGTTCTGTTCTGCTGATGTGGTCATGTCCTGTTCTAGTAGCGTGATCGTGAGTCAACTAAAGTTCCTCCTTGAGACTAGCTTTCCCTAAAGGAAAGCAAAATTCAGGAGTATCTACTTCCCTCTTTTTGCTTATTTATGCAGGACTGGATGGAGTGACGCATCCCTCTGGAGGACTTCGCCGTTGCCTGTTTTGAAAATGAGGGGGAGGGGGAGAGAGATTTTCATGACTTCTTTGTATGCGTTAGCCCTCTTCGAGGCGTAAGCCTAGCGCATAGCGTCTGTTCTTCAAAACAGCGAGTGATGATGCTTCAATTACATTAAACAGTAGACAGCACCCCAGTTTGAGCTACCCCTGTCGCTGACCTTTCCTCTACTCTTCCTTTTGGTTATTAGAGTATCCAGCTTCAACCTGAGACTCAAACTGGTGTCGAACCCTTTCAAGTTGCTCAGTAATCTTATTTAGTCTCTGCTGAATCGTCTTAGGGTCAATGCTCAACCAAATAGTTGAGTTGCCAGGTTTTCCCTTGCGTCTACTATTCACATCACTTTTTCTATATCAACAACTGCTTCCAATCTTTACTAGCTCTAAATTATTTAACTTCTTTCTTAAGATAGATGATTAAAGACACTTAATAATCATTTAAGATTTGTAAGCTCACCAGAAGGGCTGAAGATATAGACCTTTAGGTAGTTGTTGTTACAACCCTTAGCTCCAAAGCATCAGTATTGCCACCGAACATTAAGCCGACGTTCCCGCTAAGAGGTGTTTGAAAAGTGCTGTTGTCATTCCGCAGGGGTTCTCGCATTCGGGCAAGACTTCTCAAACACCCTCTAAGTGGAATGGCATTAATCTGGAAAACTAGCGTCTTGACTGCCCTATGGGAATCTGAATCACCAACTCTGTTCCTTCACCAGGAGAGGAATTACAATACAACTGTCCTTTGTGAAGCTCTACTATAATCTGATAGCTAATTGCCAACCCTAAACCAGCGCCTTCACCGACGGGTTTCGTCGTGAAAAAAGGGTCAAAAGCTCTTAAACGCACCTCCTCTGTCATACCTCCACCATTGTCAGCAATGCGAATCACAACCTGGGGGTTGGGGCTAGACTCCTGACTGAACTCGGTGCAAATTCTTATAGTGCTGGGGTTAGTTTCAGTTTCTAAAGGACTCTTGCTACTGTTAGCTTCGTCTAAAGCATCAATAGCATTATTCAGGATATTCATAAATACCTGATTAAGATGTCCAGGGTAACATTCAACCAAAGGCAGGTTGCCATAGTTTTTGATTACTTGAATTGCCGCAGGTATGAGGTGTTGCGTTAAACGGCTTTGTAACAGCATCAAGGTACTATCAATTCCTTGATGAATATCCACTTGTTTGATAGTTGCTTCGTCGAAGCGAGAAAAATTGCGTAAGCTCTCCACAATTCTTTGAATTCGTTTAGAACCTACTTCCATTGAACCTAGTAATCTTGGAAAATCTTCTTCAATAAAATTTAGGTCAATCGCTTCAATTTCTTCCTCGATTGCAGGGGAAGACTGAGGATAGATATCTTGATATAGCCTAATCAGTTTTAATAAGTCAGCGGTATACCTTCTGGCATGGTTTATATTGCCATAAATGAAGCTAACTGGGTTATTGATTTCGTGAGCCACACCCGCCATCAGCTGTCCCAGAGAAGACATTTTTTCAGTCTGAATCAGCTGTACTTGCGTATTTTTCAGTTGACGTAGAGTTTGTTCTAACTGAGCCGCTTGCTGTTGTAGCTGCGCTTTTGATTGTCGTATAGCTTCCTCTGTTTGCTTGCGCTTGGTGATGTCTCTATCAATGCCGCGATACCCTTTGAAATTGCCAGCCTTATCAAAGAAAGGAACACCACTGGTTTCGAGTACAACTAGATGTCCATCTTTGTGAAGGTTTGTGTTTTCGAGATTGGTAAGAGGTCGTCGCAAAGCAACTTGGTTGCTAATCATTTCGGCGACACGATACGCTTCTTCTGGAGGCATGAGGTCGAAGGGAGTTTTGCCTACAACTTCTGCCACTTCATAACCCAAAATGTCCCGGATTTGGGGACTGACATAGGTGTAGAGTGCATTTTCATCTACTTCCCATATGAAATCGTTAGTACTCTCAACAAGATTGCGAAATCGCTCCTCACTTTCTCGCAAGGCTTCCTCGGCTTGCTTGCGATCGCTAATGTCGCGAGCAATACCGACAAGTGATACAACCTCGCCGCTAGCATCCTTCAAAACTGCAAGGTTGGAGGTATGCCATCTCCAAGTGCCATTCTTGTGTCTGACTCGGTACTCAACCCCAGATTGCTTGTGACCTGTTTCTATAGCTCGATGCAAAGTGCCCAAGCAGATTGGTAAATCATCTGGATGGACAAAGGGGGTAAAGACTTTGCCCTCAACCTCTGAAACCTCATGACCCAAAATATCAGACCAGTTAGGGGAAATATATGAAAAGACACCATCCGGTGTCACCCGGAAAATAATGTCATTGGCATTTTCTACAATGCTACGAAATTTGGCTTCACTCTCTTGGAGAGCTTCTTCTGCCCGTTTGCGTTCAGTTATATCCCTCGTCAGAGACAGAATAAGTTGTTGCCCTTTAAATTCCAGTAAACCGAGGCGAACTTCAACGGGAAAGGATGTGCCATCTTTGCGGCGCTGTCTGCTGTTGACCGTGACAGGTAAGCCATGAATTACGTATTGCCACACTGCCCCAGGCTTGTAATTGTCCTCTATGTCTGCTATCGATAAGGTCAGCAGTTCTTCGCGAGAATAGCCCAGACTATCGCATGCTTGCTGATTGGCATCAAGGATTTGACCTTCGATGTCGTGTACGATAATCGTGTCTACGGCTTGCTCCACCAAACGACGGAATCGCTCCTCGCTTTCTCGTAAAGCTTCCTCTGCCTGCTTGCGCTTTGTAGTGTCGCGGACAAAGACGCAGTTATACTCTTGTCCATTGAATTCTAGATAATTGACGCTCAGTTCAATCGGGAAAATCCGACCATCCGACGCTCGATTAGTGGACTCTAAAGTAAAGGAACTCTGGGATTTAAGTTCTTCCCAGTATTCTGACCAAGATTGTGTGGGAAAATTCAAATCGACATCCTGGATACTCATCGAGAGCAGTTCCTCACGGGAATAACCGAGAAGTTGGCAAGCTGCCTCATTGACGTAGAAGAACTGAGCATTTGCATCCATACAGAAAATCGCTTCAGGAGCGTAATCCATAGAAAACTGCGTAAATCGCAGCTGTTCGTTCGCCTGCCTGAACTGAGCGAGCCTTTCCTCCACTCTCAGTTCTAGTTCTTCCCTTGCCTGTCGCAGAGCTTCCTCCCCTTGCTTACGAACAGTAATATCCATCAGCAAGCCATCCCAGAGAATATCTCCGTTCGCCTGTAACTCTGGTATGGAAGCAGCTTGAACCCATTTGAGCTGTCCAGATGGCAGGATGAACCGCCCTTCCCAGTACCATGACCTCAAAGTCTCGATGGAGAGAGCAATCGAGTGGTTGAAGTCTTCTAAATCCTCCGGATGAATCATCGAAATCAGGACATTGGCATCAGCTTGAATTTCTTGTGCCTCCACTTCATAAATTTCGCGACAGCTAGGACTCACGAAAGGGAAAGCTACAGAGCCATCTGAATGCCAAAGAAATTGATAAATGACTCCCGGCACACTGGCGGCAATTCTTTGAAATCGTGCCTCGCTCTGTCTAAGCGCTGCTTCTGCCTGCTGACATCGAGTGATTGAGTCTTGCATTTCAATGATTTTTGCAGTAACTACGCCTATCCACGGCAACTCCTGCGGTAGTACTTCAGTGTTCTTTAGCGATCGCTTAGTAACCCTGAAGGTTGCAAGTATTGAGACAATAGGTCATTGGTTAGTGAACAGAGAAACAGAGGTGGAGATTCCCCACGGATGAGTTGGGGATCTACACCTATGCTAGGCAATGAAAAAAGATGCTCCAATAGCCATAGCGATATAGGAGCATTAGATTCTACAGGCAAACCTTCCCTCGGTTTAATCCTTATCAGGAAATTGCATGAGTCTTTGGTTGTCAGCACAGGGAAGAGGGAATGGAGAGAATCTCTGACTCCTCACCCCTGAAACAACATTCTCAGCTATTAAGGGTTAATGACTTCCAATGAAACAGCTAAAAATACTTATTGATACTGTTCTCAAGCAGCGACCGATACAAAGCTCCGGGCTGAAAGATCATGTTATTTCGAAGCCCTAACGCTGAAATAGAAAGGGACAATTGAAATTATCCGCGAATATACTTTATAACCAATTCCCAATTTCCGATAAATTCTTGTGTAGCAGGCACAAATAGAAACGGCGTTAGTGGTTAGTAGATTCGCTACTAACCACTAACCACTAAAACTGTCGCAAAAAGCGCAGGTCACTGCTGTACAATCGGCGAATGTCATCAATTTCGTGTAGCACCAGAGCATAGCGTTCAGCACCCATTCCAGCGGCAAAACCTGTGTAAATCTCAGGATCGTAGCCGACTGCCTTAAGTACATTTGGGTCAACCATACCGCAGCCCATCACCTCAAGCCATTTGCCTTTCCACTGAACATCCACTTCTGCCGAAGGTTCTGTAAATGGGAAATAACTAGCACGGAAGCGAATCGGTAGATCTTCACCAAACATTTGTTGCAAGAATTCCTTGATCGTGCCTTTCAAATGAGTAAAG
>DATNPI010000619.1:0-8260 GCA_036703325.1 Coleofasciculaceae cyanobacterium
CATAGTGCCTTGTATCGCAAGGTCTAAGCCTTTTTTAGACTTGTTCACGATCTGCCGTTCACTGTTTGTGATTCCTAATTAGCAATCGGCTTTAGTTCCTCGACTACTATTACTTCTAGGGGGCTTCTGAAGGGAGCTAATTCTGTGATAACTCCAAGCAGGCGACGTTGGTGCTGGCAGTTACTAGCAAGTTCAGTCATAGTTGGTGGAGCGATCGCCAAACCCCTGAGAGTGATTTCACAGCGAGTTCGGAGTTAGGGATAGACGGTACAGTGGAAATCAACACGCGGTATAGACAATTTGAGGTCTTGCCAGCGGAATTTAGGAATGTCGAAATGGCACAAGGCTGTCAAGCCGGTGGGGGACAAGCTCAGAGTGAATTTATGGTCAATGCGCCCTAAACCACCACTAGCGTTTAGATCACGCAGGCGATCGCATCGTCGTGCATTAGCGAAGCTAGCCAAAGGCGTCGCCGTAATTCTTTTAGCTTTACTGACCCTGGTAAGTATACCAGTTCTGTCGGCTGAACGAGTAGCAGGGACAAAAGCTGTAGGGGTGGGTTTATCGACAATTGGGGTGCCCCACCGAAATACTGGTCAACCTGCTCCTATATCCCTCATCTCTCAAACCTCAAATGCCTTACAGTTGGCTATTCAAGGCAAACAACTCTACGAAGCCGGACGGTTTTCTGAGGCAGCAAGAGTCTGGCAACAGGCAGCGGACTCCTATGCTCAAGTGGGCGATAAGGACGGGATGACCCAGAGTCTGATCAACATTGCTGAAGCCCTGCAAGCCCTGGGACTGTATCCGAGAGCCTGCAACACGTTACTAGAAGCCTTTGGGATGGCTGAACCTAAGTGCCAAACGTTAACTCCGCAGAACGAAAACCACCAACAACGACAAGAATTCTTACTCAAGACTCTCCAAGCGCAGCCAAATTCCCTCAACAAAGCCATTGGCTTGCGTAGCCTTGGCGATGTCTTGCAAAGACTTGATGATTTAGAACTGTCCCAACAAGTCTTGCAGCTAAGCTTGAAGGTGGCTAAAGAATTGCCATCTCCTCAAGACGAGAGCGCTACCCTACTCAGTTTAGGTAATACTGAACGAGCCTTGGGGAACCGAGCACGAGTCCAGCAGGACAGCACAATCAAGCAGAAGCCAACGCCTTTGTACTGTCCGTACAGACCTAGCAAAGGAGGGGCAAAAAAATTCTATCAGCAGGCGGCAAAGTTCTATCAGCAAGCAGCAACCGAATCCGCTTCACCAACTACATGGGTTCAGGCACAACTCAATCGTTTAAGTGTATTGCTGGAGACGGGTTCGTTATCAGACGTACAGAATTTGTGGACTCAAATTCAGTCCAAACTTAAGGACTTACCTGCTAGTCGGACAGCAGTTTATGCCCAAATTAACTTGGCTCAGAGTTTAACCTGCCTCAAACAAACTACCGCTACCAATGCCCCTTCATGGAGAGAAATTGCACAAGCTTTAACTACAGCTGTCCGACAAGCTCGAAGTTTCGGTGACCAGCGAGCCGAATCTTTTGCCCTTGGCTATCTCGGTGGGCTGTATGCACACAGCGGAACACAATCTCAAGACCTTACCTATGCCCGAGACCTGACCCAGCAAGCCCTCATGCTAGCCCAGGCAATTAAGGCTCAGGACGTTGCGTATCAGTGGCAATGGCAACTAGGGCATTTACTCAGAACCCAAGGCGATATCAAAGGAGCGATCGCAGTCTACACTGAAGCATTCAACACCCTCCAATCCCTCCGCAGCGATTTGACGGCTACCAATTCAAATGTCCAGTTCTCCTTCACCGAAAGTGTTGAACCCGTCTATCGGCAGCTTGTTGATTTGCTCTTACAATCAGACCAGACCAGTCAAGAGAACTTAAAGCAAGCCCGTGATGTGATTGAAGCACTCCAGCAGGCTGAACTGGAGAACTTGCTTCGATGCAGCTTGCAGACGGCTAAGCTAGCACCAATTGACCAGGAAGTCGATCCAACAGCCGCTGTCATCTACCCGATTATTTTAGATGACCGAATAGAGGTCATCCTCAGTTTGTACAGGCAACCCCTGCGCCGCTACTCAAAGCCTCTACCCCAAGAACAAACTATTGAAAACCTCATAGATACGCTGCGTTTAAATCTACAAAACCGCAATGGTGCAGGATCGGGCTTTTGGAAATTGTCTCAGCAGGTGTATGGCTGGTTGATCAAACCACTAGAGGCAGATCTGGAGAAGAGTGGGGTGAAAACGTTGGTATTTGTGCTGGATGGTTCCTTGCGGAATATTCCGATGGCAGCTCTGCATGATGGTCAACGCTATCTAATTGAAAAGTATGCCGTAGCTCTCAGCCCCAGTCTCCAGTTACTAGAACCCAAACCTTTGTCAGAGAAACAGCTAGAAGTTTTAGCCGCCGGAATTTTCCAAAAGCTTCCAGACGTTCCTGCACCTGCACTACCTGAAGTGGAACATGAATTAGAGCAAATATCTCAGGCGACCAAGAGTTTAGTGTTGCGTAATCAAGAATTTACTCACCTCGCTCTTGAAAACACAATTAACTCCCGTCCTTTTTCTGTGCTACACCTAGCGACTCACGGTCAATTCAGTTCCCAACCTGACCAAACGTATATTTATGCCTGGGACGATCGCATCAATGTCAATGAATTGAATACCTTACTCCGAAGTAGAGAGCAAAGGCGACCCGATGCGATCGAATTACTTGTCCTCAGTGCCTGCGAGACTGCTTCAGGGGACAAGCGAGCGGCGTTAGGACTGGCTGGTGTAGCTGTGCGGGCGGGGGCACGCAGTACGCTGGCAACACTGTGGTCAGTGAATGATAAGTCCACTGCTGAACTCATGAGCCAGTTTTACAAAACGTTATCCCATCGTGCCAACTCTACAATGACCAAAGCTAAAGCACTCCAGAGCGCCCAACTGGAACTCTTGCGTAGGTACGAGGCTCCGTTTTACTGGGCACCCTACGTTCTCGTAGGGAACTGGTTGTAGACTTCATATTCCCTAGCAGTACGGTGGAGTTGACCAGGAACTGTTTGCTGTGACTTTGGGGGCTTCGGCTGTAAGAACCACCTCCCCTTGGGCGTTGACTACCCAACCTTGAGCCTCTACCAGCGGGGCGGGTGCGGAGCTTTTCAGAAGTGTGGAAGTTACTGATGCCGAGCGGTTCTCTACTCCCGATGCCAACGTGTCCTGATTAACTCTGACTGCCTCAGTACGCAACGCATCGCTGGGTTGGGGTGGTAATCCGCCGCGTCCCGTTAGGGTAAATGTGTTTTCCTCGTTGGCTGGACAGCCCTGGGCGATTAGTGCTGTAGGAACGGGTGGCGCAGGCAAGTTGGCTAACCCGCGACTAGGGTCAACATCGGGACTGTTGATTTGCACGATGCCGCTAAACTGAGGGCCGAGGTCAGAAGTAGCGGTGATGTCACTTTCTGGGGTTAGTTTGTCTTGGTACTGAGTGCCAAAGATTCCTTGGGTGTTGATGATGATCTGACCTCCAGAACCTCGTTGAGCATTGGCACTGATGTCGCTGTTTTCTACGGCAGCTAGGACGCCAGTTTTGAGGGTGATATTGCCGCCGATCACATTTCCAGTAGCGTTGGTGGTGATTTTGCTGCCACCACGCAACACCAAATCCTGAGTCTCCAGGTTAATATTTCCCTGTCCTGCTGTGGTTTCAGCATTCAGGACGGCGCTGTTGTCCAAATGAATAGAGCCAGCCGTGGCTTGTAGGTTGCCTGCACTTCCTGACCCTTTACTGTCCACAGCTACTTTAGCCCCATCCCGGACAATCAACTGTCCTGTAGTAATATTGATGTCTCCTCCCGGCCCTGTAGCTCTCCCCTGATCTGTGACACCAGGAATTGGAGTTGTGTTAGCAAATATCCCACTGGCAGCGTCAGCCTGATCGAGCTTTGACGGGTCGGTAAATTGAGCAGAGCGAGCCTCGAAGCTGGGGTCAGAGCCAGAGATAGTAATACCAGCAGTAGCATTAACACTGATGTTACCTGCTCGTCCGCTGCTATAGGCAGTAGTGAGCAGTTGTCCACCACCACTAAGATCGAGCTTATTAGCGTCAACAGTGATATTACCGCCACTATAGCGGTTCCAGGTTCGTGCACTTAAAACTGCACCATTCGCTAGGCGCAGGACACCAGTAGCAACTGTGATATCACCGCCCCGACCATTGGCTGGTGTCCTGGTGCCAGTCAACAACCCACTAGATAATCCATTACTTCCCAACCCATCAAATGAGAGGGTATCCGAGGCAATAATCCTGATACTGCCCCCATCCCCTCGTGCAAAAGTCTCAGCGGACATGACAGCACCATTGGTCAAGAAAAGGGACCCCGTTGTGACGCTGATGTCCCCCCCCTTGCCCGTGCGTTCACGTTCCACAATGCTGAGTACACCGCTAGAGAGTCCATTGCTACTCACCCCATCAAAGGAGACGGTATCTGAGGCAACAATTGTCACGCTGCCCGCATCTCCCTGTCCAGAAGCGTTGGTAGTCAGTCGAGCGCCATTAGTTCCAAAGAGTGACCCAGTCCTTATGTTGATCTCACCTCCCTTACCCACGCCTCCCGCTAACACTCCATTGGAGATCGAGCTACTATCAGTAAGGTTTATTGCTCCTGTCGCATTAATTTCAATATCTCCTGCTTTGCTGTCAAGCGACCCCAAGGGTGAATCTATTCCCGCCTGAAGTTTGCTGCCTCCTGTCATGTTCAAGTTCTGGGAGTTGACGGCGATACTCCCGCCACCGCCAGCGCGTACATTCACTTGAGCCGCATTGGTCAGGGCTACATCTGCTCGCGTGACGCGATCGGGAAAACTCAAACGCAGACTGTTGCCATCAGAATTCAGCCCTATCGTTCCTGCTCCTGCCACACCTCCCAACTCGACTCGACCTCCACGAGCCTGTAAAATCCCGCCATCTAAACTCACATCGCCGCCCACCAGCGCCAAAGTTCTTCCTGATTGAACTTCCAGTCCTTCAACCGATTGATTGACAATGCGTCCTGGATTGGCTCCAAACTGCAAGCCAAGGGGAACCTTGACGGTTAGCAGAGGTGATACTTGGGGGTTCACAGCACCGAAGGCAAAGCCATTATCAAAAACAACACTGTCTGCTGTACTCGCCACAAAAGAACCGCCAATATCTAGCCGAGCATTTGATCCAAAAATAATCCCATTGGGATTGAGCAGAAACAGGTTAGCTGTGCCGTTGGCTCGAATCAAACCATTAATGTTAGAGATAGAATCACCCGTCACCCGGCTAATGATATTCTCAATCTTGATATTCTGAATCTCCAAAGGATTATTGAAGTAGGCCGTACTCCCAGTGGAAACAGAGAACTTTTCAAAGCTGTGGAACAGATTGCTTCCCGCCACAGTTCCTCCCTCAATGAGGCTGGTGTTGTCTCGAGTTGTGACGCTGGTGTTAACAGTTGCATCCTCGGCAATTTGAGCCTGGGCAGGACTGGTCGTGGATACACAGCAGAAGGCAATCCCACTGGCAACCCAGAGCTTAATATTCTTGTTCATCATATTGGCTATACTCTAAACTCATCCAGTTCAGGGATTAAGAGAAACTCCCAAAGCCTGATATCTCTCTTGGGCCTCCTTCTGCCAACGGCTGGCTTCTTCTAAATTCCCCAACGCTGCATACACTTCCCCCAACCTAGCGGCAGCATCGGCTTGCCCTTCTATGTTGTCGGCTGTCGTTGCGAGTTCAAAGGCTTTTAAATAGTGTTTCTCAGCTTGGGAGAGTAATTCCATCTGTCCGTAGAGGTCGCCTAGGGTGTGGTAAATTGCTGCTATTTGGCTCCCTTTAGCTACTGACGCTTCTAGTACTTCAAGTGCTTCAGCAATCAACTTCTGTCCGACGTAAAGATCGGCAAGGGCTAAAGCTTTCGCATCTTCGGGTAAGTTCTGGCTAGCAATGCGATCGCCAGCAGTCTGCACACTCTGAGCCTGCTGCTCATCAAGCAAGCCGAAGGTCGCCCTCGCTGGTGATTCGCCATTATCCGCTTCAACTGTCAATAAATACCCTTGTTCTACGGGTTGCAAAGGTGGTTCACCGGGATAGACCACCTCAGTGGTGCTGACTTCAGTTTCCCAGTTCACCTTAGGACCACTGACGCGCACTATGTAACTGGTTGCACCTGGCACGGGCTGCCAGCGCAGCTTCGGCTTGTCGTTGAGCAGCAACGTGCTGTTAGGGCTAATAATATAAGGAATGCTACGGGCAAGCCGATCGCGACTGGGAGTAATGGGGCCGGGTACCCTAAATAACGGTTTGTTTGGTTCTCGACAGCCAGTAGCTACGCCTGATGGTACGCCCTCAGGGACTGTCCAAGGATTCTGGTTGGGGTCACTACACTGGACAATGGCTCTCGCTCCCTTAGCGGCTCTTACTACATCACCGAGACAAAGCACTGTCCCAACAGCAGTTGAGTGATAGTCCGACCGTCCCCAGCGCTTAAGTTGCACCGCTCCTTGAACGCTGATAAGTCGTCCAACCCGATTGCACGTATTCGTTGATACCTCTACGGCGAGGGCTGCGTTTGGCTGCCAATTGCTAGCAGTTCCCCAATCTGTAGCTATCAGCGTCAGACCGAGAACGATTGAAATTGACACCCTGCGTTTCATTCCTGGCCTCCAGCACTCAAGCGCTGGCGTGCCAAATGAATCCATTGGTCTTCTTCTGGGCTGTTGGGCTGATAGGCAAATCCCAGACAGTTTTCCCACTGCTCCAACGCAGCTTTTTTATCCTCCTCGCGTTCCAATACCTGTGCCAGGAGACAGTAGGCGGGGGCGCTTTCGCTTTTCAGTTTAATTGCTTGAGTGAGGTCAAGCTTTGCCTCAGCATAGCGGCCTTGCTCCAACCGTGCCCAGCCCTGATTTTTGTACATATCTGCTTTAACTCGGTCATCTTTAGCCAGTGGCAAACCGATCCGCAGCAGGGAAACAGCTGCATCATAGTTTCCTTCCAGAATGTAAAGGCGGGCTTGGTTGTTGTAAGCCTCTATAAGTCCGCCCTCGATCGCCATCTGGTATTCGGCATGGGCACGCTGATAATTATGTTGGTCTTCATAAACTGTTCCCTGGTTGTAGTGAGCTGCCGCCGAAAACGGGTTGAGTTTGAGCGCTAAACTGTAGCCAAACTGGGCTTTGGGTAGTTGACCTGTCAAGTAATGGGTTGCACCGTACCAGTTCGCCAGCCAGGATAATGCAAACAAACAGCCGAAGACTCCAAGTGCAAGCAACAATGGCATCCCAGGCTTCATAAAATTCATAAAGCTGTGCCAGCCATCGGTGCTGCTGTCAACATTCGGTTCAGGATTGTCAGATTGAGACGTTTGGGAAGATAACTGGAACTTTTGGACTGTTGAGCCAGCTGAACAATCCTCGACTTTTTTGCTCTGAGAAGCCTTTGTCTGGGATGATTCGCGTAGCTGCCCCTTAATGAGCAACCGAGTGCTAAAAAAGTTCAGATGATTGGGGATTTTACCATTAGTGGCATTGAGGTTAATGTAGTCGCTCACTCCAGTCTGAGAAGGAGTTGGCTCATCAGGCTTTATGGCATCAAGCTCCTCAGATATGGGTTTCCCATCTCTCAACTCTAGGCAAGACACAGAACCATTAAGGGCTGTATGACCATTCAGATCGATTTGTGTATTGGCACTGAATTGGCTCTGGGTCGTGTCTGCCGATTGGGTTAGCGGAGTGGCTGTAGTGCAAGAGCTAGCGCTTCGCTGTGACTGTAGTCTTTGCAGAACTTCTAGAACAGTTTTTTTACCAACTTTTTCTCCTGCTACGTAGGACAGCTGTTTCCATAACTGCGGGGCGCGATACCGCTGTACGTAGCTATTTTCATAGCTAGGGAACTCAATAGCACTGAGTTTCTTGCCTTTCAAAGTTTGCCGAAGTATTTCTTTTTCGACAGTCTCTAGGTGTTGTCCTGTCTTTGCCGATACCAAAGTGTCGGTAAATTCTACTAGCTTTGAGATCTCGTTAGCATCCATTGCTCATCTCGGCCTCAAAATTTGCTTGCCAGTATACCTTGAACTGACGAACTAGATTGTCTACCTAGAAGTTGACATTTATTACTTCAGTTAAAACTATAAATTTTATGAATTTTATGAACTTTATGAATTTTAAGTCTAAGTCATTGTTCGCTTAACTTTGAGGATGAACACCAATATAGGCGTCATGGCTCTTGGGAGCT
>DATNPI010000629.1:0-3195 GCA_036703325.1 Coleofasciculaceae cyanobacterium
CCCTAGCACTGAGCGAAGTCGAAGTGCTGATGCGTCGTCGGACGAAGCCAAAGGTGAGCGCCGCTCCAGGTACTCACAATTGAGGTGGACGATAGATGCAATCCCCAACTTCAACGTAGCCGAGCCGTTAGGCGAAGCGAAGTAAGTTGGGGTAGTTGAATCTCTTTAATCCAAGACTGTTCAACAACTAGCTGGCTAAACCGAACCAGCAGTTGCTCAAGTCCTGCTAAATCAACAGGCGGGCGTCCTCGAACTCCTTTAAGAGCACGATAGATTTTAGTCTGTTCCTTCTCAAGGATGTTTTGCTCTAGTTCAATTCCCTTCTCTCCAACTTCCTTGAAGCCAGCAGAGATAATGATTGCTCCCTTTACCCCCGCCTCTACACATTCCCCAATCACACTAGGTACAGTTTGAGCAGGTGTCACCACGACAGCCAGATCGACTGGTTCAGGCACTGCCGCTATAGTTGGATAGGCTTTAATTCCCAGAATGCTGGAGCGCTTGGGATTAACGGGAAAAACGGTTCCTCCAAAGGGACTGCTAATCAAATTCCACAAGAGTGTGCGCCCCACGCTGCCAGCTTTTTCAGTAGCACCAATAACAGCTACATTGTTGGGTGCAAAGATAGCATCGAGGGGTTGGACGGAAGTGCGCAGGACATTATGAGCTGGATCAACAGTTGGCATTAGGGGGTTTGGCATCGTCCTTACCTGAACTCGCTTTTGGGTCAGTAGTCAGTAGCAACGAACAATTGATGGCTCGCGAGCGTTGCACAAATCTTATTTTCTCTCGGTTGCTCCAACTGTTGGTCAAGACATCAGTTGTTACACTTTGGCAGAATAGTTATAGCTGCTTATTTTTATTCGGTTTTGGGCTAATTGCCAGAAATACTCCATGACTATAGTTACCTCTCAAGAAATTGCTCAGTTTCGCTCTGAATTAGCAAATAATCCTGACGCAATGAAAGCTCTCGACGTTATTGAGGATTGTGAGGGAGTTTTAGAAGATGCAGCGATCGCGCTAGCAATCCGCGCCGGACAGCAACCACAACGGGACAATGCCGAGTGGTTAGACGCTTTAGCCCGGAAATGCCGTGCTGTCATTTGTCAAAAAGAATTTCGGGAAGACTTGCTTAGTGGCTCGTTCGCACCTGTGATCGGATATCTCGCAGCGACACCTCTGCTTCCGGGCATCCTCGCCACGCCAGTGCTAATCTATGTCGTTCGGCAAGGTGTGAATAGTTTTTGTGAGCCTCTCGACTCCCGATTGTAAGAACTTCCCCTACAGTTCTGGCTTCATCAATTCACGTCGGGGCTACAATGCCAGACATGACTTAGCAGCAAGCCAGAGCAATTTCTCACGTACCGAGGCATGACTATCCCAGTCTCGTGAATCCCATTCGCTACTGCTGACATCATCACCCCCGTAAAGGAGTTGGGCAAACTGTACACCTCTAAACTGTGCAACGGCAAAGAAAGCCGCTGCTTCCATCTCAACCGCTAAACAACCTTCAGAAGCGCGAAGCTGTACCTTAGCGACAGTTTCCCGATAGATTGCATCAGTTGTCCAAGTTTTGGTGAGGATGTAATCGCAATTGTGTTCCACAAGCACTTTTTCAATTGCCGCGACAGCTTCGGGCGTCGCACTGACTTCTCGACCTGGTGGAAGGTAATGATAGGAAGTGCCTTCATCGCGCACTGCCACCGTTGGGACAAGAATGTGTCCGATCGCAATTTGGCTATCCAGTACACCTGCACCACCACAAGCGATAAACTTCTTACAACCTAAAGCGATAACTTCCTCAAGGAATCCGGCAGCAAGTGGTGCTCCCACCCCTGGATGAAAAACAATTAAGCGCTTCCCCTCAACATCAAGTTCATAGACTGGGTGAGTGCCAATTTCGCTTTTGAGATAAGTGATGATGCGAGCTTTGTGTTGGGCAACAAGTTGAGCAATTACATCTTGAAAAAAGCAGGCGACTGCATATTCAGGCACATCAATTGCCTGAGGATGACGAGGTTCGAGTACCGCCCTCGGTGTGAGGTCGAACTCTAGGATGGGGTATTCTCGCCGTAGGTCGTTCATCACTTTACTAGACTTCTTTCAAAAGTCGGTCAGAGCGTGGGTCAGTGTGTTAAACATTTCCAAATTAATCTTGACAACCCTACCCTCGCTTCACCTAGTCAGTTCATCCAATTGGGTGATGGGGGTTTACCCCGATTATGAGGAGAAGTTTATTTTTATGCGGGTAGTCGAAAGAATGTTAAGCTGACGCGCATAAAACATGGGATATTCACATCCTGGCTTTTTGTCCTCTGTCAGTAGTCAGTGGTCAGTGGCTTTCGCCTAACAGACTGCTGACAACGGACAGAAAATTCAAGTGTTTCGGCGTGCAGATTAGATGCACAACAGCTTACTCTTTTTCTCGCTCCAGTAATAGCGTCACTGGGCCATCATTTTCTATAGAGACTTGCATCATCGCGCCAAACTGACCCGTTTCTACGCGCAAACCACTCTGCCGCAACTTCTCGACAAATTGTTCGTAAAGCTGTTGTGCCGATTCTGGGGCAGCTGACCGAGAGAAGGAAGGGCGGCGTCCTTTGCGGCAATCACCGTAGAGGGTAAACTGGCTGACTACTAGCAGTTCGCCGCCAATCTCTTGAACGGATTTTTCCCATCGGTCAGTGCTGGTGTCAGTGCCAGGAAATAGCCGTAAGTCTAGGCACTTTCGCGCCATCCAGTCAAGTTCGGCTTCGGTATCCGTATCGGCAATACCCACAAGCAAATTCAGTCCTCGCCCGATTTTGCCCACGACAGCACCTGCAACCTCAACTTGAGAGGATTTGACTCGCTGGATAATTACACGCATAGGTAGGGGTTAGGAAGACAAACGAGACGGGTAGGATGCTCTGGAGACTTCAAAACGCCCTAAAAGCCAAACTCTAGCCCCCAGGCTTTAGGGCGTGTTTTCTCGCGCCGGAGATCCCCCTAAATCCCCCTTTTTAAGGGGGACTTTGACGCTCATTCCCCCCCCTTCTTAAGGGGGGTCGGGGGGGATCTGAGTCTGAGGGGAAGGCAAGAAAACACGCCCTAGCGCCTATTTGCCAAATCCCTTGCCGCGCTTGGGAGAAGGTAGACAGACGCACTTTTGAATTTGCGATCGCAACTTGTCATGATCCAAATTCTGACCAATCA
>DATNPI010000635.1:0-2877 GCA_036703325.1 Coleofasciculaceae cyanobacterium
GGATTGCTAGTGTTAGTGCTAGTGGTTGTGCCGTTCGAGGTGCTATTGCCGCTAGTGTTTGTACCGTTAGGATTGCTGGTGTTGGTGCTAGTGGTTGTGCCGTTCGAGGTGCTATTGCCGCTAGTGTTTGTACCGTTAGGATTGTTAGTGTTGGTGCTAGTAGTTGTGCCGTTCGAGGTGCTATTGCCGCTAGTGTTTGTACCGTTGGGATTGTTAGTGTTGGTGCTAGTAGTTGTACCGTTGGGATTGCTAGTGTTTGTACTGGCAGGCGTACCGTTAATGGTAATAATGACTCGCCCTCTGCCAGGGGTTTCGTTAGAGGTGGTTTCACTGGGAGTGGTACTAGCAGAGCTATTAGCTGCACTGGCTGCCGTATCCGCGTTACCCGAGCCATCTGAAGCTCTACACAAGTTTTCTAAATTGAGGGTAGCACCTTGTTGAGTTCGCATATAGCAAAATAAGCTGCCAGCTTGTGAAGAACGCACGACTGGCCTGTTTGAAGTTTCCGACTCAGGACGGCTTCTCACAATCTGAGGAAAAGACACAATTGTGATGCCGACAAAAAGAGCTGCGCTTAACCTGATAATTTTTAGCATGGATGTTTCAAAATACTACCATCCACAGTAGAAATTCATTTTAATAAAAACCTATCTCGGTAGAAAGATCCACAAGTACGCAAAAAGTAGTGGTTTGGAAAAGGATTAGGCTGGCGGAGTAAGCTGCTGTTACAAGAAGCCGCGTGAGAATGGGGATTGCGTGAGACAGTTTAAAGCGGGACAGCCTGGAGAGAAGAACTTTTCCTCCTTGTCCCCTTTATCCTCAAGAGTCTCCCTTGTCCCTCTATTAAACTGTCCTGGCTTAAGTTAATAGCCGCAAAGTTATTAATAGGAGTCAACTTGTCAAGGGTGTGGGACTCTAGAAAAGGTATCACCTAATAGCAATCTTGGGCGATCGCTCGTTCAGGGAAAAGTTTTCGGTCTACTGAAATTGGTTAATTGCTTTTTTTCCACTTATACGGTATAGATTGTAAGCTTGATTGGTTCCAAGTTGCACTCCTTGCCACTGAATTTTGTCTAGAAGAATTGCACAATTCTCACTAAGAAAATCTGTTCAAGCCGTCTGCTGTAGGTCACACAACTAAAGTTTTAGAAACTGAGCCGGCTGAGTGAGTCAAAGAAAAACTGGCTATTTAGAACGAAACTGGCGGCTTATAACTTTCAACCTTCGAGTTCATCCTATTGTAGGAGGACAAGAGTGGGTAATTCCGGCAAACTATAGATAGGTAAAGGCGATCGCCTAGGTTATAAAACCTGCTGTGTGTGGAGGGCAATAACGATGAAACTAAAAATTCTGGCTACTATAGCTTTACTATCAACAATGTCCTTAGCCGCTCCGGTTAAAGCTGAAAACCCCGCTCATGTTAAACAGTTGTTGAACACCCGTGCTTGTGCAAACTGTGACTTGACAGGAGTAGACCTTACAGGTGCTCACCTAATTGGCGCTGATTTAAGGAATGCTGATTTACAGGGAGCCATTCTAGTTGAGGCGAATTTAGAGGGCGCTGATTTAACGGGCGCTAATCTCAAAGGAGCGAATTTGACTGGAGCCTTTGTCAACAGTACTAGCTTAAATGCTGCAAACCTCACCAATGTGAATTTCAGCGAGGCTCAGTTATATAGCGTTGATGTCTCTGATGCAATTATGGCTGATATCACCCTGGATGGGGCTAGCGTGTACAACACCGCCATTAGCGTAGGTGGGCCAGACTAATCTCAAATGCTGTCCAGATGAGCGCATGATGAACAAAGGCGATCGCTTGGACAGGAGTTGAGCTGTAAATCCCACTTTTGCAGAAATACTATTCTCTTCTATTACTGTCAAAAGACAAAAAAATAACCGCTGATTTATCTCAGCGGTAGGGTGGCTAAATTAGACCATTCAAAATAGTAAGCTTATCAGCTCAATTTGCCTTATACAGTAGCAGGTTCAGCCGTTTGGGACTCCCAAACATCATTGGTTTCAGTGTTAGCTGGCTGCTCACTAGGGGCTTCGATAGCCGCAACAGGCTGCTCAGTTAGATTGAGCTTGACGACACGATTCTTAGCAGATTGTACCTTCGGCAGTGTCAGCGTTAGAATACCATTTGTGAAATCAGCTTTTACCTGCTCGTTTTGGACAGGCACTGGTAGAGGAATCACTCGCTGAAGCTTACCGTAGCGGAACTCAGACCGGAAGAAAGCCTTCTCTTCAGTTTTTTTCTCGTAGCGATGCTCACCAGTAATGGCAACAGCTTCGCGAGTCACGCGGACATCTAGATCTTTGCCTTCGATGCCAGGAATTTCTGCCCGTAGAATTACATTTTCATCCGTATCTTGAAGTTCAATTGCAGGCTTCCAAGTCATTTGATACTCGCGATTCAATCCAGTCATTTCATCAAACATTTGATCCATTTGACGGCGTAGGGTTTCCACTTCTTGGAACGGTTGCCAACGAATCAGAGCCATGTGTGAATTACCTCCCTTTGCTTTAGTTCATCGACCTTTGCTTCACACTCCTCTATGATGCCGAGCCTGAACTCTAAAGTCAGTGAGGCAAACCGCAATTGGGAAGTGGGATTTACCAGCCTTTGGTAGGTGTACCAACACACCGTCAGCTGATGATACCAATTTCCTTTTCAGACGCTACACTTCGACCCCCCCCACCCCCCTTGTAAAGGGGGGAGCAAGAAAAGTATCTGTAACAGGCATTTAGGAAGTTGGTAGAAGTGGGCGAACTTAATGAAGCCAGCAATATTGGAACGGAGAATGGGCTGGTGCTATTTGAAAAGCGATCGCATAACCTAGTTTTGACGCACAACCTTAGGTAGAGGGGTTTTCT
>DATNPI010000638.1:0-20509 GCA_036703325.1 Coleofasciculaceae cyanobacterium
ATGTTCTGCTGCTGTCAATGGGATGCGCTCAGTCACCATCTGTTCAGGCCAATGTAGCGAAGCGACAGATAGCGGTTGTTCTTGCTGAGGGGCGTAAAGTTGGGAAATCAGTGCCAAGGCAACAACGAAAACCAGCAGCAAAGCCTGTGCTGCTGAAGAGGTAGGGCGGCGAGCATCCCTTTCCAATTGAGAGGCACAGGACACTAAAGAATCTTCTGCTCTCCTGCTCCCCTGCTTGGAAGAGGGCGCATTTAGCGAGGGTATCTGTTTGTAGCCTGTGTTGTCTGTAAAACCCGCCCCTACAGCGTTACTCTGCTCCCCTTGCCTAGGAACACGTTGAAGCATTACCCAACTCAAGCCACACGCGCAGCATATACCCAAAAGCCCTAGAGGAATATGTAGCATCTGGGCAAATTGTGGCTGTTTCAGGACGTAGGTAACAACTACTAAGACCAGCACACGTACTATATTCGCTAAGGTCAGAACGCCTAAGTTTGAGCAGCACACCAACAACCATCTTGCTCCCAGCTTCCGATTTTCCAGCCATGTAGCAGCAAGCAAAAAGAGTGTCCCTACCCACAAGCTTTTAAGACCGCTACATGGCACATCCACATGGGCAACGCCATTTTCCAAAACGATGATGTCGTAAGAGGAGATAGCGGCAATGTGCCACGCTGAGAGCAACTGTTCCACTGCATGGGCTGTCAGAATTCTCGCTGGCAGACCAATACCCATACCCACTTGAGAACTGAAAGGCACAATACAGGCAATCAAGCTGGCAAAGGGCAATCCTTGACGCCAAACGGACGGTGCAAGAAATAGACCACAGAGTCCGTAGGTTCCCAATAGGAACAACACCACTGTGAGTTGTTCGATATCGATAAACCACTGGAGGGCGATCGCACTTACTGCTGAACCTACCATGAGCAAGAGAGGACGCGATCGCAATATAGGTGTAGTAGACAAATAATCGCTGATTTCCCAACCGCCACCCCGACGAACCCGCACCACCTGTACTAGCAAGACCACAACCACAAAGCAAATCAGCATCAGATTGAAGAGTGATGCCTCCCTGAATGACTCAAAAAGCCACTTCAAGGATGAAATATTTGCATAAGCCCACGCGACCATGAGCAGGCAGGTGCTAACTGTACCTTGACTGGCGGGAGTCTCTAGACGAATGCTGACGCGCACAATGCCTCCTTACACAAGCCTGTGGTTGATATCATAACTCAGCGAAATTGGAACACGAGTTATGCATTATCTGCTGAAAAGCCCTTAACTCCGTCATTCTGGAGAGAAACAGAATTTTTTCCTCCAACAACGACAAGGGGGTGAGGGGTTAGAGCATCGGTTCAGGAATCAAGATTTGGGTGTTAAGTTCCCAGCCAGATGTTTGTAGATAGTAGATAGATGCTTTAAGCAAGCGATTATGGTAATTTTTATAGAAACGTAACAAAGCTGCTTTTAGCTAATAGGCAAAGACCAAGTTCTTGGTCTAAAGTCGCTTTGCTTCTATTTTGTATGATTTTCAGGTTGCACCTTTCTCCAGGCTTTTTCCAAGCCGACAAACTGCATGAAAAATAGCTTCCTTACATCAAGACATTTTTGTTATTTACTAACAACTGGAGTAATTCCTCCCCACCTAGGATAAGCTCACGACAAACAACAAGTTCATTGATGCAGGACTATAACCTTTTGGACAGTAGAACTGCCAAAGCGGACGAATCAAATTTACTTTCTTCAAACCCCGTCACACACACAACGGTAGATTTTGGCGGATTTTCAACTACTACGGTGCTTTAAATGAGAATTGCTCAAATTGCTCCCCTTTGGGAACGTGTTCCCCCCTTCCGTTATGGCGGAATCGAGTTAATCGTCAGTTTGTTAACGGATGAATTGGTTCGACGCGGTCACGAGGTAACATTATTTGCCTCAGGAGATTCAATTACAAAGGCTCAATTGAAATCAGTGCATAACCAGGCACTGAGATTAGATGAAACAATCAAAGAGCCTGGCCTTTATGAGCAAATGATACTAACTCAGCTCTATCAACAGGCTCATCATTTCGATATTATTCACTCTCATGTCGGCTGTGCGGCTCTGCCTTATAGTGTTTTTGTGAAAACACCGACTGTCCACACAACCCACGGAATTTTCACGCCGGATAACGAGAAAATGTTCCGGCAATTTGCATGGCAACCCTACATCAGTATTAGTGAAGCTCAACGGGAACCCCGATTGGGTCTTAATTACATTCATACGGTCTACAACGGAATTGATACAAACGCCTATACTTTTCGGGAAAAGCCGACTCAGCCGACTTATCTGGCCTTTGTGGGACGCCTCTCACCCGAAAAAGGGCCAGAAGGCGCGATTAAGATTGCCCGTGCTACTGGCTTGCCTCTCAAGATGGCGGGGAAAGTTGATCCAGTGGATCGAGTTTATTACCAAGAGCAGCTAAAACCCCTCATTGATGGTGAGCAGATTCAATATCTCGGTGAAGTGAGCCACCAAGAGAAGGTAGAACTGCTGGCAGGTGCTACTGTTACCCTATTCCCAATTACTTGGCGAGAACCCTTTGGCTTGGTAATGATTGAATCGATGGCAACGGGGACGCCAGTCGTTGGTATGGCATTGGGTTCAGTCCCAGAGGTGATTGCTCACAGGAAGACTGGGTTTGTCTGCCACACACTAGAAGAAATGATTGAAGCGGTTCCAGAGGCAATGAAATTAGACCGACAGACTTGTCGAGACTATGTTTTGAAACGTTTTAGCGTTGAGTCTATGGTCACTGAGTATGAACGGGCTTTCCGGATGGTTCTAGGTGGAGATAGATAAAGGCATCAATTGCAAAGCTCTCAAAGGTCTTGCTCTATACCAACGTTGTGGAGCCTGAGCCTAAGCTGTTCTGACTTTTGATACGCCGAATTTTAGATTTTGGATTTGAGGATTTGGATTTTTGTTGATCTCAAGCCTGTACGAAGAGGAGTTATGGGATTTTAGTCCAAAATCGTCAATCCAAAATCGAGTAATCGAAGGGTTTTCCAGGACACGAGCGATAGAAGTTCTTACCGCATGAGACAAACAATTGCCATTTGTATATAAATATTGAATCTCGTCACAAAACCTTATCTTTTCCCAGTCAATCGTAATTGATTCAAGTACATTCGTAACAGAACCTATCTGGGCTGAAGTCTTGCATCGGTAAGAAGACGGCTCTCTCGACGCCTGGAGGCACCAGTCAAATGGCGGTTCTTCGGCGCGGGAACCTACAGACTGCTTAATATCTCCACCTAGACCACAGTCACAGCACCAGCGTCGAGCAACTGTCTCAACTTTTCTTAATGAACAAATGTAATACCTTGTTAAAGGCGTTTTTTTAAAAGACTCTTTTAAAAAACACTTTTTCGCGTCAATAAACAAGGTGTAAGCTTTGTCGCCCTGCAAAAGTTGACAACCGATGACGCTGCGATCAAACCATAACCTGAGAAAACTGTACTTTGAGCGGAAATTTCGGAATGACTACGGATACCCTTGAGCTAGATGGTAAAACATTTGTCCCCGCTGAGCAGCTACCTATTCCGGAGTGGCCTTGTGTTCTGGCTGAACGGCCCCAGCCAACGCTCACTATTAAAGATAATGACCTGTTTTTAGTCACTGATACGCTGGGCAACATTGCTGGCTCTTTGGGCGATGATACGAACGCCAGCATGGGACTGTTCTGCTGTGATACACGGTTCCTCAGTCGCCTGGAGTTGCAAATTAATGGACATTCACCAGTGTTACTCAGTAGCACGGCAGATAAAGGATTTGCCCTCTCGGTGCTGTGTACTAATCCCAGCATGGACGGAGGTTCGCGCTTAGAAGAGGGAGGGGATAAATTAGAGCCAGATGCGAAAATAGACAGCGAAACACATTTTGAATTTGCGCCCCTAAGAGCGGATACGGTTGGGATTAACCGGGAAATTGTCCTCAATGGAGCACTGTTTGAAGAATTAACAGTTTCCAACTACAGTACCAGTTCGGTTAGCTTTCAACTCAGCCTTAGCTTTGATGCAGATTTTGTGGACTTGTTTGTAGTCCGGGGTTATGGCCGAGGAAATAAGGGACAGCTCTTACGAGCAGTGCCAAAGGGTGAAGCGGCACAACAAGAAACCCAAGAGCTGACGCTAGCTTATAAAGGGCTGGATGGCTCCCTAATGCAATCTCGCATTGAGTTCATTCATCGTCAGCCAGACCAGCTTAAGGGTTACACGGTGATTTGGCAGTTGAAGTTAGAACCCCATGAAACCCAAAAGCTGGGCTATCGGCTCCAGATGTATACAAATCATCGTTCCAGTTCCGTAGTTAGTGCACCCGCAACTCTTGGACAGGCTAGGGCCGCTGAATCATTGGAGCAGCAAGAGTGGCGTCAACAGGTAACCCAGATTCGCTCGGACAAAAACACATTTAATCGAGTAATCGAACGAGCAGAACAGGATGTTTACCTGCTGCGACAGAGTTTTGGCAAAGGAAAGGTACTCTCAGCAGGAGTGCCCTGGTTTTCCACACTGTTTGGACGCGATTCGATTATTGGGGCGTCGCAAACGCTGATGCTCGATTCCACAATTGCTCGTGAAACCCTGATGATCTTGGCTGAATACCAAGGTAAGAATGATGATGAGTGGCGCGATGAGCAACCGGGCAAGATTTTGCATGAGTTGCGAATGGGTGAAATGGCTCGCTGTCAGGAAATCCCCCATACGCCCTATTACGGTACAGTGGATGCTACACCACTGTGGTTAATGCTCTATGCTGAATACTACGCTTGGACGCACGACCAAGAAACTCTAGATCGCCTGTGGTCCAATGCGATAGCAGCAATGGACTGGATTGACCGCAACTCCAGCAAAACAGGTTATCTCAGCTATTCCCGCCAATCTAAGCGAGGTCTGGCAAATCAGGGATGGAAAGACTCTGGAGACTGTATTGTTAATCGTCAGGGACAGCTGGCAACTGGCGCGATCGCGTTGTGTGAAGTCCAAGCTTACGTCTATGCTGCTAAAGTCCGCCTAGCAGAAATCGCCCGGATGAAGAAACGGCTCGATTTGGCGGATCGGTGGCTAGACGAGGCAAAAGACCTCAAGCGCCGATTCAATGAGGATTTCTGGATACCAGAGGAAGATTTCTGTGCCTTGGCTCTAGATGGCGATGGCAAACAGGTAGACAGTATTAGTTCTAACCCTGGTCACTGTCTAAATCTGGGCCTTCTCGCACCCGAAAAAGCGTATAGTGTAGCGGAACGGCTGCGGGCACCGGATATGTTTAATGGCTGGGGGATTCGCACCCTTAGTAGCCTGTCACCTGCGTACAATCCGATGGGCTATCACGTTGGTTCGGTCTGGCCTCATGATAATTCGATGATTGCCTTGGGATTGCGATCGCTAGGACTGATCGATCAGGCTTTGGAACTCTCACAGGCGTTATTTGATATGACGCTACAGCAGCCCTATCTACGTCCCCCAGAACTCTTTTGCGGCTATGAGCGTACCGCAGATAATACCCCAGTGAAGTATCCTGTAGCCTGTTCTCCCCAGGCTTGGGCAACTGGCAGTATCTTCCAGCTGCTGCAAATGATGGTGAATCTGGTACCCGATACTCGCAATAATTGTCTGCGGATTATCGACCCTGCACTGCCAGCATCGATTAATAGTTTAGCGCTGCACAACTTGAGAATTGGGCCAACCCTTCTCGATTTAGAATTCGAGCGTTCTGGCACCACGACAGCTTGTCGCGTAGCCAAGAAGCGCGGGAACCTGCGAGTCGTGATTGAAGCTTGAATAAGAGGTAGGGTGGGCATCGCCCACCCTACTGCCTTTCGGTCATCGAGTTAATCAAAAGAGAGCTTCAAGGCAACGGCTGTCCGGCTCGCTTTTGGAGGGCCGCCTCAGCGGTGGTAAAGCCGACGCTATCACTGATTGCCGAGATATACACCGCTGCTTCAGCACGGGTTACAGGAGCCTGGGGCTTGAGCGTCTTGATTGTACCGAAGGTTCGCCCGATATTGGCCTTGTTCTGTAAGACGGTCTCAAAATGTAAAGCTGCCCAGTACTTTTTGGAAATTGTGTCGCTGTCTGTCCAACTTCCCGGCGAACCCCCTGTATAACTATTAAAAGGTCCTCTATGATCCAGCGCTGCCTTAATAGCCAGCATCTCCTCGCGGGTTAGGGTTTGGGTAGGCTTAAAGGTTTTCTCATCGTATCCAATGACATACCCTGCATCAGTCATCCCCTGAATATAGCGGAAGTCTGGATGGGTGGGTGGAACATCCGAGAACGTCGCCTTGCCAGTTTCCGGCAAACGTAAGATTTTATCCGGAGTCCCAGCAAACATGGCGTTGTTAGCTCGAACCAGCCAGCGCACAAACTCAGCGCGGGTGATTGGTTTTTGGGGGGTAAATTTACCAGTCGTGGTATCAAAGACCCCCAGTTGACCGAGTTGGGTAATTTCTTCCTCGGCGGCAACCCCTTTAATATCCTCGAAAGCAACTGTTGCAGGTGGCTGTGTGGTGTTGGCTGTGGATGACGGAGTCGTTTTAAGCGTTGGATTCGATAGTTGTACCTTAAGTAGTTCGATCTCCGACTTTAAGCTGGCATTTTCTGTCTGAAGCTTGTTGACTTGCTCCTGGAGTTTCGGGTCGGGTTGGTCACTCTTGCAACCACTCACCAACAAGAAGCAAGTCAGTAGCACAGTGAGGAATGACCCAGGAAGTTTAGATTTTGGATTTTGGATTTTGGATTGAGTAAAAAGAATTTTGTCGTAAGCCCCCGAGTTCATTGCTTAAACTAAATTATCGGCAATGTCTATAATGCTCCAAGCAGGATAGAGATGTCAGGTTTTTGGCAATAATAGTTAGAACTTGAGCTTGGGGACTCTCGCGTCAGGTTGAAGCAGATTTTGAAGGTGCAATCAATAAGAGTGAGACACCAGGATGGAAATAGTACTGGCGGGTCACTATCAAATTGTTAGATATCTGGGCAGCGGCGGATTTGGTCAAACGTTTCTGGCTAAAGACACTCATTTACCCGGTAATCCCTTGTGCGTCGTTAAGCAACTCAAGCCTAGAGTTACCGATTCGGCAACACTGGAAACGGCAAAATGCTTATTTGAGCGCGAGGCTCAAACCTTATACCGATTGGGCAACCATGACCAGATTCCTCGGCTGCTGGCTCACTTCGAGCAAGATGAAGAGTTCTATCTAGTTCAAGAGTTTATCGAAGGTCAGCCCTTAGACCAAGAACTCGCTGACCGCAGGCAGTTGAGCGAAGCCTCTGTGATTGGGCTGTTGCAGGATATCTTGCAGGTGCTAGCGTTTGTCCATCAGCAAAATGTCATTCACCGCGACATCAAACCCGCCAACTTAATTAGACGAAGCAGAGATAACAAGATAGTTTTAATTGATTTCGGAGCGGTTAAAGAAGTCAGCAACCAGGCCGCTAATACCCACGGACATACCAGCCTAACCATTGCAATTGGCTCACCGGGCTATATGCCCAGCGAACAAGTATCATTCAAGCCCCACTTCAGCAGCGATATCTATGCCCTTGGGATGGTTTGTATGCAAGCTTTGAGTGGGCTATCTCCGACAGAGCTACCGAAAGATTCTCGCACGGGTGAGTTTTGTTGTACTCTTTTCAGAAAACTTGCCCCCGTCAGCCCAGGTTTAGCCGCAATCTTGGACAAGATGGTGCGTTACGACTATCGTCAACGCTACGAGACAGCAACACAAGCTTTGCAAGCACTTGAGCAACTGCAAAATCAAGGGCAGGCAGCATCAACCATTCTCATGCCGCCTTCTCCACCTCGGCTTGTTAACGAAGCGGAGGGTCAAGTAAATTTGGACTCTACCCGTAACGTGGCGCGTCCTTCCATCGAAGCGGACTCCCAAGCTGCCAGAAACCGTGTTGCCGCTGAACAGAGGATGGTAGAAACCGACTCTCGCCTTAGTCGGCAGGAGTATCGTAACCGCCAGATTTTGCTCAACAAGGTGAGAAATTATTGGGTTAAAGGCGTCTTGGAAACCTCCTTGCATGGCAGATCGATAATTGAACTGGGGCTAGAGGAGCGAAGCGAGGCAGTGGAGCGCCCTTGGGGTTTGCTATGGGAGAGTTCCGATGCACCTCAGCAACCACTGCCCCCAGGCACCCACCTTATTGACAAATTTGACGAAATTGGATCAGGGCGAACCCTGCTGATTTTAGGGAAACCTGGTTCAGGAAAAACTACAACCCTGCTGGAACTGGCTAGGGATTTGATTCATCGGGCGGAGTTAGACCTGATTCAGCCGATGCCAGTAGTATTTAACCTCTCCTCTTGGAGTGGTCACAAGCAAGCCATTGCCGATTGGCTGGTTCAAGAACTGCATACCAAATATCAAGTTTCCCAAGAAATTGGTCAGAGTTGGGTCAAAGAACAGCAACTGCTACTATTACTGGATGGGTTGGATGAAGTCAGTGCAACACAGCAGCAAGCGTGTGTTGTGGCTTTAAATCACTTCAGTCAAGAACATGGTCAGACTGAGATGGTGGTATGTAGCCGCATTAAAGACTACGAAGCCCTCCCAACGCGCCTTCGGTTTCAAGCGGCTATCTACTTGCAACCACTAACCCTAGAACAAATTCATCATTACCTGAAGAGTGCGGGTTCAAAACTGGCAGCCGTCAGCACCGCCTTACATCGAGATACAACGCTACAAGAGTTAGCCCAGACTCCCTTGATGCTCAGTATTATGACCCTCGCTTACCAGGGTATGTCGATTGAGGAGTTACCCAGCCGGAATCGGGAAGAACTCTGCCAACATTTGTTTGATGCGTACATTGAACGGATGTTTAACCGTCGAGGGGTGGATAGTCGGTATTCCAAGGCGCAAGCAAAACAGTGGCTGATTTGGCTGGCGAAACAGATGGTTCAGCAGTCGCAAACGGTCTTTTTAATTGAGCGTTTACAGCCAGACTGGTTGCCAAAAACCTATCAAAAATGGCTGTATGCGATCGCTATTGGACTAATTACTTGTCTAAGTATTGGAATCGGTGTTTTTCTGATTGTTTGGCTGCTGATTGGACTGCACTTTGGGCTAATTGCTGGAGTAACTCTTGGGTTCAGTAGTGGAATAATTGCTGGACTAGTTTTTGGGCTGATTAGTAATCAAATCAGTCCAGTTGAAACGTTGAAATGGTCATGGCTAAAAGCGAGAAATAACCTGAAGCTTGGATTACTTGTGGGGCTGATTGTGGGGCTACTGATTAGCCTTAGCAGTGTGCTGTTTTATGGTCTACTTGTTGGACTGGAGGCTGGACTAATTGAAGGTTTGTTAGTTGGGCTGCGTTCTGGAGTGAGTGTTGGGCTGTCTTTGATACTGCTGCGTGGGTTGACGGGTTCTGGTATAGAAACGAGTACAGTGCCCAATCAAGGGATTCGGCAGTCCATTAAATATGCGATCGCTTTAGCCCTAATCAGCGCTTTGGCTCTAGGGGTAGGTTCTTGGATTATTGGTATTCCTATCCTTGGTGGCGTAATTATTGGACTACTGTTTGGACTATTTGGAGCAGGGGAAGCTTGTGTTAAACACTTTACACTACGTGTTGTCCTCTACTGTCATGGTTATATACCCTGGAACTACGCCCATTTCCTTGACTATGCTACCCAGCTAATCTTTTTACAAAAAGTGGGCGGGGGCTATATTTTCATCCATCGGCTGCTGCTAGAGCATTTCGCTGGGTTAGTGACCAAAAAACTATGAAGGATGAAGGATGAAGGATGAAGGATGAAGGATGAAGGATAAAAAGTGTCTTAACTCACATCTTGCACCAAGCCCTCAGAATGGAATTCTGAGGCTATACAAACCAAGTCCGCCTGCGCGGACTAACCGAAAATCAAGGATTTTGTAACCTGCGTAGGCAGGTTTCGTTTGTGTAGCTGCGGTTTCAACCGCCAGCTGCAAGATATGAGTTAAGGCAATCGGCTCCCTTGCCCCTGAATTTATTCGCTGTTTCATCCTTCTTACTTCACCCTTCAGCCTTCAGGTGAAACAGTCACGCCGCCTTGAGGGATAAGTAAAGTTCTGTCATGCTACATTGCAACTGGGAATTTTCCCCAGTTGCTTGACAAATGTACTTTTTTCCTTATTTGTCACCGATAGTAGTTGGGAAAAACTCGTGATTCAGTGAGACTATGACATGGAAACGATATTGGCGGGTCACTATCAAATCCTTAGACACCTGGGTGGTGGTGGATTTGGACAGACATTTCTGGCTACAGACACTCATTTACCCGGTGATTCCCTGTTTGTTGTCAAACAACTCAAACCCAAAGTTAGAGATATAAAAACGCTAGAAACGGCAAAACGGTTATTTGATCGCGAGGCTCAAACCTTATACAGATTGGGTAATCACGATCGCATTCCTCGCTTGTTTGCTCACTTTGAGCAAGATGAAGAGTTCTATCTAGTTCAGGAATTTATCGAAGGTCAGCCCCTAGACAAAGAACTTGCTGATGGGGTGCAGTTGGATGAAGTCTCTGTTATCGCGCTTTTACAGGATATCTTGCAGGTGCTGGCGTTTGTCCATCAGGAAAATGTCATCCACCGCGACATTAAACCCGCCAACTTAATCAGACGAAGCCAAGATAGGAAGATTGTTCTAATTGACTTTGGAGCGGTTAAAGAAGTTAGCGCTCAAGTGGCGAAGGGTTCTGGACAAACTACCTTTACGGTTGCTGTTGGTTCACCGGGTTATATGCCCAGCGAACAAGTCTCTTTTCGACCGCACTTCAGCAGCGATATCTATGCCGTTGGAATGGTGGGTATCCAAGCCTTGAGTGGGTTAAACCCTTTAAATAGAGAGCTACTACAAGATTCCAATACAGGTGAGTTCTGTTGTGCTTCGTTTATGGATAGCGCCCCCGTCAGCCCAGGTTTAGCTGCAATTTTAGACAAGATGGTGCGCTATGACTATCGTCAGCGCTACAAGAATGCCACAGAAGCTCTACAAGCATTGGAGCAACTACAAAATCAAGGGAAGGCACAAACAACCATCCTCATACCGCCTTCCCCACCGACAGCTTTGGACGAACCGGAGGGTCAAGTGGGTCTAGATTCTACCTTTTATGTGGAGCGTCCCCCGATTGAATCTGATTGTTACGAGGCAATTGTCAAACCAGGGGCGTTAATTCGGGTAAAAGCACCTCGACAGATGGGCAAAACTTCCTTAATGACCCGAATTCTTCATCACGCCAAACAGCAAGGCTATCAGACAGCGTCGTTGAACTTTCAATCAGCCGATGCAGAGTTTCTCACTAATCTGGATCAATTCTTGCAGTGGTTTTGTGCCAGCATTGCTTTGGAATTAAATCTGGATGAGAAGCTAACTGATTATTGGAAGGGCATTCTTGGTAGTAAGAACAAGTGTACAAATTACTTTCAACGCTACCTGTTATCAGAAATTACCCATCCCCTAGCTTTGGGTTTGGATGAAGTCGATCAGATTTTTCAACATCCTGAAATTGCTACAGACTTTTTTGGACTGTTGCGGGCGTGGCATGAACGAGGAAAGAATGAGGCAGTTTGGCAAAAGCTCAGGTTGGTAATTGTGCATTCTAAGGAAGTTTACATTCCTCTAAATATCAATCAATCGCCGTTTAATGTGGGATTGCCAATTGAATTACCAGAGTTGAACTACGTACAAGTACAGGACTTGGTACAGCGGTACGGACTCAATTTGTCTGAAGAGCAACTTGAGCAACTAATGGCAATGGTAGGGGGACATCCCTATCTGGTAAGGGTGGCTCTTCATCAGATTGCACGGGGGAGGATGACGTTGGAAAAGCTTCTGCAAATGGCTCCTACTGAAGAAGGGCCGTATTATGACCATCTTCGCCGCCATTTGTTGAATTTGGAAGAAAATGCCGAGCTAGTGGCAGCGGCAAAACAAGTGGTGGCGGCGAATAGTCCTGTGGAGATAAAAACCGCAGAGGCTTTTAAGCTGCGTAGTATGGGATTAGTCAAGTTTCAGGGTAATGCGGTGATGCCGTTGTGTGATTTGTATCGGCAATATTTTCGCGATCGCCCTTTGGGCGGTGCCGAAGGCAATCGCTTAGGAAATTAAAAATTGTCATGAGTGCAGCACAAAGCTCGACCTACCACTACCAAGTCGGGGGAAGTTTACCAGTTGATGCTCCGACTTATGTAAAGCGGCAAGCAGATGAAGACCTCTACAAAGCCTTAAAAGCTGGAGAGTTTTGCTACGTACTCAACTCGCGGCAGATGGGGAAGTCTAGCTTACGGGTACGCACGATGCAGCGCCTGCAAGCAGATGGCATTGCTTGTGCTGCCATTGACATGACAGCTATTGGCACTTCGGATATCACCCCAGAGGAATGGTACGCCAGCTTGATTGACAGCATCATCAGCGGTCTGAATCTGTATGAAACCTTTGATTTAGAAACTTGGTGGTCTGAGCGCAGTTTGCTTTCTTATGTCCAGCGATTCAGCAAATTTATTGAAGAGGTTCTGCTCAAGTCGATTTCCCAATACGTTGTCATTTTTATTGATGAAATTGATAGCATTCTTAGCTTAAATTTCAACATTGATGACTTTTTTGCACTGATTCGCGACTGCTACAACAAACGGGCGGATAATCCAGATTACCGACGACTGGCGTTTGTCCTGATTGGGGTAGCGACGCCCTCAGATTTAATTCAAGATAAGCGGCGTACTCCTTTCAATATTGGTTATGCCATTGAGTTAACAGGCTTTGAGTATCAGTCAGCTTTGCCATTAGCTTCGGGGTTGGCTCTAAAAACCAATAATCCCCAAGCTGTACTGGAAGCCGTGTTGTTTTGGACAGGGGGTCAACCGTTTCTGACTCAGAAGGTTTGCCAGCTCATCCTCAGAACTGACTCTGCTATTCCAGAGGGTAGCGAGGCACAGTGGGTAGAGCAGTTGGTGCAAAAGAAAGTCATTGAGAACTGGCAATCTCAGGATGAGCCAGAGCATCTGAGGACGATTCGAGACCGGATTTTGCAAAGTAGTGGACAGCGCACAGGTCGGTTACTGGGACTTTATCAGCAAATTGTCCAGCAAACACAAGTAGTAGCCGATCATAGTCCTGAGCAAATGGACTTGCGGCTGACGGGATTAGTGGTTAGACGTGAAGGGAGGCTGAGAGCGTATAACCCTATCTATGCGCTGGTTTTCGATCAAAGTTGGGTCGATAAGGCACTGGCAGATCTGCGACCCTATGCCGAGGCGCTCAACGCTTGGATAGCTCATGATTGTCAGGATGAGTCGCGGTTGCTTCGTGGGCAGGCGTTACAGGATGCGATCGCATGGGCAGCAGATAAAAACCTCAGCCGTCAAGATTATCAGTTCTTAACGGCTAGCCAAGAGCTTGATATGCGAGAAGCTCAAAAAGCTTTGGAAGCAGAAAGGCAAGTTTTAGAGGCAGAACAGGCAAGAAAGGCTCTAGAGGTAGAAAAGCAGGCTAATCGGATATTAGCTGAGGCTCAAGAAAAAGCTGAATTGGCTTTAGAGGAACAGAGAAAGGCGAATCAGCGAGCCAAGCGGGCACTCCGCAGAGGATTCTTGGGACTGGTAATAATTTCGGCTTTGGCAAGCGTAGTGGGAATTCTCGCGTTCAGAGCTAACCAGAACTTAGCGAATGCAGAGGCAAACTTAAAAAAGGTTAACGCACAAGCAGACCTAAAGGTAAAAGAGGCAAAGACCAGACAAGAACAAGCGAATGTACAGGTAGCGGCGACAACACAACGAGCAGAACAAGCTGTCAAGGCAGCAGAGAAAAGACAAAAAGAAGCAGAAGCAAAAGCTCAACAGGTAAAGAAAGAGTTAGCAGCGGCGCAAGTCGAACGGGATAGGGTTAATCAAGAAGCACAGCAGAAAATTCAGGCAGCAAGTGAGAACGTAAAAGCTGCTGAACAGAGAGTTCAGCAAACTAATCAGGAAGTAGCTGTGGCTGGGGCAAAACTAGACAAGGCACAGCAAGACGCTCAATCCGCTAATCAAACACTCAAGGCTGCCAACGACGAAGTAGCTGTGGCTGGGGCAAAACTAGACAAGGCACAGCAAGAAGCTCAAGCTGCCAATCAAAGAGTCAAGGATGCTGAACAGAGAGTTCAACAGGCTGATCAGGAAGTTGCTTCTGCAAAGCTAGAAATTCAAAATGTTTCGCAGCTAGCTCAACTGGGTGGAGAACTGTACAAAACAAGCAAGCTTTCCGAGGCAGAACAAGCGTGGAAACAGGCGGCTCTGTCCCTTGAAGTCAAAGAAAATGGATTGAAGCAAGCCATGCTGTTGAGTAATATTTCCTTAGCTTATCAGCAACTCGGTCAGTTGCCTGAGGCAACTAAGGCAGTCTCAGAGAGCTTGAATCTATTACAGGTAGAAGGAGATAAAGGCACATCTACTGAGCGATCGGGAATTCTTGTCCAAGCTTTAAATGCCAAAGGTAGTCTACTGGTTGCTCAAGGGGATACTCAAGGGGCTTTGTCCGCTCATACCGAAGCCTTTAATATCCTCCAGGCTTTGCGCAGTCAGCTGAGAACAATCAATCCAGCAATACAGGTTTCCTTACGGGATAGCGTAGAACCTAGCTATCGAAAGTTTGCCAAGTTGCTCTTGCAATCTCAACAAAAAAGTTCTGATCAGAGAAAGCTTGAAAAAGCCCGTCAGGTCATTGAATCTCTCCAATTGACTGAACTGAGTAACTCTCTTGAGATCGCTCCTTCGGATGCCAATCTTGCACAGCTTAACCAGATAGATCCGACGGCGGCAGTCATCTATCCGATTATTTTCGATGACCGATTAGAGGTTATTCTTCAATTGCCCAGGCAACCCCTACGCTACTACACAACTTCCCTCCCCCAAGGCACGGTTAAACTCACCTTAGAACAGCTAAGCAGTTCATTATCTGCTTTCTTAACACAATCTGAACGTGGTTCACTACAGGTGACGACGATAAGTAAAGACAGGAGCCTTGAAGGAAAAGATGAAAAATTTTTACAGCTGTCTCAGCAGGTGTATAACTGGCTGATTAAGCCAGTCGAGGCAGATTTGGCAAAGAGCCAAGTTAAAACACTTGTGTTTGTCCCGGATGGTAGCTTTAAGCTGATTCCTATGACGGCTCTGCATGACGGTAAGCAGTATTTGGTAGAAAAATATGCGATCGCTTTAACCCCAAGCTTACAGCTGCTAAAACCTCAACATTCCCGACCAAAGCCGCTAAGGGCTTTATTAGCTGGACTCACTGAAGCTCGTCAAGGCTTTGCGTCTCTTCCCTTTGTAGCGCAGGAAGTGGAACAAATTAAGTCGAAAATACCGGGTAAGCTACTCCTCAATCAAGACTTCACCGTTACAGCTCTGAAAAATGCAATTAACTCCTCTTCCTTCCCTATAGTTCACCTTGCAACTCACGGTGAGTTTAGCCCTAAGGCGGAGAACACATTTATTCTTACCTGGGATGGTCGCATTGATGCCAACCAATTAAGTGACTTGCTCCGGACTGGAAATCAAAATAGCTCCAGTGATATTGATTTGCTTGTCTTTAGTGCTTGCCGAACAGCTATGGGAGGTAGGCAAACTCCATTCGGGCTTGCCGGAGTAGCTGTTCGGACTGGAGTACACAGTACCATCGCTTCGTTGTGGAATTCGGATGATAAGGCTCACGCGCAACTAATGACTCAGTTCTATCAGGAGTTATCCAACCCGACAATTACTAAAGTTGAAGCACTGCGTCGCGCTCAATTAGCTCTCTTACAGGACACCCGATTCCAAAGTCCCTATTATTGGGCACCCTTTGTTTTATTGGGTGATTGGCGATGAGGGTGAACAGTCGTTAATTATATGAAAAGAGGCGATCGCGTTAAGTTTTAAACACCATCAGAACAAATTCCAGTAATGTTCACCGATAAAAGTTATTGAGAAATTCGAGTGCCTAACACTTTTGCAAAAATCTATAATTTGTCCAAGCAATACTTCCACGCTAGCTTGAGGCTCAACTAATGACCTCAGAACCTAACTCAACCTACGAATATCAAGTCGGGGGAAGCCTACCCGTTGATGCTCCGACTTATGTAAAGCGGCAAGCAGATGAAGACCTCTACAAAGCTTTAAAAGCTGGAGAATTTTGCTATGTACTCAACTCGCGGCAGATGGGGAAGTCTAGCTTGCGGGTACGCACCATGCAGCGCCTGCAAGCCGAAGGAATTGCTTGTGCTGCCATTGACATTACCGCCATTGGCACCTCGGATATCACCCTAGAGCAATGGTATGCAGGCATGATTGACAGCATTGTCAGTAGCCTAGGTCTATATGCCACCTTTGACTTAGACAAATGGTGGGTACATCACAGTAAGCAGTCTAATATCAAACGATTCAGCAAGTTTATTGAAGAGATTCTACTCAAGTCAATTCCTCACAACTTGGTCATTTTTATTGATGAAATTGACAGCATCCTCAGTTTAAATTTCAATCTAGATGACTTTTTTGCACTCATCCGTGAATGCTATAACAAGCGAGTAGATAATCCAGATTACCGACGGCTGGCATTTGCTCTGCTAGGAGTAGCAACGCCCTCAGATTTAATTCAAGACAAGCGAAGCACTCCCTTCAATATTGGTCGTGCTATTGAATTAGAGGGTTTTCAGTTACAGGAAGCCCAACCATTAGCTCTAGGGTTAGCGAAAAAAGCCAAGCTACCTCAGAGGGTACTGCAAGCGGTGTTGGACTGGACAGGGGGTCAGCCTTTTCTAACGCAAAAGGTTTGTCAGCTCATCCTGAGTGCTGAGTCTCCAATCTCAGAAGGAAGTGAGGCGCAATGGGTAGAGCAGTTGGTGCGATCGCGTATCATCGAAAACTGGGAAGCTCAAGATGAACCGGAGCATCTAAGAACGATACGCGATCGCCTTCTTTACAGTAGCCAGCGCAAAAATCAGTTGCTTGAGCTATGTCGCCAAATCTTGACCCCCCCCATCCCCCCCTTAGTAAGGGGGGATGCCGGAGGCGGGGGGGTAAAAGCCACTAACGATCCGGAACAAATGGAGTTGCGGCTTACTGGGTTGGTGGTCAAGCAGCAAGGCAAATTGAGGGCTTATAACCGCATCTATGCCTCGGTGTTTAACCAAAGTTGGATTGATAGCCAGTCTCCGTTACCCTCGACCTTGGAGGAACCAGGAGGTCAAGTGAGTTTGGATTCTCCTTTTTATGTGGAGCGTCCCCCCATTGAATCTGATTGTTACGAAGCCATAATGAGGCCTGGGGCATTCATCCGAATGAAAGCTTCTTGGCAAATGGGCAAAACTTCATTGATGAGGCGGGTTCTCCATTATGCCAGCCAGCAAGGCTATCAGACTGTATCCTTGAACTTTCAGTCAGCGGATGCAGAGATTTTCAACAACTTGGATCAATTCTTACAGTGGTTCTGTGCCAGCATTGCTTGGGAATTGAATCTAGAAGATAAGCTAGCTGATTATTGGAAAGGGATACTGGGTAGCAAGAATAAATGTACTTTTTACTTTCAAAAACACCTGTTGTCACAAATTGATAGTCCCCTAGTTTTGGGACTGGATGAAGTAGATTTAATTTTCCAACATCCTGACATTGCCACAGACTTTATGGGACTACTGCGAGCATGGCATGAGCGAGGAAGGAATGAGACTATCTGGAAAAAGCTGAGGTTGGTACTTGTCCATTCTAAAGAAGCTTACATTTCTCTGAACATCAATCAGTCACCGTTCAATGTAGGGTTGCCAATTGAGCTACCAGAACTTAACCAGACCCAGGTGCAAGAGTTGGTACAACGTTACGGGTTAGATTGGTCTGACTCAGAGGTAGAGCAACTGATGGCTATGGTGGGAGGGCATCCCTATTTAGTGCAGGTTGCTATCTATCATATGGCACGGGGGATGATGACATTGGAAAAGCTTTTGCAAGTGGCTCCTACAGAAGAAGGGCCCTATGCCGATCATCTGAGCCACCACTTATTGAACTTAGTAGAGAATGCAGACTTGATAACAGCTATGAAACAAGTGGTAGCAAATACTCCTATAGGAACAGTAGAAGCTTTTAAGCTACGCAGTATGGGGCTGGTAAAGTTTCAGGTGAATACGGTAATGCCTTTATGCGACTTGTATCGTCAATATTTTCGCGATCGCCTTTTGGGCGGTGCCGAAAGCAATCGCTTAGGAAATTAATCTTTAAAAATTGCTATGAGTGCAGGACAAAACTCGGACTACCATTATCAAGTCGGAGGAAGCCTACCACTTGACGCCCCTACCTATGTAGTGCGACAAGCCGACTCTGAACTCTATGAGGGGTTGAAGGCTGGAGAGTTCTGTTATGTACTCAACTCTCGCCAGATGGGCAAGTCCAGCTTGCGGGTACGAACCATGCAGCGATTGCAAGCTGAAGGTGTTGCTTGTGCGGCGATTGATATTACTGCAATTGGCACCTCAAATATCACTCCAGAGCAATGGTATGCAGGCATGATTGACAGCATTGTCAGCAGCCTGAATCTGTATGAAACCTTTGATTTAGAAACCTGGTGGACTGAGCGTAGCTTGCTTCCTTATATCCAGCGATTTAGTAGGTTTATTGAAGCCGTTTTGCTCCAGTCGATTCCTCAAAATATTGTCATTTTTATCGATGAAATTGATAGCGTTCTTAGCCTGAATTTCAAGGTTGATGATTTTTTTGCCGCTATTCGCGCTTGCTATAACAATCGGGCTGACAAACCAGCCTACCGACGCCTTACTTTTGCGCTTCTGGGTGTGGCTACGCCTTCAGATTTGATTCAAAACAGAAGCCTCAGCACTCCCTTTAATATTGGCAAGGCAATCGAATTGTGTGGCTTTGAGTTGCAGGAAGCGACGCCCTTAGCTCAGGGATTGGCTAGATTATTCAGCAATCCTCAGGATGTTCTCAGTGAGGTATTGGCTTGGACAGGTGGGCAACCGTTTCTTACCCAAAAACTCTGTAAGCTTGTGCTTCAACAAGCAGAAATCGATCACTCCCTTGTAAAGGGAGGGCTAAAGTCCCCGATTGCTGATTGGGTGGAGAGAATAGTGCGATCGCATATCATCGACAATTGGGAAACCCAAGATGAGCCAGAGCATCTGAGGACAATACGCGATCGCATCCTGTACAGCAGTCAGCACAAGGGTCAGCTGCTTCAGTTATATCGGCATTTGCAAACTGGAGAAGTTAAAGCCACTAACAAGCCGGAACAACTAGAATTGCGGCTTACTGGATTAGTCGTCAAGCAGCAGGGCAAGTTAAGGGTTTACAACCACATCTATGCGTCTGTTTTTAACCAAAGTTGGGTTGACAATGCCTTAGCAGAAGCAGGCTTATTACCTGAGACACCAGAAAAACCTATATACTCCCAGGCGGAAATTCACGCTCTAGAGAAGGCGGCTGATGAGGCTCTGCAACAGTTCGAGTCTCAGGAAATCGAGGCTTTACTCTCAGCTATGCAAGCGGGGCAAGCATTAAAAGCCTTAGTTGGGGAAGTTTGTCGGCTTCAAGATTATCCCACAGTTACTCCCCTGTTGGCATTACAGACAATTCTCAACAATATTCATGAACAGAATCGGTTGATAGGCCGGCAATTGGGAGTCACGAATGTGTGTTTTAGCCCAGATGGGCGGCATCTGGCTACGGCAGGAAGAGACAGTACAGTCCGGATCTGGGATTTGTCGAAACCTCAGATAAATCGACGACTGGGGCATCAAAGTACGGTCTACGGCATGAGTTTTAGCCCAGACGGAAAGCGAATTGCAACAGTAGGTGCAGGTAGCACAATCAAAGTCTGGGATGTGTTTGGGCGTCAGCTTGCTAAATGGAAGAGTTGTCAGTTCGGGGTCACAAGTGTGAGCTTTAGCCTAGATGGGCAATGCTTGGTCACAGGTAGCGGGTACGGCACAGTTAAACTCTGGGACTTGTGCTTCCCTGGGCAACAGTTGGCTCAATGGCAAGCTCATGAGGATAGGGTTTGTAGCCTAAGTGTTAGTCCCGATGGCAAGTATATTGCTACGGCGGGGGAAGATGCCATAGCTATACTCTGGGACTGGTTCGGGCAAGAGCTAGCGCGATTGACAGGTCATCGGGATGGAGTTAAAAGTGTGAGCTTCAGCCCCGATGGACAGCAAATTGCCACAGCAGGGAAAGATGGCACAGCCAGACTCTGGGACTTGAGCGGGCAAGAGCTAGCGCGATTGACGGGTCATCAGGATGGAGTCACAAGTGTGAGCTTCAGCTCTGATGGACAGCAAATTGCCACAGGAGGAGAGGATGGTATGGTGAGGCTTTGGAGCTTGACCGGGCAAGAATTGACTCAATTGAAAGGTCATCGACTCGGAGTCACGAGTGTAAGTTTTAATCCAAAGGAGCAGCGTTTAGCCACCGCCGGATGGGACGATACAATCCGCCTCTGGGACTTGTCAGATAAGCATCTGGCTC
>DATNPI010000640.1:0-1959 GCA_036703325.1 Coleofasciculaceae cyanobacterium
AAACGTATATTGCTAAAGCCACAAGCGTCCAAGTTACTAAACTTTGGAGGAAGGAACTTAATTGAGGCGCTGTAGGGACCGAGATTTGTAGTATAAAAGTTGGCAAGTGTAAGGTAGTTAGCATTGGCGTGAAGGGTTAAAACTCAGTTTTAGAGCAAGCTTAATCTAGTAAAGCAGTATTATATGATTTTTTTCGTAATCTCGACTTAAAGAATCAACAAAAATACAAAATTTTAAACTTTAGTCATAAACAACCTGGAATAACCCAATTTAAAGTTTCCTACTTTTCCTACTTTTCCTACCTTTCCTACCTTTCCTAATTAATGTTTGCATATAAAATACTGAAAAAGGCTTAGCTCAAGGAATCACTCACGGCTATTGCCAACACATTTTCCAAAACTTATGACAGCCAAACTGGAATTACCACAGCAACAGTTGTCCAGAGCATCAGCTTTGATAGGGACTGCATCATTGTTTGTCGCTCTAATCCCTATATCTTTGGCACCATCTCTCGTGAAATTGTGCGAACGCGAAATTGGTGCAAATGCCGTAGCCTTTCATCGCGCCTGGATCGCCACCATCGTCTTTGGGTTGTTATGCGGATTCGATGCTTTGCGCCGCCAAAAGTCTGATGAGCGCCCCGTAGAACAGAAGCCTTTTACCAAAGGTGAACTGGCGCTATTGCTGGCAATGGCAACGGCGGGAGCTACCTACCTCCTCCTGTGGGCTTGGTCGCTGACTCATACCAACGTTGCCAACGTGGCTTTACTGTCTAATTTAAACCCCTTATTCGTCGGCTTCGCGGGGTTTTTCTTATTCGGTCGGCGCTTCGATAACAGATTCCTGATTGGTATGGTCATGGCGTTAGCAGGAGCGATCGCCTTTGAACTCGATAAGGTGCAATTTGCCTCCGACCAAGTACTTGGTGATGCGCTAGCTTTACTAAGCGCGATTTTTATCGCCATGTATCTGATGCTAATAGAACGACTAAGAACCCGATTTACCACCGCAACCATAATGCTGTGGCGCTGCGGAGTCACAACACTGTTTCTGTTGCCCGTCCTCCCGCTGGTCGAAGATAGATTGTTCCCCTATTCCGGGATGGGGTGGTTTTTCGTAATTTTCCAAGCCCTCTTCTGTCAAGTCGTCGGTCAGGGACTTTTGGCTTACAGCCTCAGCAAGTTGTCGTCAGCAGTCGTCGCCGTCACGCTTCTGTTCGAGCCAGTCCTCGCCTCCATCTTTGCTTGGTTCATTTTTTCAGAACCGGTAGGTTTGTTTGACTGGATGACTTTTGCCGTCGTTTTAGTGGGTATCTATCTAGCTCAATCCAGCCAGTCTGCTGTTAAAGAAACCTATGAAGGAGCATAGCCCTATAACAGCTAGTAAACAAACTACCCTTCCGGGAATCATCGGGGGATTGGGACCGACAGCACATACTGAGTTTGAGCGCAAGTTGATTGAAAAGAACGCCCAGCGGGGTGCCCGAAGCCATGGGGAGCATCCTGTGTGGCTCCTTGTCAGTGCAACTGACATTCCGGATCGAACTCAAAGTTTATTAAGATTAGCAGAAAGCTGTACTATAACAATCTTAAAGTACTGACAGCTTCTGCACTCAGCAGGTGCTGATTTTCTGGTCGTTACCTGCAATACTGCTCATGCTTTTTACGAACAAGTTCAGCCGCAGCTACAAATCCCCTGGATTCACCTAATGGATGCCACTTCCAGCTTTATTCTCAAGAATTACCCTGATGTCAAGAAAGTCGGTATCCTGGCAACTGATGGAACAATACATTCGGGATTGTACAGTAAGAGCCTTGAGCGAACTGGCCTAACCCCCATGTCACCCCTCGTAGGTTCGGAGCTTCAGCAACTGGTTATGAGAGCCGTTTATGATTCTGAGTGGGGAATTAAGGCGACCGGAGTCCAGGTTACAAAGGAGGCAATTAGCATTTTAGAGAG
>DATNPI010000642.1:0-20106 GCA_036703325.1 Coleofasciculaceae cyanobacterium
GTGTTCTCGTTAACGTAGTTGCAAGCCGCAGCGAACGCCTGAAGAGTCGCCTCAATTTTGGCAACTTGTTCAGGCGTAGGTTGGAGCTTTACAACTATCGTGAGAACTTGTTTCATGACTAAGATTATACCACTATGTGGGGAGCGATTGGAAGTGTTGCGGGTGTTGAACCCTTGCACTTCCCGCTATCCCCTGAAGGGCTGCCTCCACTGCGTTCCGACTGAACCCGTAGCCCCTCGCTATCTGGGTGGGAGTTAGACACTCTTCTAAAGGCTGAAGTGTCCGGGTTTGTTCCCCCTTTCGTTGGGGGGTAGGTGATGAGTGCGTAAGTCCTATGGATGAAGAGAAGCGATCGCCCTCTTAATGACACCGAATCTAGTTCCAATTAGGAAAGCTTGTTGCATATCCCTTGTTAGGATCAAGATGATTGCTATTCGTTAAATATTGGGTATGTCATCAACCTCAACTCCTTTACCAGATACCCTCGCCCGCATCGTCGAGCGCTTTCAGCGTCGTGCCAACCCTAAGCAGCGTTATGAACAACTTCTCTGGTATGCCAAGCGGCTTAAAGAGATGCCAGAAGCTGATAAATCACCAGAAAACAAAGTTCCTGGCTGCGCTTCCCAAGTTTTTATTACCGCCAACTTGGAAGACGGCAAGGTTTGGTATCAAGGAGACTCAGATGCTCAGTTGGTGAAAGGATTAGTGGCGCTGTTAATTGAAGGACTTAACGGGCTGACCCCAGACGAAATTGTGCAAGTCTCGCCAGACTTTATCCAAGATACTGGGCTGAATGTCAGCTTGACACCTTCGCGCGCCAATGGCTTTTACAACATTTTCCAGACGATGAAGAAAAAGGCACTGGGATACCAACTGGGAACCTCTTCCCAACAAGTCAACTGAAGGCTGAAGTATGAAGTATGAAGTATTGAAATACCCCACCCACTCTTGAGTGGGGCATGAATATCGTGCCAACTGCCTACTTTAGGAAAAAGCTTTTCCTGCCCCTAGTAAACTTTTAGTAAGTTCTCCTCCCAACTCAACCAGTTCGTGCAGTGCTTCGTCAATATGACGGTCTTCAATCACAATAGAATCCCCTTCATCTGCGGCAAACAGCGCCGCTTTCCGCACTAACTCACGTATAAAGGCAGCACTTACCCCTTCCGTGCGTTCAATAAAACGATCCAAATTGTCTAAAGAAAGCTTCAAACCCTGTCCATACAGTTCAAAGAGTCGTCGCCGACAGGTTTCATCAGGTAACGGCACCTCCATCGCTGCATCAACCCGTCCCGGTCGTGCTGCCAGAGCCGGTTCGAGAGTTTCAGGTCGATTGGTTGTTAACATAAACAGGATATCTGCATCCTCATTCAACCCATCCATCTGATTGAGAAGCTCAAACAGCACCACATTACAACCCTTATTTTGGCTGGTTCTTTCTTCGGCAATCAAATCCACATCTTCCAAGATGATTGTTGCAGGTTGAAGTAAACGCGCCATTGCACAAGACTTTTCAATCAAACCCATACCACGGCCCGTAATTAAAATTACCGTCCCTTCTGGCATCTGGCTCGCTAGATACATCGCGGTGAGCGTCTTTCCAGTTCCTGGCGGCCCATATAAAAGCATCCCTCGTTTAAGATGCCGTCCAGCAGCTTGGAGTTTATCAGCCAACTTGGAAAAACCCACAGATTGTCGTTCAATTCTTTGCAGTAAGCCGTCGGGTAAAATAATGTCAGAACGACTCATTTTGGGTAGGTGGTGAAACTAAATCCTAAACTGTAAGGTGCGTTACGCTAGCGTAACGCACCTTACAGAAATCAAGCGCTTTAGGCGGAAATCACTTTCTCCGATAGCCTACTAGAGTCTGTCTGCAAACCCTGGAAGGGCGAAGCATTCAGAGCAGGAAATCTTAGGTTTCATCCATAAATTGTCGCCCGAATGCAAGAACCCCTACCCCAGATTTTGGGCTTTGCAGACACGCCCTAGTGCAGCTAGACAGAAGTAATTGACCACTTCCAGGAGAAGAGAGGGTGAAGGGCAGATATCGACAGGTTACTTATTTCTGCCATGATGCACTAGATCCATCCGCCTTTTTTCCGATGATAAGATCTACCCATCTAAATATATAGATTGCTTGATTAAACACCCATGAGCGAGAGTTCACAAACATAGGATGAAAATCTCTCTACCCTAGAGCGTGTTTTCTCGCCCCGGAGATCCCCCTAAATCCCCCTTAAAAAGGGGGACTTTGACTGGATTCTCCCCCTTTTTAACTCTGGCAGGGGGGATCTTCTTCGTAACACACAGGTAATAGAGTTTGAAAACACGCCCTAGCCCCACCCTATTGCCCCTATTTTCAAGACAGCCATCCACGCGCCGAGGACGCACAACAAAGAAATGAAAATCCCTCTTCCCCTCTCCCCCTCCGCCCATCTCCCCCTCATTTTCAAGTTAGGTTGAATATGGTAGCTTCACCTACTCGCTTCTCTGATATCCAAAATCACTGGGCACGCTTATTTATTGAAGGTTTAGCGAATCAGGGCATTATTCGCGGTTTTCCTGATGGCACGTTTCGACCTAATCAAGCCATGAGTCGAGCGGAGTTTGCAGCCATATTGCTAAAAGCGTTTACCAAACCTGGAAAACGCCCCTATGTGCCCTTTGTCGATGTTCCTGCTCAACACTGGGCAGCAGCGGCTATTCAAAAAGCTTACGAAACTGGGTTTATCTCCGGATATCCCGGTAATCGCTTTCAGCCTGATGCCAGTATCGGTCGCATGGAAGTGCTGATGTCTCTGGTTGCTGGCTTGGAGATTTCTACTGCTGGGGTATCGGATATTAAAGCAGAACTGCCAAAACTCTATCAGGATGCGGCTCAAATTCCTACCTATGCAATAGAAAAAATAGCAGCAGCTACCAATGCGGAACTAGTAGTAAATTACCCGAATTTGAAGCTACTCAAACCGCTTGAGGTGGCGACTCGTGCGGACGTGGTGGCTTTTATCTACCAAGCTTTGGTGTATTTGGAAAAGGTGCCTGCAATTTCCTCGGAATACATCGTGGTTGCCAAAAAAACTGTCACGGTTAGCCATCGGCGGGAACTTCGAGGTGTCTGGGTAACAACAGGCTGGAACATTGACTGGCCTTCCAAACGGGGGCTGTCGGTTGAGCAACAGCAACGCGAACTAATCCAGATTCTTGACCAGATACAATCACTGAACCTCAATGCTTTGGTCTTGCAGGTACGACCAACAGGTGATGCTTTATATGCTTCTCAGTTAGAGCCTTGGAGCGGATGGCTAACGGGGACTCAAGGCAAAGCACCAGAACCATTTTATGACCCTCTGGAGTTTGCGATCGCTCAATGTCATCAGCGCAACATTGAATTTCATGCCTGGTTCAATCCCTACCGCGCTGGCACCTCCTCAGAAAGTTCCCCCAAAGTTCGCCCTCACATCTCAACTATCCATCCAGAATACGTCTACAAATACGGCGAGGATTTGTGGATGGACCCTGGAGCTAGAGTGGTTGAGGACTGGACTTACAATGTCATTCTCGATGTAGTGCGTCGCTATGACGTTGATGGAATTCACCTGGATGACTATTTCTATCCCTATCCAGTATCAGGTCAGACTTTTCCTGATGACAAAACCTATAGCGCTTATCAAGCAGGGGGAGGCAAACTCAGTCGGGGTGACTGGCGCAGGGATAATGTCAATCAAATGATGCAGCGCCTAGCTACAGGGATTCGCGCTACAAAGCGGCACGTCAAATTTGGCATCAGTCCTTTTGGCATCTACCGCCCCGGACAGCCCCCTGGCACTCAAGGGCTAGATCAATACGAGGCGCTATTTGCTGACCCGAAAAAATGGCTGGAAGAGGGCTGGCTAGATTACATCACCCCGCAACTCTACTGGCGCATTGACCAACCCGCCCAGAGTTATCCCGTCTTGCTGCAATGGTGGACTGAAAATAATCCCAAGCGCCGTCACATTTACCCCGGTAATCGGCTGAGTAGCCTCAATGGCAAAGAATGGCAGATTTCTGAGTTTGAAAAACAAGTTGAGATTACGCGCAGCCGGACCTCACAACTCTCTCTGGGGAATATTTTCTACAGCATGAAGCCATTCAAGGAAAATCGTTTAGGTGTTGTTGACACATTTAAAACTTCGCTTTACGCTGAACCTGCGCTAGCTCCCTCGATGCAGTGGCTAGATGCTGTCGCACCAGGAGTTCCTACTGGTGTAAAGGTGAAAGACGGCAAGCTTACTTGGAGGGCAGTGACGAATGAAGATATTCGTTCCTGGACACTCTATCAGCAAAAAGGTACTACTTGGAAGCTGGTGAAAGTTGTGCCAGCTGCAACGACAACGGCGACACTGGAGCCAGGAACTTATGCATTATGTACAGTAGACAGGTCAGCGAATGAAAGTCTAGGAGTAGTAGTTTCTTTGTGAGCTTCCTAAGGATGGAACAGTGAAATTGATGCCTACCTGGCGCGAACTGGTAGGTGTTTTTTATGACTCTCCAACTCCTTAATTTGCCAACAACATCTTTCAATCGCCAGGGAATATCTTGCGGATTTCTAGATATCGGTGGAGATATTCTGTGAGAATTCCATGCAACATTAGATCGCGAGCTGCCTGAAAAGGACTGTTCGGCGCTAAAGGATGACGATTGGTAATCAAATGATTCCAGTTGTAATCACCAGTAATCGCACTGACGTAGAGACCAAAGTTTTCATCAAATTGTAGCGATAGCACCGCCCGCGCAAATTCATCGCTAGTCAGACATAGGGAGTAAAACACCTTAAATAGTTCAATTGCCGACTCCAAGTCGAGAATATGATGCCATCGACGTTGTTCCACATCTATCTCCACCTCCACCGGCTCAATGCTCTCATAACTTAGTCCCCGCCGTCTCACCTCCTCAAGCCATTGAGGATTTGCCTGCTGCGCCTTGTGATAATCGAAGACGAAATTGTAGAGAATCAAGTCATGCTCCAAAAAGGCATTTTTAGCCAAATCATCGACCGTGCGGGGGTACAACTTGGATTTCTCAATCGTAGGGTCAGGCCCATTGTCAATCAGAAAATTGACAATGTTAGAGCCAAGACAGATATGACGCACAATCAAATAACAAGCTTCCGGCGAGACAAAGTTTTTGAGGAAAAACGCTGCTGACCGATGCATTAGGCTGTAAGCGCTAAACTGAAACGGCAACAGCCGCTTGAAAGTCATAATCACAGCCAGTAGCACGTTAGCCAGGAGCTTAATCGGAATTAACAGGTAGCTGCGAGTCCAACTCTGTAAATCCCGAATCATGTAAGCTTTTGCCACTGGGTCAACAGGGATAGCTTGGTCTAGGTATAAGGCATCCCATGCATTGGGGTTGCTTCGGTTGTGCGGTTGCGGCGTCCAAGAAGCATTTTCACTTTTGGATTTTGGGTCGCACTTTTGGTGCGTTTTCAGCACAACTTGGATTTTGGATTGGCAGGCCTGCTGTTCCTTGGTTAGTGCTTCTCCCAGTTGGCTAGCCTCCGGCATTTGGTAATCCTGAAGATTTGGCATTATCTGAAGTATGAAGTGTGAAGATATGAAGTATGAAAACAGAAGGCTTCTGGGTAGAGACTCCTACTGAAGGCAATGCGTCTTAGTTGTTGATAGGAGTTCAAAACTCTTTCTTTCCTTGGGAGCAAAGATGTGTTTTCATCCTTCATCCTCTATCGAATTTCCTCCAGCTGTAGCTGATATAAACGGGCTGTCACTTGAGCCGTTTTAACAATGCGTTGGGCAGTTTCCGCCGTCATCCAATCTGCATTAATAATTGACTCCAATTTGCCAATATGAGATTCATCATTAGCACCGTGATAAGCCAAAAAGGAAACTTGGTCATCCCGCAAACCCAAAGTTTGCTGAATCAGGGACGCCCATTGCCCAGCCAGTTGGTTACCTAAACCTTCAATAATGAACATACTACCGATAAGGTCAACAGGGTTTTCCCGTGATGCCTGATGGAAGATAAACGCAGACAACGCCTCAGAACCAATGTTTTTCTCAGTATGGAGAATATCAATTAATTCGCCCCCGACTGAGACATAGTTACGCTCTAGCATTTGATAGTCGCGATGCTCATCTTGAGCATGACCAATGAAGGTGGAACGCAACCGGAAATCGGTCATATTCGAGGCGGCACGAGCAATCCAACGGGCACCTTCTACGACCTGAGGACGCAGATTCCGCAATAGGGCTTTATAGTCTTCTAAGGTAAACTCGCCCCGATGCAGTTTGCGGACAATCGGCACAGAACGCAGCTTGCGCTCAAACTCTAGCCAAACTAAGGCTAACTGACGCAGTAAATCAGCGGCAACTGAATCTGAGTCATCTGAGGTGATGTTGTCTAGCGGGAAACCCGCAGGTATAGGTTGAGCATCTTCCGCAGGAAGAATCGGGTGAGAGTGAGCAAATACGTAGCTCTCCTGTGCTCTATTTGCCTCTACTACACTCAGCATCATGTAAGCTGTTGTGAAGCGTCCACTCTCGGGAACAAAGCAGAAGATTTTCTGACCAGGTTGCAACTTGTCAGAGTGGAACAACTCCTCCAGCATCAGGTAGATTGAAGCGCAGCCAGTATTGCCCCGCGTGTAGAGGTTGGTAAACCACTTTTCTTCGGGAATCATGCAATCAGCTTTTTCCAATAGCTCCACAATTTTTCCCCGGAAGAAGTGGGAGGAGTAATGACACAGCAGCCAGTCAATTTCTGTTGGTTGAACTCTCCCCGCTTCTATTAGCCTTAGCCAGCCTTCAACTCCTAGTTTGATAACGTCATCGAGCAGCCGAATATTTTGCCGTAAATTAATCGTCCCAGCGGCAGCCGCATCAGCATAGGAAGGATAATCCATCCAACTTTTTTTGCCAGTGTCATCCTCGGTTCCAGCATACATACATACGGGATAGGCATTGGCATGAGAAATTAATTCAATCCACTCTATTTTTAAACTGATGCCCTCAGCTTTCGGTTTATCTTGAATTAAAAATGCTCCTGAACCATCTGAGAGCATCCAGCGTAAAAATTCTGTATCAAATGGTAGAAATTCTCCATTTTTAACTCTGGATTCTGCTTCAAATTTCGTATGCTTAAACAAGCGAGAAGCTAACTCCGAAGCCACGGCAACAGCAGCGCGTTTCTTACCCAACTGAACTTGGGAAGCGGCATAGTTGAGCGCGGTGACCCCAGCACAACAGACGCCCTGAGTGGAGATAATTTCTACAGGAGATAATTCTGGTAATTCACCATGTACCATGCTGGCAAATCCAGGCACTAATAAGTCAGGCCAGCTAGTACCGCAAGCGAGTAAATCAATAGCGGCTGGCTCTAGATTAAGCTGAGATAAGGCATCACGCACGGCATGAGATGCCATCTGGCTATTCAGATAGGTGGTATTTTGCTGCCTGTCTAGGGCGTAGTAGCGCTGCTGAATTCCGTTGCTTTTGAGGATACGATTTCTGACCTTGGAAGAGCGTCCACCAATCTTGCCCAGGTAGTCTTCCATTTGGTCATTACTTATTGGTTCACCAGGTAAAAATTTGCCGATGCTGTTAATGTAAGCGCTGTTCATGTAGAAATATTTTCCTGAACGGAAGTTCATTAAATTGTAGAAAAATTTTGTAAGCTATTAGTGAGCTATTTAATCTAAATGTATTGAAGGATTCTTTTTAAAATCGAGTGACTGTGCCATTTTGAAAATCGGCATAAAAAAATGCCTAACTACAATATTCGCTTTTAAACAGAATTTATCTCTAGCAATAGTCTTTGGATTTAGGATTTCAGCGAATTTGATGTATTAATTAATCTTGTGTCTTCTATCAACAAGAGTGTGACAAATTGGAAAACTGGCACTTACCTAAGTGGCTCTTATTAGAAAGTTAGGCTAATCCTACAGAAGTGATTACTTAATCAAAAGACGATATTGATTGTGTTATGCAACCAACAACCGTGACAAATTCAGTCACATCAGCGACAAGCTTAACGCTGCGGCAAGGTTTAGAAAATTACTACCGCGCCAACCCCCAGTTCATGCGCAATCAGGATATCTGGGTTGGTTGGCTACGAATTCCCTGGAATGACTTGCAGAAGCACGACATCATGCACGTCGTAACTGGCTACAGTACTGATTTGGAACAGGAATTGCGGCTGATAGGCTTTTTGCTGACTGCGATAACTTGGCGTCGCCCTTGGTATTTCTATTTTCAGAGTGTTGGGGTATTTCTGGAACTGCTGTGGCAGTCTATGCGGGGGAAAGCTTTTGGCCCAACTTACTACAAGCCGTTACAGGTGTGCCAGTTTTACTGGGAGGGGGTGTGCCAAGGTACTACAGTGTGTAAAAAGATAGATGCTTACCTCAATCCGGAGACGATGATGGAGCGGAATTTGGACTCGCTCCGGGAAGAGTATGACATTAGGAATGCTGGTACTTGGGATAGTTAGGCTACCAACTTGCGGTTCTATTCAGCTTCCTATAGCCGACGGTTTTCAGTTGCATACACTAGACAGTAAGGGCACGATATTATCGTGCCCCTACATAAACTCAAATGAAAACCGCTGTCAATCGTCAAGGCGATCGCTCTTTACTCTTTAGGGCGATCGCTACTTACCATCCCTAACATCTGAAGTTAGCGCAAAGTGACGAACTCCTCGGCGATAGTCGGATGGATGCCGATAGTGGCGTCGAAGTCTTTTTTGGTGGCTCCCATTTTCAGGGCGATCGCAACCCCTTGAATAATTTCTGCGGCGTTATCACCCACCATGTGGGCACCTAGCACCTTCTCGGTGTCCTCCTCCACAACTAACTTCACCATCACTCTTTCGTCCCGACCACTTAAGCCGTGGTAAGTAGGTTTAAACTTGGCGCGATAGACCTTTACAGCTTCACCGTATTGTTCCCGTGCTTCCGCTTCCGTCAAACCCACTGTTGCCGCTTCTGGTGTAGAGAAAACCGCAGTGGGAATATTTTCATAGCTCATTGTCCGGGAATGCCCACCAAAGTGAGTATCGGCAAAAGCACGACCTTCATTAATAGCAACAGGCGTTAGATTCATGCGATCGGTACAATCGCCTACAGCGAAAATATGCTCTTGCGAGGTTTGACTGTACTTATCAACTGCGATCGCTCCCTTATTAATTTCCACGCCAGCATTCTCTAAACCCAAGTTCTTGAGCTTCGGTTCACGACCTGTGGCAGAAAGAATGGTATCTACAATGATGGTTTCGTGGTGTTTGCCGCCTACCGTTACCTTCAACCCTTCGGGTGTCTTTTCAATGGCCGGGGCGTCAGTAATCCTGAGCATCTGGATTCCATGCTGTTGCATCCCTTCTTGAATACCAGAGCGAAGATCGTCATCAAATCCTCGCAAAATCAGGTCATTCCGAATGATTTGCGTCACATCGGAACCCAAGCCATTCATAATGCAGGCGAATTCTACACCGATGTAGCCACCACCAAAGATAGCAATCCGCTTGGGTTGCTCTTGGAGGAGGAACATATCATCGGAGACGATCGCATGTTCTATGCCTGGAATATCTGGCTTGACCGGATGTCCTCCAACCGCAATCAATATTTTATCTGCCGTAACTTTACGGTCATCAATCTCCAGGGTATGAGGATCGAGGAACTTAGCATAACCGCGAAATAATTCCACGTTGCTTTTGTCCAGCATATTTTGATACACCCCGTTGAGGCGTTCCAGTTCCTTATTGACGGCAGTAATCATCTTTTGCCAGTCGAGGGTGCTTTGTACTGGACTCCAGCCAAAGCCTTGTGCATCCTCAAACATGCCAGGGAAGTGGGAGGCGTAGACCATCAGTTTCTTGGGAATGCAGCCGCGATTGACACAGGTACCGCCCAATCGGTCAAATTCGGCGACCGCCACCTTCGCTCCATATTGCGCCGCTCGTCTTGCCGTGGCAATTCCCCCAGAACCGCCACCAATCACAAATAAATCGTAATCGTATGTCATTTGATAACCTCCCTCTTTATTTATCAGTTTTACACTCCCAGGCATGGAAGGGGCGCTAATTCTTCTTGGGTGGAGGTTGTGAGGGGCGTAACGCTGAGGAACCTGGTTCCGTCTCATTTGGATAGTCTGGTGGCGGCTCAGGTTGTAACTGCTGACGCCCATTGCGAATTACCCGGAGCATATCCGTTAGTTGCTGCTCAATACTGTTGAGAACAGCATCGGCGTAATCATCGGCACCGTTTTGAATATCCTCGCACTCAGCTAGAGCCAGTTGGCGTATTTGCTCCAGTTCTTGCTGGGCTTGCAGGCGCATCCGCTCAATCTCAGCGAGAGTTTGCTCCTGGATCGCTTCACACTCTTGCTGAACTCGTGTTCTGATTTGATTGGCTTCGAGTTCTGCCTGCTGAATAATGCCCATTTCATCCAAGATCTGGTCGGCACGTCGATCGGCTGCCTCCATAATTTCTTGGGCATATTCTTCGGCTTGTAGGAGAATATCTTCCCGTTGGCGGACGATTTTTTCCGCGTCTTCAAACGCCGTCGGTAGATTTTCCCGCACCAAATCCAGCTGGGCCAGCAGCATTTCCTCATCAACCAGTGTGCGCCCGGTAAATGGGATGTGCAGGCTATCGAAAAGTATTTCCTCAATCCGGTTGAGTTCCCGTTGAATATCTATACCTCCTGATCCATTGGGAGGAAGTTCACTAGAGTTGCTGGATTCGTTGCGGTCGGGGGGGTCGCTCCGGGATGAGTCTTTGCGTAACATCGGCAAATATCTATGGCAACCTGCTGTGGAACAAGATGATTGACAGAGCCGCCAAACCTGGCAATCTCTTTAACTACGCTACTACTTAAGAAACTGTACTCGTTAGAGGTAGCGAGAAAAACGGTTTCGATATCATCCCAGAGGGTTTCATTAGTGTGAGCCATCTGGAGTTCTTTTTCAAAATCTGAAAGTACCCGTAGCCCCCGCAACAGCACTTTAGCATTCCTCAGTTTCGCATATTCCACGGTCAATCCAGCAAAGGTGTCTACTTCTACGTTCGACAGATGTTGGGTACATCGGCGAATCTGCTCGACTCGCTCCTGTATGGTAAATAAGGGTGATTTATTAGGATTACGCAGCACGGCAACAATCACTCGCTCAAAGAGCTTACAGCCACGCTCTATGATGTCAAGGTGACCTAGGGTAATCGGATCGAAGCTGCCCGGATAAATTGCAATCACACGCTTGAGGCATCTGGAAAGTTACTGAGGCATTATAGTTCCTGATTGCCTCAACTAACTAACAAGACTTACGCATTTACCCCCCTAGCTAACTGGTACCGATTTCTATGTCACTATCTATTCTGGTGTTTGCCCTGCCACTCATTGAGTTCGGCTCGTTTACCCAGCCGTTCATCATAATGAGTCTCACGACGATTGTGGGCGCGATACCTCTGGCTTTGAGCAACTAGTTGGGTTTCCACTGCGTATGTCGATCGCATTTGGCTGGGCGGCTCCAGGGGCGATCGCACTTTTGGGGGTTCCTGGTTTGTGTCTACAGCTGACACCGAATAAACTAGAACTTACGCGCTGTAACGCCATTATAAGGGTTTGAGATTCTTGCGCTTCGCTCAGAATGACGTATTTTCGTACTCAGTGGGCAAGTCCTATAAACTTGTCACCAAATCACCATAATTGGGAATTACTGCATTTCAGCAATAGCGCTCAACTCAATGACTCATTCCCAATCATTCAAAGAGTACTCCTAGGTTTAAATTGCACTTGCTCAATAATTTGACATCCTTTACCGTTAGAGTTGTTAGGGCTAACGGGGGATTTCCATCTCACGATAGGCTTACCATCCTCTTTACTTTGATTGAGACGTTTGGGAGTACTTTCGTTTTAGTATTTCTTTGTATTGCCCAGCGATACTTGGCTGAATTTCGCTGGTGCGCATTGTTGTTAACAATGTCATCATTGATAATTTATCCAACAGATTCGATCAAGTCCGAGTACCATACAGAGCTAAGGGTTGTTTGGATTAGGGAATAGGGGTGGTATTGATGGAGCTAGAACTTGCTTACACTCGTTGCAGAAATAGTTTGGTTTGGGCCATTGAACAGCTACAGGGCAAAGGAGAGCTGACTCAACTTGAGCATATCGCCGAACTGATTACCCAAGCCATGACCGGTCCTTGGCGTTATTTTCATACAACTGAACATATTTTTGAAGTTGGGGGGTCAGTCGATGCTATTGAGGTTTTATCTGCTTTGTTTCACGATCTCGTATATGTGCAAGTTGATCACGGTGTGAGTATCAACATCAGCAGTTACATTACTCCCTTTGTTAAAGAAGTCAAAGGACAGATAGTGATTCGACCTGCCGATGAACTACCATCCTCTCGTATGTTTGACATTGTCGGGACGGTATTTGGTCAGGCTCCTGGTGTGATACTCTCTCCGATGTCAGGGCAAAATGAATTTTTAAGTGCGCTGATTGCGGCTCTATCGTTGTCGCCTTTTCTGAGTGAGAGTCAGATTGCTGAAATCGCTGCTTGCATCGAAGCAACAATTCCTTTTCGTTCCGTGTCGTCATCCGGTTTAACTCCTAGCGAACTGCTGTACCAGCGCTTAGTCACTGCTAATGATCAGTTCGACTTTGGGTGGAGCGACGCCCAAACAATTGAAGTGGTGAAGCGTGCTGTGCGGATAGTCAACCGAGATGTAGAGAATTTTGCCTATGCCAATTCTGCCGATTTTTTAGACAATACTTGGAATCTCTTACCGGAAACTAACCACGAGCTGATTAATTATACTAATTCCTATACCGTTGTCGGATATCGTTTATCCTTGCAAAAAATGGAAGGATTTATGCACTTTCTCTCTCCGGAACGGGTTTTTCAGCAGTTTAGGGGAGAGCCGGATGACTCAACATACCTTAAACTCCTGAAGAGAACTAAAAAAAACCTAGAAGTGGCGAAGCTTTATTTAGGAACTAAGCTTGTCTCAATAGCACTTATTGAAGCGCTTTCGGCGAGTTTAGGACGAGATATTCCTGTTTCCACGATGATGGGAGAATTACCAATACCAGGAATCAAGACCCCAGCCTTGGTAGATTTTTTACCTGATATTCAAAACCCTAAAAAACCTTCTAGTGAACTAGAAATTGAGGTGTTAGGGCTGTTGAGTCAAGGGCGAAATCAAGAGTCCCCTTATGACTTGAAAAACTCACCCATCGCGACGTTTATTGTTAAATCTATCGGATTTGATCAGATGGCACATCTGATCAAGTTTTCCAAGGAATTCTTTGCTGGAAAAATTTCGGCGTCTGAGTTTCTCGATAAGTGCGATGCTGATGTGGTCAGAACAATCGCAGTTGGAGTTAGGCAACTATTTGAAAGTCGTGCTGACTGCTTTATGTGGATTGAGGCGAAACGTAACAATCATTCTTGTGTCCTACCAAACAGCGATTACTGCCAAGAGCCTTAACTTGACAAAAAAGCCGAAGCATAAAGGATGAAAGATAAAGTACAGGCGGTAATAGGTTTCATACTTCATTCTAGGCTATCCCTCGCTTCGCTAATGTAAACGCTAACATCAGCCTTCAGGGGGATGATAGTACCTTTGCCGTCACTAGGGGATGTATGTAACTGAAAAACCCTATAGGTAATAGATAATTCGATCGGTTGCATCCATTGAGCGATCGCGCTACCTGTAACCTTCGTATACAGAATAGCTTAACTATGAGATTAAAAAGCAGGCTAAGTGCTGTTCAACAGTGCAAATTGCAGTATTGAGTCCAACTAGTGCATCTCGCCCGAAGTTTCAGCATTAGTTTTGATACCGATGAAGCGAGAGGAGGGAAATTACAAGTCTTGGGTTATTTTTGCCGAACTATTATAGCGGAATTTATTTTTTAATCATCCCCATAGAGCTGATTCTAGGTGGTTTAGATAAAGGTAAAAAAATACAACTAACTTACGACGGTTTTCTTGAATCCTCTGATATGTAAAAAAGTAGACATTGGCATATCTAAATAGGAGGGATTTTGTGCCCGCGCCTTGGCAAAATCCGCTCCCGCTGGAAGAGTACATAATGAGTCGAGTCGTTATCTACTATTACAGTGGCAGATGGATTCCTCTTAAGTATTGTCGCTTAGAAAAGGCGATAAAGCTTTATCATCAGGCAAAGTTACAAGGAAAAGAAATTTTTGTTTTTCCTCCTGATTTTGACCCTGAAAACTGATGATGCTATTGAAAAGAAGCCGTTTGGAATTATGAAAAATGTTTGGATTTAGGTTGGTTTATTCTCTACGATCAATAGTAAGCTGCTGTGATTCAATTTGCACCCATCTACACTTAGGTTTTCTGTCTTCTGTGTTCTGTCAGTTGCAACTGAAAACTGACTACGGACGACTGAATACTGACAAAAAGCTAGCAGATAAATATGCAAGTTAAATGTCTAATAGCTTATCTGGAGCAAGCGTTTGCTTCTAGAAATTGCACATATCTGGAAGCAAAAGCCGATTAGAGTAACTAAGGGGTGCATCCGGTCTGGGAAGATGCTCGACGGAGCCGAAAAAGCTGGCAATTTCTTTCACTACGCTACTACGATTTTAAAGTTCGATTGACGTAGCTTCAGGCAAACAGTGGCTCTACCAAACCGATTGACAATTCAGCAAAAAGCTTTATTCTTTTACCAGCTAGCCGCTTTGCTGAACTCTGGCATAACAGTACAGCAGAGCTTAACTCTCGCTGGGAAAGATGGCAATCCTTCCTTCCAGCACTATCTGCAACAGGTTAGTGCTGCTGTAGGAAGCTCTCAAGACTTAGCTTCAGCGCTGGCGCTTGACCGTCGCTACTTTGACAGTTGGACAATCAGCCTGATCCGATTAGCAGAATATAGTGGCTCACTCCCACACGCCTGTACACAACTAGCGATCGCGTTTGAAACTAGAGCTAGACAAGAACGGCTTTATCGCTCAGTCAGACTCTTAGCGATCGCAACAATCTGGGGCCTGTTAATCCTGACCGCAGCAATTTTCAATCGCACTCCTACTGGTCTGATTAAGCCAGAATTTTGGCTAAGAAGTTTAGCGATCGCTTTATTGTTACTTGGGATCAGTTTTTTGGCTTCTCGTTATTCCAGCCAAGGATCGCAGCAGCTAGCCATGAATTTGCCAGTTTTAGGTAAGCTGATTCAGGCGCAATCGCTTCTTCACTTGGCACAGTTGCGGTTACCCTTGAGTTGTGGAGTATCAATTCTTTCAGCAGTCGAGTTGGTGCGAGAGCATATCCCTGACGCTGTGATGAAGGCAAATCTAGCCAGTAGCGCTCGACAAATCCGTGCGGGTCAAACCCTCAGCTACAGCTTTGAAGGCAAATTACCACCGATTGCCATGCAGATGATTCGCACTGGGGAAGAAACTGGAAATCTCGACACCGCATTGCAAAACTTAGCCCAATACTACGAGGGAGAGCTAGAGCGGGGACTACGTATGCTAAAAAGCAGTTTACGAACCCTGAGTCTTTTAGCGATCGCTTCTCTGGTTGCCGTGGTTGGGATTCGAGGCATAACAGTGCTACTCAACTCACTACCGGAGTAACTGAGCTAAATTGCTTGTAATTTTAGTAATAGCGCGATCGCTACCAATTCAGGGATACAGAACCACCCATATTCTCATCATCTGAACCGAATATCAAACCGCCAGTTTGTCCAGGTACAAGTTCAATCGCCTCAACTTTGTGGTACTTAAAGCGATATAGAGGCACAAGTTCGGAATTCTGCTGGAATGTTATCTGCTGATTACCAATTCCAAACGCACCACCCACATAAACAGCAGATTCAAACGGCCCATCATCCCCGTTGTCAGCAGCTGAGGCGATGAAAAGTACCCCCGCCGAGTCTACCTTCAGGTCGGAAATGTGGCGCACAGCTGACACAGGAAACGGTACTTGTAGTCTAGTGGAACCAATTGGGCTGATTTCGTAGGTGTTCAGGTCAAGCCGTCCCCAATAGAGTACCGCTAGTTCTTTATCTTGCCCCCGATGTGCCCAAACTGCCAGTAACTGACCGTTGATTTTCTGCAAGGTAAATCCTTCAAAATTACTTCCTGTGGGGATATTAGGGAAATCAAACACCTTGAGAATCGAGACCTTTTGGTTAGAGGCATCCAAGCGGAAGTGATAGACTCTTCCCGTACTGGTGGCAGCCATGAAAGTGGGTTCAGAGGCCCCCGGTACTGCCGTTATGGACTCCAGGTCAATGGGTAAAGCCGTGTCGCTAGACCAGTTTACTGGGAGATATTGAAGTGAGTGTTCACCCTTTATGGTGATGATTGCTAGACGCCCTAGGTGTTTGTCTTTGTTGTCATGAACAATCAGAAAAGAAGAGGAACCGCTTTGCTGCTGAAGTAGGGTCATGCCACTGATTCCGAATGCTATGCCACCCCGCACGGGACGCCACTGTTGGGAAAGAACCGGCAAGGGCATTAGACATAATGCCGCCCAAGTCGCTATGGCAATCAGGAACTTTGGAAATTGACGCCTACAGAGCAGTTTACGACCTATGAACCTTTTGGCGATCGCTTCTCTGGTTGCTGTAGTGGGGATTCGGGGCATAAGAATGCTGCTCAACTTGCTGCCTGATTAATTTTCTAAACTTTGTTTAGCGAGTACCACCATGAGGAGGCCCATATAGCTGTTGATTAACCCCTTCTCGGTGTTCTGGGCTTTCTTTGCAGCTTTCCATGAAGAAACCCAGCCGTTGCAGATGCACCTACAACGGTTTATATCATTGCTGACTATAGCCGACTGAGGGGAGGCTCACTCCCTTCTATTCGAGTGTTGCACTGCTCAACTTTGTCACAAAACATCGATATGCGGCAGGCCTAATGTAGCGTAGTCGTGCTGCTCTAGCGCATCAGTGAGGTTAGGGCGTGAGGAGTGACACCCATCTTCACAAGTTTGTTACTGATTCGTATGCTCTTAAGCGAATAATCAGAATGTAAGCCTTTCTCGTTTTCTGTGAGAGGGGCTTTTTTGCATGAGGAGTCAGAGGGGCAGAGGCTTGTACCGTGTGCGATGATTGAAGTTCCTCCTATGAAACACGAGGGGGACAGAGGGAGAGTGGGGGAGGGGAGAAGGCCTAGGGCGTGTTTCTTTCATCCATAACGGATGCGAAAAGCGTCCGTGGGGAGTTCTTATGAAAATAGGAGCTAGGAGCTAGGGACTAAGACCTAGGGGGAGAGATTTTCAACAGTGACCATGACAATTTTATTACGCAAGAAAAAATACTTACTTTTGCCTTGTGCCTTTTGGATTTTACCTTTATTGATGTATTTCAATCCGGGTGTTGAGGCAACTTCACTGCCGCCAACAGTCTTAGCTCAAACTTTAGAAGCCCCCAAGGTAAAAGCCGAGCAACTTCTCGCTCAAGGTATTGAACAGCTTGATGCCAATCAATTTGACGCGGCGTTACAGTCGTTCCAACTAACACTAAATATTTATCGACAAAGTGGTAATCGCTTTGGAGAAGCGGTGGCTCTGAATAATTTGGGTGTTGCTTATGATTACCAGGGGCAATACGAGCAAGCGATCGCGTTTCATCGAGAGTCGATGAAAATCTTTTGGGAGATTGGGAATCGCCCTGAAATCGGGGCTTCGCTAAACAATCAGTGTATTGCTCATCGCCACCAAGGGGAATATCAAAAAGCGATCGCACTCTGCCACGGTGCCATCGGCATCTTTCGCAATATGGCTAATTTGCCTAATGGCAATCGCTCTACTTCCCGCAAGCGGCAAGCAGTGGCTTTAAACAATATGGGTATTGCTTACGAGATGTTGGCGGACTATGAGCGGGCAATTGGATATTTTCAGGAAGCACTGATTACCGCAAAAGATAACGGCGATGCTCGTGGAGAAGTTATTACTCTGAAAAATCTGGAAGAAGCTTACTCTAAACTGGGACAATCTGAGCGGGCGAAAGAGTTTGAGCGGCAGGCATTGGCAATTTCCCAGAAGATTAGTGAAGCCGTAGGTACAGGAGCAATCGCCAGTCGTAACGATTACCTGTTAGTTAGACAAAACCAGGAATCGTTAGCCTTTATTTTTTCCAGTCAATCAGTCAATATCATTGAGGCAACTCCGAAAGCAACTCAAGGAGCGCCTTAAGACTAACAGCTGTATTCTTCATAACCTCGCTGCGAACCCCAGCTATACCGTCTCTATCGGTAGTTCACTCAACAGTTGTTCAATTTGTGCTGAAGTCAACTGCTGGACGTTACTGAAAACCACAGCAGCACCTGCTTCTTTGAGAATCTCTTTATATCCGTCACGACGTTCTGATGTCTCCTGAACGTGAGGCGGCAGAATGCCAACACCAATCCAAGTACGTCTGGGCTGAAGCGCTCTTGCCTGCGCGACCGTGTACATATCAGCGACAGTGTCTCCCACGTAGATAATTGGCACTTCAGTCTCAACTCCATGCCGCTGCTTTAGCTGGTCAACCGTTGCCAACAGTCCCGTAGGGTCAGGCTTACCGGGAGCATCCTCCATAGCAATTAGCACCGGTGTCTGGAGACCAAGGCGTCTTTCTAGCACATAGTTAGCTGACCCTCGTGTAGCACCGCTGAAAAAGCCCCAAGGAATTCCTGCTGATGTCAGGCTCTCCAGATAGCTAGGCTGCAAGAGTAATGGTTCAGAGCAGATATATCCTGTCCAATTTTCCGGGTCTGGGCCTCGGTAGCGGGACTGGAAAAAGGCAACAAGGGCTTTATAGTCGAGAGCAATTTGCGATCGCAAAGCCTTACTCTCATTCGGAGATTGCACCTGACTCTGAGCCTCAAAGTATCGGTAAACTAGCTCCTGTGACGCCTCCCAATCGTTATTCCAGATGCCTTCGGATTTCAGCAAATCAATTTCCACTGGGGAAGGCCGGTAGACGCTGCCAGTGAAATGCTCTACCGTATCTGCGATCGCCCGCCGATAAGAGCCACCAACATCACGCACAACGCCATCAATGTCGAAAACAACAATGGCCGTCCAGTTAGAAGTGAGTGTTTTTGATTTTGAATTCGTCACTAGTGTGCAATTAGAATAGCTACAGCGCTTTACAGAGCGAGACTTCAGCGAATTAGTTAACTTTGGCTACGTTAGGTAATTGCAGCCTTGCGTTAGAATCAAGAACTGTACCGTGATTGAAGGAAGCCTGGGATAAACCCTGGAGGTGTGTTTGTCAAAATTTATTTTAAAAGTTCTTTGGTTAGATGAGAACGTGGCTTTAGCCGTCGATCAAGTTGTGGGCAAAGGCACTAGCCCTCTAACCTCCTACTTTTTCTGGCCTCGTGCCGATGCATGGCAACAGCTGAAAGATGAGATGGAAGCCAAGCATTGGATTGCTGAAGTTGATCGCGTCGAGCTGCTCAACCAAGCAACAGAGGTCATCAACTACTGGCAAGAAGAAGGCCGGCGGCGTCCTATGTCTGAAGCACAGGCAAAGTTTCCGGAAGTAACTTTTACTGGCAGTGCATAAGCCAGGTAAAAGGTGAAACGCAGAAGGCAAAAGAGAGAATTAATTCTTTCTTTTGCCTTTTTCGTTTTTAGACCATGCCACCAGCGGCTTGGAAGCGAGCGCGTGCCCTTTTCAAAGCTTGAGTCGCTTGGATTTTCTCTTGACGATTGTCACTGTTTTGGACTTGATCGAGACGGGTTTGGGCTTGGGTGAAAGCAGTACTTGCCGCTTCCCGATCAATTTTGTCTCCCCGTTCAGCACCGTTGACGAGAATCGTCACTTCGTTGTTTTCAACTTCAGCAAATCCACCCATTAAAGCGATCGCCACCCAATCTTTGCCAGGACGAACTCGCATTACACCGATATCCAGAGCCGACAACAGGGGAGCATGACCACTCAAGATTCCCAGTTGACCAGTGGTGCTAGGCAGAATTACTTCCTCCGCCTCAGAATCCCAGACAGTTTTGTCGGGAGCAACGACACGAACAGTTAAGGTCATAATTTGTCATTTGTCAGTAGTCATTGGTCAGTGGTCAGTTGCAACGAACAACTGACCACTCATTTATCACTTTTTAGCAGTTAGTTGTAACAGACAA
>DATNPI010000646.1:0-11511 GCA_036703325.1 Coleofasciculaceae cyanobacterium
GTGTTCTCGTTAACGTAGTTGCAAGCCGCAGCGAACGCCTGAAGAGTCGCCTCAATTTTGGCAACTTGTTCAGGCGTAGGTTGGAGCTTTACAACTATCGTGAGAACTTGTTTCATGACTAAGATTATACCACTATGTGGGAAGCGATTGGAAGTGTTGCGGGTGTTGAACCCTTGCACTTCCCGCTATCCCCTGAAGGGCTGCCTCCACTGCGTTCCGACTGAACCCGTAGCCCCTCGCGATCTGGGTGGGTCACAAGTGGGGCAGGGCGAACGCCCCCCTATTGGCGAACCCAGCACAAACAAAAAGCGCCCCCCTAATTGAAGAGCGCTCTTTATTTAGCTAGAAGTCAAAGGCTAACCATTGATGGCTGGAGCAGTCAGAGCAACTGGGACAGCTTCACCCGATGCTAAGTCTAGAGGGAAGTTGTGAGCATTGCGCTCGTGCATTACTTCCATACCTAGGTTGGCGCGGTTCAACACATCTGCCCAGGTATTAATTACACGACCTTGAGAGTCGAGAACCGACTGGTTGAAGTTGAAGCCGTTCAGGTTGAACGCCATCGTGCTGATACCCAGTGAGGTGAACCAGATACCTACCACTGGCCAAGCCGCGAGGAAGAAGTGCAGGCTGCGGCTGTTGTTGAAACTAGCGTATTGGAAGATTAACCGACCAAAGTAGCCATGAGCAGCAACGATGTTGTAGGTTTCTTCTTCTTGTCCGAACTTGTAACCGTAGTTCTGTGATTCGGTTTCGCTGGTTTCACGTACCAAGGAAGAGGTAACCAGAGAACCGTGCATCGCACTGAACAAGGAACCACCGAACACACCAGCCACACCGAGTTGGTGGAATGGGTGCATCAGGATGTTGTGTTCAGCTTGGAACACGAACATGAAGTTGAAGGTACCGCTGATTCCGAGGGGCATACCATCGGAGAAGGAACCTTGTCCAATCGGGTAGATTAAGAAGACGGCGGTAGCGGCGGCTACGGGAGCGCTGTAAGCTACAGCAATCCAAGGACGCATACCCAAGCGGTAGCTCAATTCCCACTCACGACCCATGTAGCAGAAGACGCCGAGGAGGAAGTGGAAGACGACTAGCTGGTAAGGACCGCCATTGTACAGCCACTCATCTAAGGAAGCCGCTTCCCAAATTGGGTAGAAGTGCAGGCCAATCGCATTGCTAGAAGGAACAACGGCACCAGAGATGATGTTGTTGCCATAGAGAAGGCTTCCAGCAACAGGCTCACGGATACCATCGATGTCCACAGGAGGAGCGGCGATGAAGGCGATGATGAAACAGGTAGTGGCAGTTAGGAGGGTGGGAATCATCAGCACACCGAACCAGCCTACATAGAGGCGGTTGCTGGTGGAGGTGACCCACGCACAGAACCTATCCCACAAGTTGCCGCTTTCGCGACGCTGTAATGTGGTTGTCATGGTTTGATTATTACAAGGACTTGGTTTATGTTAAGTAAGGCAAAAATTATTTGCCTTATTTGTCGATACATATTATTTAAAGAAATTTTTAATTTCCACTATTTTTCATATTTTTTTAGACAACTTAAACATTTGCAATAAAATCTGCTTTCAGTTTTAGATAAGAATGGCTAAATGTAATTGTTTTTAACGTTTATTTAGATAGCTTAAATATTTGTAATAAAGCCTTGCTTTAGGTTTTAGATAGTAATGCCGAAGTGCGATCGCGCTAGTGCGCCTACCAAGAGCGATCGCCACAGTGACGCCTGTCTAAAAATCGAAGTAAATATAAGGTAGACCGCCTTTAGGAGCAAACAGACAGACCGCGAACAGACACAGGGGAACCAACAGCAACTTCAAAGGCCAATTGAGTTGTAACTTCAAACCCCTTTGGATGCTGTAGACGACGCCCATCGACGCCACTAATGCCACTAATAGTAGAGCTACCGGGAAGCGTCCCAGACCCGTTACCTCTACATAGACCTTTTGAGCAAATTGGATATCAGCGGAGTGACCCCAGAGTTTCTGGATGACTAAGTTAGCTTGTTTGATATTAGGTAACCGGAAATAAATCCAAGACGTGAAAACCATTGACTGGGTCAAAAACCAGGCGACAAACACACCGAAAAAGCTTTGCCACCAGCGTTTCGCCCACTCTGAACGCTCAGATATTGCTTGAGTTAATCGGTGAGCCACCAAGGCAATACCATGCAATCCACCCCAAACAATAAACCCCCAAGCTGCTCCATGCCAGATACCAGTAATTAGCATCACGATCAGCAGGTTCACACAGGTTCGCCCCAGTCCCTTACGTGACCCTCCCAAGGGAAAGTAGAGGTAGTTGCGTATCCAATCCCCCAAGGTGATATGCCAGCGACGCCAGAAATCGGCAATGCTGGTACTGAAGTAAGGAAAGTCAAAATTTTCTGGGAGATTAAACCCGAGAAGAATCGCACTGCCACGGGCCATATCTACATAGCCACTGAAATCCAGATAAAGTTGCAAACCGTAGGCAACTATTGCCAACCATAAATCACCACTACCAGCTCGCTCTAAGTTACCAAAGCACGAATCAACGAGAATACCCAATTGGTCTGCCAGAAGTGCCTTTTTGACAGCACCACAGGCAATTAACCAAAGTCCTTCTGTTAATTGAGCGGAACTTGGAAATTGTAACGTCTTTAGCCCACCTGCAAACTGATGATAACGAGTGATCGGCCCAGAAATTAGTTTAGGAAAAAACAATTTGTAGGCAGAAAACGGTAGTAGCTGCTGAGTTGCTGGAGCGCCACGGTATACATCAATCAAATAAGCAATACACTCGAACGTGAAGAATGAGAGTCCTAGAGGAGCAATCAAGTGAGCGCTAATCCAGTTAGCACCATCTTGTGCGATCGGTAAGCCCAGGGTAACGGCAAGGTTGCTCAAGACAAAAGGAACATACTTGAAGCTGAACAAACCGATAACATTCAAAAAAATACCCAGCCACAGAATTTTTAGGCGTCGGCGATTCCAAACACCTTGAGCCAATAACCAAGCTTCATTAGAGAGGTGCTGATTAGTAGCATGCGCTCCCGGCGCTGTATTTGCCCCAATTGCCTTTCCTAGGGCAAAGTTAATCAGGGTGATTAGCAATAACAGAGGAATGTATTGGATTTGTAGCGTGGCATAAAAGATCAGACTGGCAACTAGTAGCACCCAGAGACGCAAAGAGAGGGAACCAACTAACCAGTAGATTCCCAAAACACCCAACAGGAAAAGGCTATAGATAGGTAATATAGATGTCATTTTTCCAGCGATGACGCTTCTGCTTCTGGTGAGCTAAGTTTTAGATCATACCAAATCCGGTTGCTCTATCTCTTTTTTATGCACAGGACTGACATACTCGCCCGCCAACGAAGGGAAAACAATATCTAAGTCTACCCTAGCTGTTTAATGATGACGAAACACTCATCTGTGAGGCGTTCGAAGTCTAGTAAAATCGTTGGCGAATTTACCCAATAAAAGTGGATTTTGCATCAATTCAAGATTCAAAAACTATTTAGTAGGCCAGGGAATCAATGGGTCTTGAGCCAGTTGGTTGGAGACTTTGTAGGCACCATAGCGATTGAGGTGACTGGGGTCAGAAAAGTAGTCATGTTTGGTGGGCAACAACTGAGTTAAGTCCCGGAAAATTAATCCTCTTTCTAAGGCTGAGGAGCGCATATAGCGCTGAAATTGTTCTTCGTGTTCTGTGCGTACTGGGTCTAAGTAGTCTTTCGTGAGGGGTAAGTTGACAAAAACAATACCAATTTTGTTAGCCTGACCAAATTGCAGGAGGGCTTCTAGAGCCGTGTCTTGTTCGCCGCCTAATTGGAATGCTTCATAATCGTTGTCATAATTGCCGGCAACTCTAGGATGTTGTTTGTAGTAGGTGGCGGGGTTGAAGCGAACTGAAAGGGGAAGGAAGCCATCAAAATCAATGGAGTCCTCGCCGGGTAATAGTTCTTTAGAGTCTGCAATGGTCTGGCCTTGGGGCACATTGGTGCGTTTCAGGAGCGTGACAAATTGCTCCCGCATTAGTGACTTGAGATGCTCTCGTTGACGATAAGTTGATGAAACTTTCGCCAGAGACTGATTGAGCGAGTCATTGAGGGACTCATAACTCCTGCTCAAAGAAGCTAGAGGGTTCGCTATCGGGTTCAGTTGTGCTGTTTTCCCAGATTGGCGCTCACGTTGAGAGGCGTCACCTGAGTTGGGGAAGGTTCCTGCCGTTAGCTGCTGGTAGCCATCTGAGGTAGCGATCGCATTATAAGTAGCATCCACCCGACCACTGTTAAAGGCGCGTGCTCCATCTGCCCAGATAATCAACTTGGGTAGTTGCTCTGGCGTTAAAACGCGGCGGATGATTAAATCGACAACCTGAGCGGTGGCTCCGTTGATTCCAAAGTTAAACACCTCAACGTTAGGGTAGCCTTGAGTGGCTAAGGCGTCTTGGAGTGCGATCGGATCGACCCCCCGAAGTGCCCTAGAACTACCCAGGATTAGGACATCAGGCGGGCCACTCTGGAGGAGGCGTTGTTGGTAGAGAGCCAGCTTTTCATCCAACAATCGGTTGTTGAAAGAGGGATTAGGCAATGTGCGTCGCGCTAACTCGGCATCACGCGCTGCTGCGAAAATTGTCCCCTTTGTTGCATTGGTTTTGGCTGGTGTTGAAGCATTGTCCGTCTGATTAACAATGACACTCTTCTCCCCCTGCCTCGTGAACCCAGAAGCGTTGAAGTTACCAGCATTTTGACTACTACCTCGTTGCAAAGACACTTGGGGCAGGGACAATGGTGTCGGTAACGCCTCTGTTGTAGGCACTGCCGCCGACTCTGATAAAGACCGCAGCCACCGACCGAGTAGCCAATCGGCTTGTACTGTCAGCAATAATCCCAAAGTTCCCCAGACAATCGCCACTCGGACACCTTGGGATGCTGAGAATCTTTTTGAACTTGAGCGGGGGCGAACTCCTGCCAGATCTTGATTGTCCTCAGTGGACACAAACAACTGGGAGTAGCATAACCAACGCCGGATTGTATGAACTACTGTCTGACCAGTTTGCTTTAAGCCATCTTGAAGGTCTTCTTTCGTTAAATCTGGACGCAGAACTGGCTCCTGAGTGGGAGCCACAAGCTCATTTAGGTAGACATCTGAGGCAGCAAACTCTGGGGTTGCTTCTGGTACTAGACGCTGTCGATGGACAAAATTAACCCCATAGTTCCAGGAGGGAGAGGTCGCACCAGCACGACGACCATAGACCCGAACTCCTCCAATCTGTGGAATAGCCAGCTGACGTAGGAACCGGGCAATCGGTGGTCCTACCTGAGCTTGTGGCGGACAGATTGGTGCCTCACTCATGATGTGCAACAAGTCTTGTTTGCGGCGAATTTTCAGATGAATACCGCCAGTTGCCAATCGCCGATCCAGGTCAGGATTGAGTAGCCGTTGTAGCAAAAAGGTAATTGCCTCTTGGTGTCCCCGTTGTGCTAAAGAATAGGCTGAGTCGGCTAGAACCTGATTGTTGGCTGCCGGCAAAGTCAGCCACTCGATCCAGATGGGCGTTTCTTGCTCTGGAATCGTCGTTCGCTCTGGTGAATCGACACCATAAACTGTAGCGGCTTGGATGCCTTGAGGGGCAATCCTATTAAGGACTGGTGCGATCGCCTTTACTGCCTTTTGCTTGTCTGGGGCGGTGGCTTTTTTTACGGTCAAGCTGTTACAAAATAAATGCAATGTAACGTCTTTCAGGACGGCTCGAACTTCCATGCCTTGTTTGGCAAGAACCTGATTCAACGTTCTAGCGATCGCCTGCACATCGCCCCAGCGCGCCCACTCCTTGATCATTTCTTCGGGAGGGGTCAAGTCTACCCGCAGCATCCATTCAGGAGCGTCTTCACCGCTCACCTGACTACAAATTGCGGCATCTCGGAACCCCTTGAGTCGCAAGTTTCGCAACTGTTGAACTACTGGTTCGGCGAGTAGGGATGAATCCGGGCTGTAGTTTGAAGTACAAATGACCCACAGACGACGATTAACAGCCGTCTGGGATTGGGAAGAAGATGGCGGGGTGAGGTCTTGTCCTTTCTCTCCCTTTGTCCCTATCTCCCCTTCTCCCCCTCTCAAGTCTTGGATGAGTACTTTGACACTAACTCCTAAAGGAGAGAGGGTTTCACTAAGGTAGCGAGCGATCGCCTCGGGTGAGCCAGAACGGGCGAGACTTTGGTTGGAAATGATGAACGTCGAGTCACTCGTTGTCGCTTCAAAAGCAGTTCCAGCAGCAGTCTCTGCCGCTAGATTGGCGTCGGTTGCCAGCGACTTCAGCTGAATTTGCTTAATCCAGTCTGGACGCTCGTGCCCCAAGGTGCGCCCATAAACAATAATCTGGTATATAGGGTTTCCTAGTTCTAGGGGAAGTGAATCTCTTCCTTCCTGCACTTTGAGCGCCTTGAGGAAACGGTTAACGACAGTCTTCGCTTCCAGACCCTGGCGGCTCTCACAGAGAATGTGCAAGTTATTCCCTCGCAAGCGAACTCGTAGGCATACCCCTGGTTGCCCGATGGCATGATAGGCCCACTGAGCGAGGGAGGACGGACGAGCCTTTTGGACACGCTGATCGACATCCAACATTACAAACCTGTTATTTGGACTAATAACAAACGAGTGATTATTTTCATTAGTAGTTGCACACCCGGTTTAAGCATACTTTATAAGAATCACGGGAAAACCGCATCCGCTTGTCGGTGCGGATGAAAGCCATTTGACATCCTCCACCCCCGAAACAAAGATTATAGAGGTAGATTGCCGGAAACACTCCTAAGTGTTTCGAAAAGAGGGTGTTTGAGAAGTCTTGACCAAACCCAAAAAGTTTAGAGGTTCTCGCATTTGGGCAACCAATTTTCAACAGACCTCAGAGGTTACTTCGCTAAGGCTTTCGATCCGAGCTAACAAGTACCCTTTTTTACCAAGGGAGTCAGTGTATCCCCTACCTATCTCCGCTACGTTACGATTGTTAGGTGTTAGCGTTTGCACAGCATGGTGCGAAGCAGCGAAGCGTTGCGTTAGCCTAGTGGGGCAAGCCCGGTCGGGTATTACAGCTCCCCCAGACTCCCGCATTTTGATAAGTACTATTGGCGACTTGTCGATATTACCCTTTCAAGAACGATAGGGCCGGGTCGCGCAACAATGTCATCTTCCCCTAACAAAAAAATCCCGGAAACTATTGCTATGAACACACCTAAATCACAAGTTCCCACAGACTTTTTATTAAGTCTAGCTACCGGTCCGATGCTCCTAGGCGTACTATCACTCGACGCTGTCTGCTCCTGGCTACAAGCCACAGGAGTAAGCAGTGAGGAGGTATTTCGAGGCGATCGCTTGCCTGTTCTTCCCTTCCCAGATGCCGTTCAAGAAGAGTAAGAGAGTCTTGATCCAACGAGGTCTCAAGACCCACGGATGCCACCTCTAACCTACCCAAAAATTCAGTTACTTGTGAACGTCTCTATGGAACACTAACCAAATAAAATGAATTATCCTTGTGTCGCTGTGAACAGACATTATGAGTTCGCTCCTCCAGTCGTCTGATCAGGAATTTGCTACCCCTTCTACTTCCGACCTGTTTCTGCGCCATCGCCTCAAGGTTGTAGAGGATTTGTGGGAGTCTGTTCTCCTTTCGGAATGCGGTCAGGAACTTGTCGATTTACTCCAGCAACTGCGCGACTTATGTTCGCCAGAGGGACAAGCCACTGACTTGCCTGAATCCTCAGTCCCTAAGGTAATCGAAAAGCTCGATCTCAACGCCGCTATCCGGGCATCACGCGCTTTTGCCCTTTACTTCCAGCTCATCAATATTGTCGAGCAGCATTACGAACAGCGCGATCAACTACTCTCGCGACGCGCAACATACAATACTCCGGCAGTATCTGAGCAATCTGCGCTCAAGAGCAGCGCAACGCTCTCACCAATGAAGCCAGCTAGCCTGAAAGAAAATGGAAATTCAGCACTGGTATCTGTGAACGCCGCTGAAGCAGAAGCTCAAGGGGGTGGTGCTATTGCAGATTTACTGGAAAAAACTTGGCAGGAAAACGCCTCATCAAAACGAGACAAAGGCACGTTTCACTGGTTATTTCCCCACTTGCGACAACTGAATATGCCACCCCAGCAAATTCAGCGGTTAATTGACAATCTTGATATTCGCTTAGTATTCACGGCCCACCCTACAGAAATTGTCCGCCACACAATTCGAGATAAACAGCGACGCATTGCTAAAATCTTGCAAAAGCTAGACCAAGCAGAGGAAGCATTTAGATCGTTAGGTTTGACCTCTTCCTGGGAGGTAGAAGGATATAACCAACAACTGATGGAAGAAATTCGCCTCTGGTGGCGCACGGATGAGTTGCATCAATTCAAGCCAACAGTGCTCGATGAGGTGGATTACACACTCCACTACTTCCAGGAAGTCTTGTTTGAGGCTATTCCCCAACTGTATCAACGCCTAAAGCAAGGCTTGAAGGCGTCTTTCCCCTGGTTGAAGCCTCCAGGAAATGACTTCTGTAAATTTGGCTCTTGGGTGGGAGCAGACCGAGATGGCAATCCTTCGGTTACGCCCCAAGTTACATGGGCGACTGCCTGCTATCAACGTGATTTGGTGCTTGAAAAATATATCCAGTCGGTAGGGAGTCTCACCAATTTGTTGAGCCTGTCGTTGCACTGGAGTGATGTTTTACCGGAGCTATTAGACTCACTGGAACATGATCGCTCCAAAATGCCAGAGGTGTATGAGCAGCTGGCTATTCGCTACCGACAAGAGCCTTATCGCTTGAAGCTTGCCTATGTGCAGCAACGGCTGGAAAACACACGCGATCGCAACCGGAACCTCTACAAGGGGAAACCTCTGCAACAAGACCTAAACGAAGGTAAAAGCCCCAGCATTTACGGCTCTGGAGCCGAGTTTTTGGCAGAGCTAAAACTGATTGAGCGAACCTTAGGTGAGACGGGATTAAGCTGCTGTGAATTAGAAAATCTAATCTGTCAGGTGGAAATTTATGGCTTTAATCTGGCGCACCTCGATATTCGTCAGGAAAGCTCCCGCCACTCAGACGCTCTAACTGAGATTGCAGATTACCTGCAAGTATTACCCAAGGCATACAATGAGCTATCGGAATCAGCGCGATCGCTTTGGCTGACAACCGAGTTACAGACCCGACGCCCATTAATCCCCGCTGAACTGCCATTTTCCGAAAAAACCTGCGAAACGATTGAAACCTTCAGAATGTTGCGGCAGATGCAACAGGAATTTGGTTCCTTGGTCTGCCAGACCTACATCATCAGCATGAGCCACGAAGCCAGCGACCTTCTAGAAGTACTACTACTGGCAAAGGAAGCAGGTCTTTACGATCCAGGAACGGGTACGAGCAGCATTCAGGTGGTGCCGCTATTTGAAACCGTGGACGACTTGAAACGTGCTCCGGCGGTAATGCAATCTTTGTTCGAACTACCGCTTTATCGTGCCTGCCTTGCTGGTGGCTATGAGAATTTGTCCGCTGTCAGTGGTCAGTCATCAGTGGAAACTAAACAACAACTGACTACTGACAACGGACAACTGACGAAGCACTTACAAGAGGTGATGCTGGGCTACTCTGACAGTAATAAGGATTCTGGTTTCCTAAGTAGCAACTGGGAAATCCACAAAGCTCAGAAAGCGCTACAGAAAATGGCCGAGGAATACGGCGTCGCTTTACGCATCTTTCACGGTCGCGGTGGGTCAGTGGGTCGCGGTGGTGGTCCAGCTTATGAGGCAATTCTGGCGCAACCGGGTCGCAGTATCAATGGGCGAATCAAGATTACGGAACAGGGGGAAGTGCTGGCGTCTAAGTACTCCCTACCAGAACTGGCTCTCTATCACTTGGAGACGGTAACAACAGCAGTGATTCAAGCCAGCTTACTGGGAACGGGCTTTGATGATATTCAGCCCTGGAACGAAATCATGGAGGAGTTGGCGACGCGATCGCGTGAACATTACCGCGCCCTGATTTACGAGCAGCCTGATTTAGTTGATTTCTTCCACCAAGTCACCCCCATTCAAGAAATTAGCCAGCTGCAAATCAGTTCTCGTCCAGCGCGTCGCGGTGGCAAGAAAGATTTAGCGAGTCTGCGTGCTATTCCCTGGGTATTCAGCTGGACTCAAAGCCGCTTTTTGCTACCGAGCTGGTACGGTGTTGGTACGGCGCTACAAGGCTTTTTGGATGAGGAGCCAGAGGAAAATCTGAAGCTACTGCGCTACTTCTACTTCAAGTGGCCGTTCTTCAAAATGGCAATTTCCAAGGTAGAGATGACGCTGGCGAAGGTAGATATGCAGATTGCTCATCACTATGTGCGCGAATTGTCAAGAGCGGAAGATCAAGAACGTTTTGAGCGCCTGTATGAGCAGATTGCCAGCGAATTCAACCTCACCTGTGGCTTAGTCCTGGCGATAACAGGACACAAAAAGCTTCTGGATGGTGACCCAGATTTGCAGCGTTCAGTACAGCTGCGGAACGGCACGATTGTCCCCCTCGGCTTCTTGCAGGTATCTTTGCTAAAGCGCCTACGCCAGCACAGTAACCAGACCAATTCTGGTGTCGTCCACTCCCGGTATAGCAAAGGCGAGTTACTGCGTGGGGCACTGTTGACCATCAACGGTATTGCCGCTGGTATGCGAAATACAGGTTGAGGGACTGTTGGAATCCCTAGAGAAAGTTGAACTCAGGGGCTGGAGGCACACTCAAGAGCATGAGCAATGGCATTCCGTGGAAACTTTTGTCTTAAGCCTGCCTCCAGTAGCATTCCACTCCATAGTGTACGATATCTGTAAAACAATACTTTAAGGAAAATATTTTGAGTGATGAAAATTTTGAAATTAGTTTATGACAACGAACAGTCTAATTCGTGGGCAACAAATATAAGAAAAAAGCGGTTAGCTTTGTTTAATTCTCTTATTGAATCAATCCCTAGTCCTGTGAACATACTTGATGTAGGTGGCACACAGACATTTTGGGACACATCAGGCTTTTTTGATGAAAACATGGACTTACTAAAAATAACTTTAATGAATGTAAGAAAAGTTCCAGTAAGTCGTCCAAATTTTAATAGTATTGTCGGCGATGCCCGGAATATGAAAAACTTCAAAGATAATCAATTTGATGTTATATTTTCTAATTCTGTAATTGAGCATGTAGGAGATTATAATGCTCAACTTCAAATGGCTAATGAAATAAAGCGAGTGGGGAAAAGGTATTTTGTTCAAACACCTAATCTATACTTTCCAATTGAGCCTCACTTTGTTTTTCCATTTTTCCAGTTTCTTCCAGTAGAGGTAAGAGTTTGGCTAATTAGTCATTTTGACCTGGGATTTTATGAAAAAATTACTGACCAAAAAACTGCAATAGAAGCTGTAACTTCCATTACCTTGCTTAATAAAAAGAAATTTATCAGTTTATTTCCTGAGGCCAATCTTTTTGAAGAAAAGATTTTC
>DATNPI010000658.1:0-11741 GCA_036703325.1 Coleofasciculaceae cyanobacterium
TGGGTGTCCCTTGGGAACAAACTTGGTCTTGCTACGCAGGCACTGATGTGGCTTGTGGTGTCTGTGATTCCTGTCAGTTGCGGCTTGCCGCTTTTGCTGAACTGGGATTGCAAGACCCACTTCCTTATCAATCACTTAAAAGGAATTAAAGACTTCTCCCTCTCGGTGATTTTATGGCAAGTTGAGTCTACGAACCAAGAATCCCGCGCATTTTAAGGCGTGGGAGTGTCAAGCCTCTGCTCGTAACAGATAATTCACCGTATTGATTAGCTCTTGGGGAGGACAAAGCTTAGACACGTAAGCATCGGCACCTTGTTTACTACCCCAGTAGAAGTCACATTCTTCTGCCTTGTTGGAATAGATGAGTACAGCTGGCTTATAGGTTTTATTGTGGGATTTGAGGCGACGACAGACTTCGTAGCCATTCATTCGAGGCATGATGATGTCTAAAATCACCAGCCGAGGACAATGACTCTCCGCCAGTTCCAGTGCTGCAACGCCATCACTAGCAAAAATTACATTTAGCCCAATATTTTTGAGGATTTTAGAGAGGATGTTCCGCTGTATGAGGTCATCCTCCACCACTAGAACTGTAGACATAACTACTTATCTTCAGTGACTTCTATTTTCAACTACAGTTCGAACGGATGGAATTCCGAAAGCTTCTCTCACTTATGGAAAGAAAAAGAGAGAAACTCCAAAAGGCGGGTTCCCCCATGCCTCTACATTGAAGCGTAGGAAAGGCTGATTTTGGATAAAGTCAAGCTACGGAAAGCCACAAGTTCCACGCGGTACATTGGGGAAGTCGGATGGCGTAGGATTCTGAGTAACGGTGCCAGTATTCGTTGAAAGCGTATCTTCAACCTGAAATGTGGATACCCCAACGTTGTTGTTAGCCAGATTAAAATCGGAGCCGTTGTTACTCGTGCTGTTGTTATTGAGGAGTTGCAAGCACATTGAGGCGTTGCTATTCGTCTGCACATCCAACCCGCCCCCTCCAAATGCGCTAGCCACATTATTGCCTGTTAGGGTGTTGAACCGGACACTCGTGGCAATCTTGGCGTTCTCATCGGCGGTGATGGTAATCCCATTAAACTGGCTGCCAGTAATAGTATTTGACTCGATTGAGAGCCGAGTTTGGGAATTGCCTAAAGCATCTATTTGAATGCCTCGAAAAACACTGTTAGCAATGTTGTTGTTAGAAATGGTAGCTGTAGTTACAGAATCATCACCGACCACGAGCTTGATTCCTGTAAAGCCAAATTCATTAACATCACGGGTAATGGTATTTGAATCGATCAACAACTGAGTTTGGGTGTTGCCAGATGTGCTGACTCTAATACCATCACCGTTAATGTTAGACAGCCTGTTATTAGAGATAGTAACTGTACCAGAAGCGTTATCAAGTTGGATGCCTTGATTAGCTGCATTGGTAATGGTGTTGTCTCTAATCGTCGGATTGCTGATGTTCGTCCCCTTGATGCCGGTTCCACTGCTTTCCGGTGTGATTGCTGGAAGGGCGATCGCAAATCCAGAGAGGGTGTTATCGTTGCCTAAAGTAACGGTTCCTGTAACCGAAGGTAGCACTCCAGTACCAGAAAGGGGCAGCACCACACCAGCTCGTTGTACCGTATGGATTCGTTGCACAGGGCCCGTTGACAGTAGCGCCACCCCATTTGGAAGGGTGAAGGCGGGAATTCCAGGGTTCGTACCTTGTTGCACGTAAACAATGTCATTGGGTTGAGTTACATTCAGTGCATCCTGGACTGTCCCAAAAGGAGCCTCGAACGTGCCGCCACCACTGCCATTTCCCAAGTTGACGTGTAAGAAGCGAAACGGTTGACCAGTGCTTGGATTAATTGCCGCAACTGAATCGGCAATAAACTGTTCGTCTACAGTAATGCTGGCTTGACGCTCAACCGACTCACCCATGCGATTCAACGCACTCCTGCTTTGTCTGGGAGTAGGTGCAGTTCCTGGAAAGTTGAGCGCTATGCCGAAAATCACTCTCGTATCGAAGAGTCGGTCATCTTGCACCGATAGGCTCAGTCCCAGATAATCGTTTGGTCGAGCTACCACTCTAGCCCTCCAGCCCCAAGCATTCTTACTGCCCTCAGCGTCGTAGTAATACACCCCAGCATAGCCACGCAGATAACCGTCTTCCCCCAACCGCAGCAGCCTTGCGCCTACTTCTGCATCAAATCCAGTCATTGCTGCTTCAAATTGCCTCACCCGCTCAAATTGCAGGAAGTTCTGCTGGAAGAAAATATTGGCTAAAGTCTCGGAAAATTGTTGGCGGGTGTTACCGATGGGGATGTAGGCATTAGCTCGGATGTCCCAGTCCTCACCGAGATTTTCAAGTCCCAAGCCCAACTGGTTGAAAAAGCTGCGACCCGTGTCACGATTATCGTAAGAGATGTAGCCGCCAGTAATCCGGTCAGAGGACGAGCTGTAGAATCGGTGCCCCAGCAACACATTCCCGCCGAGTGTGGAATTATTGGTTGATAAGAGTAGCCGTCCTTCCAAGAAAGTCAGGTTGTTACCCGGACTCTGCAACAGGGGAACAAAGCCTTCAAAACCAACAAACGGGTTGAAGCCAGCCCCTTCGGTGGTGTAACGAATTCCCAAGCGGGGGTTGAATGTCGGGGGAACATTGGTAGCAGATTCAGTCGGTGGGTTGGTTTGGTCGTCAACCGTCTGTGCTGTTGCGATTGGGGCCAGGGTTCCAAGCAGCAGCAAGCTTATGCAGAGGGATAAGTGGCTTGGCAACACCCTTTGAAAGAAGCTACGTCTAGCGTTACATGCCAAGGGCGATCGCGTTAGCGCTAGCGGTGCCCCTTGGGCACAAGCGCTGCTGTGTATTAGCACGGGACGTAGTCCAGCGAAGCTATCACGTAAGCAGAACGCAGACCGCGTTGACCTTCTCATCTGCCTCTTCCTCAACTCGTTATTATTCTCTTGCACATGACAATACACCTTTGGGGCTATATTTTTGATACACAAGAATTTGGCGAACTGATGAATCATGGCTAGGTCAGCCCTGCTAGACACACTGCGTCGCGCTTACAAAATTGCTCAACTATCGCTCAAAAGTGGAATTCCCACCGATGAAGTCCGCGATATGCTCGAAACGAAAACCTCCCGCCGTCGTCTGCTTCATGGCGGTTTAGCTTTGGCATCCGCGATCGGGGCGGTTACCTTAGGTCACGATCATCGGGATTCTGTTGCAGTAGCTACAAGTTCCAAAGTGCTAGTTGTAGGGGCAGGAATTGCAGGTCTAACAGCTGCCTACCGCTTGAAGACAGCTGGAATTCCCGTAGATCTCATCGAGGCAAACAACCGTATCGGAGGGCGAATTCGGAGTCTGCCCAATGCCCTTGGGACTTCTACCACCATAGAATTGGGCGGAGAATACATCGACTCTAACCATACTTTCTTGCGGCGTCTTACCAAGGAACTCGGCTTGACCACCGCTGATCTAAAAGTTAGTCAGCAAGAATTGAGCGAGGAGACCTGGTATTTTCAGGGGACAAAGTATACCCTTACCGATGTGGCTAGGCTATTTGTGCCTCTAGTTCGGAGGATGTCTCGGGATCTAAAGGCGATTGGGGAGGATGGAGTTACCTACAAGTCATACAATCAGGCTGGCTACAAATTCGACAATATGTCGCTTGCTCAGTATCTAGACAACGCACCAATTAGCCCAGTTTTGCGGCAGATGGTGAAAGTGGCTTACACGGCCTTCTATGGTCGAGACGCCGAAGAACAGTCTTGTCTGAATCTGCTATTTTTCTTTTATGAACCTCTCCCGAAGGATTTTAGCGTCTACACGTATAGTGATGAGCGTTACCAAATCATTGGGGGCAATGAACAAGTTCCCCAGCGATTAGCGGCGCAATTAGCACCTTTTGTTGAGGTAGGGACAGCGTTAGAGGCAATCCGTACCCTTCCTGATGGTCGCTATCAAGTGAGTTTACGATCCGGAGCAAGGGCATTTGAGCGGATTTATGAGCGGATTGTATTAACCTTGCCCTTTAGCGTCCTGCGGCAAATTCCCCTTGCTGTTGCTTTACCACCTGTGAAAAAGTTGGCAATCAATCAGTTGGGTTACGGTACGAACACTAAGTTAATCACTGCTTATCAGGAACGAATTTGGCGCACTCGCTATGGGGCAACTGCAACTACGTATACGGATTTAGAATTGCAAAGTACCAGAGAGGCCACTCCCTTCGCCCCAGGCACTAGCGGTTTTGTGACTATCTTTGCGGGCGGTCGCCAAGGTATAGCCCTGGGGAGTGGAACACCCGAAAGTCAAGCCCAGAAACTGTTGCCGCAATTGGAGCAAATCTTTCCGGGAATCACGGCTAAACGCCAAGGTCAGGCAATTCGAGCTTACTGGCCTGGTGAGCGTTACGCACGCGGTTCTTATTCATGCTGGTTAGTGGGGCAATACAGTACAATTGCTGGCTCAGAACGACAGCGTGTGGGCAATCTTTTTTTTGCTGGTGAACATTGCTCTGCGGCTGCACAAGGTTACATGGAAGGTGGCTGTGCAACAGCTGAGATTGCCGCCTTGCAAATTATGCAAGATTTAGGTCTCAAAGCTAGCGCTGAAGCACAGAGAACCAGAATACTAAATGCTTTCAAAGCTCGCGCCCGTATCAACCGACGACTTGCAGAACCCTAACAGGGAAGCACCCAAAGGCAGCGATCGCGTTTGGTATTGAATACGATAGACCTGAAAGATACAGGAAGCGATCGCACCTGTTTAAAGCGACTCAAAAATTGCCGGAAATTCTGGCAGAGAATCACACTCGTCCTGAAAAGCTTCGGCGTCTCCCACCAACAAGGCTTTCTTAGCAGATCCGACCCCGTTTAGCAGCTACAGAGTGACCAATGGGATTTTCCCCTACCCACCTTTCATCTACTGGTTCTGATGCTAATTGATAACGACTATCTGAGGAGAGTCGAATTGAAGGGGAGTGGTTATCCAGGCTGGCGTGGATAGTATGCATAGTGAAGATTAGGACATCTCCAGCCTGGAACTCAGCACTCAGCCAGCGTCCTCCGTATTTTTGGCGTAAAGAAACTGGGTTTTTGGATAGCGCCCCATCCCACCATTTTTGATTGGATGCATACAAGTGAGCGGTCTTTCTGTTGGCACAGTAGCTATCTACATCCATGCGTCCATAGCTATTTTTGATGTTTTCTAGGCAATGGGAGTTTTCCAACATCATCAGCCCTCCTAATTCCCAAGAGACATTGCCTAGGGGAGTCCAAGCGGTGTAGAGTTTGTCAGTTCCCCGCCCCATGTAAACGCGATCGCAATGGGCATAAGTCCCTTTTCCAGGGGCGACTGCTCTTAGCCAGGTGTAATCGTAATGCCGGACATTCCCGCCTAAAAAATCTTGAAAAAATTCCATCATCCGTCCCGAATAAAGCAGTTTTTTCAGCGTTGGACTTTGGGTGGCTAAATCGGGTCGGAAACTCATTTTCAAGTCTGTTCGAGCGATGCAATCTTGAACCGGGGAGCCATTCTTCAGGCTCCTCTCGGCGGCTAGGCAAGCCGCAATTTCCTGGCGTGCTTGCCACACTTCTTGGGAATTTAGAAGCGCTTTTAGGTATAGGTAACCGTCTTCTTGCATCCGTAAACGCAGTTCATCAGGCTGGGAAAGCAAGTCTGATGAATCTCTTAAATAACCAAAAGCCTCAGAGCGACAATCAAGTTCGTAACCTAGGGAAGTTAGGGCGGTTTTTGCTTGCCTGATGAGCATTGCTAATTTTGTAGGTTGGACGGGATAGAGAGGTGAGGGGGTGAGGGGGTGAGGGGAAGAAAACAGATTTTCAGTGGGTTGCGTTAGGGCGAAGCACCTAACGCACCTATAGTTTAGGATTTCCTCGATAAGCTGCTCGGCGTCTTAATTAAGGATAAACACCAGGGGTTCTTAGGATGAGCCGTTGAGCTTCGGTTAGCTCTGGATAATCATCGGGATTGTAGTAGTTCCGCAGCCAAGCAGAGGGGTATGGAGAGTATTTGTAGAACAGGGTGCGGCGTTGGTGTTGCCCTTTCCAGGGTAGGGTGCCGTGGGTGAGTGCTTCGGTGAAGATGATTGCTGTTCCGGCTTTGCTGGTGATTTCTTGCACACAAGGAGAAGGATTCTCCAGATTCACCCACTCCTTTGGGAAAGGTAGGTTGCTCTTATGGCTGCCTGGAACACAACCGAACCCACCTTCGCCTGGATGAACGTCCGTTAGGTTGTAGGCAACTGCACACAAGCCGTTGTACATTCGTCCATTTTTATAGGTGTAGTACTGGCAAGGATCGTATGGAGTACCGCCGTTGTGCAGGATACTGCCTACTGGGCCAAGGCCATAACGGATGATGTGAACATAGTCGTGATCGAGGCGAAATTTCTCACCCAGTAGGGTAAGAAGATAGGGGGTGATTGGGGGGTTATCGATCAGGGCTTGAAACGGCGAACCCCAAGGTAGCAAGCGGTTAAAGCGAAAGAATGGCTTCTCTGGCTCATTGATATTAGCAATCTGTTTGTCGAGAAGCTCGTTTATAGCAGCGATTTGTGTAGCCGTCAGGGCATCCTCTACCACTATGAACCCTTGCAGATCGAATAGGTAGCGTTCAAGCTCGTTCACAGTTCGGCTCCCTTGTCACGATGGGGTCGTCTGCAATACGGCGACAGTAGGGGGGTTGTTTTTCTTCAAGATCTGGAAGCATTACAACGGTGTTGTCTGTTTCCTACAACACTAATTGCTTCAGCAGACGCCTTGCAAGGCTGACAGTAATCGGGGGAGTATGAGGGGGAAAATGCAAGCCCACCGTCATTCATGCGTGGGTAAAGTTTCCCCCTCATATTAGCAGTCGCCGTGACAGGCGTCATTTGTATAGCGTCAACACATTTATGGTAGGATTGGAGACATCCATACAGGTTCCCCGATGGCGAAAGCTTCTCCCAACAAAACCCCTTCGTTTGTCTGCACCGTACCGCTTGCGGTAAGTGCAGCAAATGAGGGGTTTTTGCTGCGTAGACTAGAAGCGGCTAGGCAACTATATAATGCTTGCCTGGGCGAAGCGATGCGACGGGTTGACCTAATTCGTCAGTCCAAAGATTTCAACCGAGCGCGTACTCTCAAGCCGTCTAATTCAGAGCGAAAAGTTCTGTTCAAGAGGGCAAGAGAGCGCTACCAGTTCTCGGACTACGCCATCCAGTCCTATGGGACGAAGGTTCGGCGATGCTGGATTTCGGAACATATTGATGCTCACACAGGGCAGAAGATAGCAACTAGAGCCTTTAGTGCTGTAGAGAAAGTTCTATTTGGAAAAGCCAAGCGGGTTCGCTTCAAGGGGAAAAACCAACTGGATTCCCTGGAAAGCAAGTCAAATGTAGCTGGCATCCGATGGAAAGGGGACTCGGTTGAATGGAGTGGTTTAAAGTTGCCCGCGCTCTTTACCACCAATGACTCAGTAATATTGCATGGGCTGAACTCTAAGGTCAAATATGTTCGATTGGTTCGGCGGAAGGTAGCTGGTAAAAATAGGTTCTATGCCCAGTTGGTGTGCCAAAGGAAACCCTTCATCAAGCCCAAGAACTATCTGGGGACAGGAGTTGTTGGGCTTGATATCGGACCCTCCACTATTGCTATAGTTTCCGATACGGAGGTTCAGCTCAAGGAGTTTGCGTCAGAGCTAGAGTTTGACGCTAAGGCTATCGGCAAACTTCAGAGGAAAATGGATAGGTCGCGTCGCGCTAACAACCCTGGTAACTACAACTCCAATGGCACAGCCAAAAAAGGGAAGAAAAGATGGAATAGTTCCAAAAGCTATCTCAAGGTTCGTAACAGTAAAGCTAATCTAGAGCGTAAGTTAGCCGCTCATAGAAAGAGTCTTCATGGAGAGCTGGTGAACGATATCCTCCGTCTTGGAGACACAATCAAACTAGAGAAACTCAGTTACAAAGCCTTTCAAAAGTTATTCGGGAAGTCTGTAGGCAAGCGTGCGCCAGGAATGTTTGTATCTCACCTGATAAGCAAGGCTGAAAGGGTCGGCGCAAAGGTGGTAGAAATTCCAACGTACAACACGAAGCTTTCGCAGACTTGCCAGTGTGGTCGGGTAGAAAAGAAAAGTCTCTCCGAACGAATCCACCGTTGTGAGTGTGGAGTAGTTGCTCAGAGAGACTTGTATTCGGCATTATTGGCTCGTCACATTGAACCTGACACATTCGTTCTCCAGGTAAGCCAGTTGATTGAAGACTGGCAAAGTGCAGAGCTGCGCTTGCAAGCGGCTTGGAGAGCTGCAACGGATAATCAACCTGCAACTGGGAGGATTCGTCCTTCCTCCTTTGGTCGTTGCCCAGAGATAGAGCGGGTCGCTGCGGAAGTCCAGGCTGAAATGTCTAAGAGCCAGGATGCTGTAGGTGCAAGCCGAGAGCCTGGAAGAGGACATCCCGCTCGTCAGAGTTGGGCAGTCTAGAACCCCATGATTTTAATCGTGGGAGTCTCAGATAGAACAAGCGATCGCTTTCTCAAGGCTAGCTTGAGTCCAGGTTACACTCAAAATCGGGAATAGAGTATGGGGAATGGGAAAAGTATTCTATGTAGTCTATGTATTTTTAATTACCAATTTCCTTTAAACCGATAGCGAAGCTCTCTGCGACGTAGGAGCGTCTTGTGCCAGTTCAAGGTGCCGAATGTGGGTTGAAAGGGCAGAATGTAGGTTTCAGGTTGTTTTCGCAACACAGCCGATATAGCTAGAGCTGGTAGGCTTTTGGATGTTTTGTTTAATACTGTCGAGGTCGATATAGTAGTCAGCAACATTAATTAAGCTGTCACTGGTCATCGAGCGCAGACTCACGACTTCAACGCGAACGCCTCGGTAGGTAACGGCATCGACGGCACAGGCTAGATCTCCATCACCGCTGACTAAGATAGCTGTATCGAAGTGGTCAGCTAGGAGCATCATATCTACGGCAATTTCCACATCTAGATTGGCTTTTTTAGAACCATCTGGAAATTGAATCAGATCTTTGGTAACCACACGATAGCCATTTCGACGCATCCACAGTAGAAAACCCTGTTGCTTTTCGTTCGTGCGATCAATTCCAGTGTAGAAAAAAGCACGCAACAGTCGAGCGTTCCCTGTCAAACAGCAAAGTAGTTTGGTGTAGTCAATTTCGATGCCGAGGTGCAAAGCTGCATAGAATAAGTTTGAACCATCTATAAAGATAGCGACTCGACCGCGATTCAGGCGATCGCAAATCGAACTATTACTAGAAGCATCGAGGATTTCCATATCGTCATTTTGGACAGCGGCGTGTAGGCTTGGAGCCATTTGAGTTCGAGGCACAAATTTCTCCTTAGAAAGAAATTGTATTAACAATAAAGTGTTACATCTTCACCACATTGGTCTGCCAAATAGCTCAAAGATTTGAAGCGAAGACTAACGATTTGCTCGTAGAAAGGATTCAATTTGCACAGCGGTGGAATGCGAACGAGAGTGCGGTCAAGAAATTTAACTTCTCGCTCAAAGGGACAACTAGCCGGGATGATTTTGCAGAGCGAGCGTGCCATTTGAGGATCGCGAATTTCTAAAGATTCCAGCCATTGGCGGATTGGGTGCAATAGACTACTGAAGTGGCTTACAGTTGAGTTATTCACGAATAGAGACTCGATAGGGGTGAGGGTGTAGAAATATCAGCCGGAGGGTAGATGCGAAAGTAACGGTTTTATTTCTAATCCGGGTTAGTCTCTAAGTTAGAGCGGAAAAATGCAGAACTTGTGTAGACTCCAAATCAAACCGAAAAAATCGGGTTATTCATCCCAGCCCAGAGTTTTCGCAATCTGACCGGGGAGTTTCATTGCCTTGAATGGCTTGGGAATAATTCCTGCTACGCCGAGTTCGGCGAACCGTCGCTGTTCTGCCGCTTGCACCTTTGCTGTCATCAAAATTACAGGAATAGACTGGGTCGCTGGATTCGCCTGCAACGCCCGAAACGTCTCTATGCCATCCAGATCCGGCATCATCACATCTAACAAGATGACATCAGGTTGCTCATCAGCTGCCTTAGTCAGTCCTTCATTGCCGGATGCAGCAATCGATACATCCCAGCCACCGACCGTTTTGAGGGTGAGTTGAGCCACTGCCCGAATATCGTATTCGTCATCAATAATCAGAATGCGCTTGGTGGTCATGTAGGGCTGTCTCCCGTCTTGCCTCGAATCATGCGGTTGAGCAGGTCGATCGCTCGTTGTTCAAATTCTTGTGAAGTAATGCGTCCTTTGGTCAGGAATAGTGTCTGTCCTAGTTTTAACCGTTGGCGATCGGTCTCATCTAGATCCTGAGCCGTATAGACAACAAGTGGCACCTGACACAACCGATTATGCTGCCTCAGCCAGTCCACTACGGCAAAACCATTGTATTCTGGCAGTGCCAAGTCGAGTACTAGTAGATCGGGAAGAATGCGCTGGCTCAAGTGAATGGCGTCCCGTCCGGTTTGGGCGTGAAAGGTTTCTATCCCGTGGCGAGAAAACATGGTCGCGAGTACCTGTGCCAGTTCTAAGTCATCTTCGACAATCAGAACTTTAATGGTTTGATTGCGATCAGCTAATACTCGCTCTAGAGCTTGACGTAATATCCTTGGTTCTGGAGGTTTCACAATCCAATCGCTGACATCCGGATGGGGGGCTTCTCTTGCATCCGGTAACAGCCCGCTGAGAATAATAACTGGAATCGTTTGAGTTTCTGTCTGCTGTTTCAGAAGTGCCAGAGTTTCCCACCCATTCATCTCTGGCATCATGAGGTTGAGAAGAATTATATCAGGCGGATGGGTAACGGACTGTTCTACCGCCTCATGTCCCGATGCGACGGTCAGCACTCGGTAGCCTTGTCGTTCTAGCATGGCTTGTACCACAGTCCGAACAGAGGAGTCATCATCACAGACCAGAACAAGGGGAGAATTTTGAGTTGAATCTCCTAACTGAGTACTCAAAACTGTTAGCGAAGCGGGCCCATCATCAGGCGGGACAAACTCAGGACGTTGGACATCGCTAAGGATGGGTAGGGTAAAGTAGAACGTGCTACCTTCTCCTAATGTGCTTTCTGCCCAAATCCGTCCTTCATGCTGCTGTAAGATACTGCGGCAGATGGCTAAACCCAAACCCGTTCCCCCCTTTTGGCGCGAATCCGAGGCATCAACCTGCTGAAAGCGTTCAAAAATAGATTCAATCTTGTCAGACGGAATCCCGCGTCCTTGGTCTCTAACTTTAATAAGCAGAGTGTCAGGAGAGGATGAGGGATAAACGCTCCCTGACCCCTGACTCCTGACTCCTGACCCCTGACTCCTGATCAACTCTGCACTTAGCCAGACTGTACTGCCTTGAGGTGAGAACTTAATGGCATTACTGAGTAAGTTCGTGAGGATTTGGATGATGCGATCGGGGTCTGCCCAGAGGCGGACTGACACAGGAGAAACGGATAGGGTGACTCCATCCCTTTCTGCTATCTCCTGTATTGCTTCTACAGATTGATTCATTAAGTCACCAGCATCGCAGGCTTGTTTCGTCATAATGATTTTGCCTGACTCAATGCGTTCGATGTCTAAGATGTCATTGATCAGACGAACTAAGCGATCGCTGTTATTCGCCGCAATGTTCAACATCTGTTGAGCATCTTCTGGTTGGTTTTGCAAGACCCCACCGGCTAGTAAGTCCAAAGCAGCGGAAATGGAGGT
>DATNPI010000665.1:0-13765 GCA_036703325.1 Coleofasciculaceae cyanobacterium
TGATAGACATCTTCTCGGAGATTAACTGATTGTCCAACTTCACAAACTGCTCTGTGCAGGAAACTGCGAGAAGGCTCCACTCCACTCATCGGAATACCAATTACTTCAACAGGTTCTCCGACGTTGGCAGGAACTCTATCAATTGTTAAAGGAGTAAATCCCTCTTTCACTAATTGCTTAAAGGTGGTACTCAGTTCCAAAATAGTTACGTCTGTTCCTTTCATCGTCGCGTAAACTACCTGTTTCACAGGAACCGAACGAACGCGAGTTTGTTGATTGGCGAAATAATTTAATTTAAAGACTATATTAGAGGGTCGATTAATAACAATTTCCTTGGCACCAGGAAAATTATGCATATCATAACAATGACCATTTGTCATCGCGTAGGCTGGTGCGTTATCGTCACCACCAGTATTAAAAAAAAATGCTGTGCAAAAGCCATCGGATTCCTGCTCAAGTAAACCGACTCCGTTGTAATTTTTAGCTTGTTGAGCGGACAACAGTTCCCAGTTAACTTCTGAAGAGTTAGCCATAGAATCGGGAATCTTGTTTCCGTTCCGATCGTAAATTGCCGCTTGTACTAAGTTTGACACGCAAGCCAATCCCAATCCAAGGGATGCAAACAGAGTTTTTTGTGCCCAAGTTTTTATCATCTCCAGTTACTCCGACGTTCTTGGTTGATAATAAAGATCAATCTCAGGCATAACCTCTAAATAGTTAAAATGACAACTCACTTCATCACGGCAGAAATTGACCTCCAGGAAACACCAGTGAAGCTGCAACAAGAAATTGAGGCAGAGTTGCAAAAACGAGGGGAACCTCTACGCTGGGCTGTTACTCGTGTAGATACCGATCGCCAAAAAGCACAGGTAGAAGCAATCATCACCGTAGAATCTGATTCAGTTGCCTCGCTGTGACTCAACGTCCGTATACAGTTGTTTTAATTGTCCCCACTGGTGTTGGAGCAGCAATCGGTGGGTATGCGGGAGATGGCCTACCAGTGGCAAGAGCGATCGCGCAAATAAGCGATCGCTTCATCACACACCCCAACGTCCTCAATGGTGCTCAGTTGTACTGGAACTTACCCAACGCCCTCTATGTCGAAGGCTACGGTCTTGACAAATTTGCGGCTGGATGCTGGGGATTGCGACCCGTGCATCAGAACCGGGTGGGGTTACTCCTCGACCAGGGCATTGAACAAGACTTGCGCGTCCGGCACCTACAAGCCGCCGATGCGACCAGAGCAACATTGGGACTGAATCTAACTGACTACGTGGTGACAGACGCCCCCTTACAAGTGGAACTGCGGACAGCTGCATCTGGCGCAAGTTGGGGCACAATTGGGAATCCGGATAGTTTGTTGCGAGCTGCTGAGGTTTTGATTAATCAAACAAGAGCAGAAGCGATCGCGGTTGTTGCCCGTTTCCCGGATGACAGTGGTAGTGATGCCTTGCAAGCCTACCGTCACGGACAGGGAGTAGACCCCCTTGCTGGTGCCGAAGCTGTGATTAGTCACCTTGTCGTTCGCACCTTTCAAGTCCCTTGTGCCCATGCACCAGCACTGCTGCCCCTACCTCTTGACCCCGACTTGTCTCCTCGTTCAGCTGCCGAGGAATTGGGCTACACATTCTTACCCTGCGTTCTCGTGGGACTAAGCCGTGCCCCCCAGTTCGTTGTAAAGACACAAAATTTTACGTCTCTATCTGGAGACATCTGGGCTTCAGAAGTGGATGCTGTTGTTGTACCCGCAAGCGCCTGTGGCGGCAGTGCCCTGCTAAGTTTAAGCCAGTCGGGAGCGCAGGTTATTGCCGTTGAGGAAAACCAGACCTCAATGCAAGTTCCCCCAGAATATTTGGGGATTAAGGCAATAAGAGTACACTCGTATTTAGAGGCACTCGGCGTCTTGGTTGCTCATCGTGCTGGTATCAGCACTGACGCCCTCAGCCCGTCCCTACCGTCCATGCATCGTTTATCTCTTAGTGACAAAACAGCTTCCCGATAATCCCGAAATTGAACCCTTGACACGCACCCAAGTTTTAATCGCAATGGGTGTAACTGCTGTCGTGTTACTACTAGTAGCCAAGCTATGGTTGCACTTCGGCTCCGTCACTCTCCTACCTCTACACGGAACCCCTGAAGCTTTACTCTTGGGGTTAGCGATCGCCGCAGGAATTACTGGTGCCAGTAGTCTGGTTTATCGTCTTTGGCCTGCTTACCGCCAAAGCGCAGACTTCTACCTGCAGTTGGTACTGAAACCTTTGGTATTACCCGACATAATTTGGCTAGGGCTACTGCCCGGTATGAGTGAAGAATTGTTGTTTCGGGGCGTCATGTTGCCCGCTGTTGGACTAAACGCCATTGGTCTTGTTGCTACAAGTCTGCTATTTGGTGTTTTGCATCTAAGCGGCCCACAACAATGGCCTTATGTGGTGTGGGCGTCAGCAGTAGGGTTTCTGCTGGGGTTTAGTGCTCTGGCAACCGGCAATTTACTAGTACCGATTGTGGCTCATATTGTCACAAATTTGCTGTCCAGCTATCTTTGGAAACTAGATCACAGACAAGCTGAAGCTTAATATCAATTTTGGAGGCTTGGGGGCTTGCACGATGCTATTGGCGTAAGTTCTGTCAAAGATGTTAGACAAAATCCGCCTTGTACACCCCTTTTTTGCTTCAGTGGACAACCTCTCCCCCTCTTTTACGTGATTGCCCAGCTAGAGCGATCGCTTGGGGGAAAATTCGATGTTCCTGCACTTGAATCCGGGCGTGGAGCGTTTCTAGCGTGTCGTCCGGCAGTACAGGTACAGCAGCCTGCATCAAAATCGAACCACTGTCAACTTCCAGACATACCAGATGAACGGTACAGCCAGCAATTTTTACACCAGCCTCAAGCGCTTGTTCCACTGCCCGCACACCCTTGAAGCTAGGTAATAAGCTGGGATGAATATTGATAATTCGGTCTGGGAAGGCGTCGATTAGTACTGGCGTTACCAACCGCATCCAACCCGCCATGACAACCCATTCCACTTCATACTGCCGCAACGTCTCAACAATGGCAGTGTCCAAATCTTCACGGCGCTTGTAGTCTCGATGATTGAGTAGGACAGCAGGAACTCCCCATTTTTCTGCTCGTGCTGCTGCCTTGATACCGGGATTATTGTAAATCAAGACTTGAATTTGGGCGTTGAGTTGCCCGTCTTGTATCGCTTGAGCAACTGCCTCAAAGTTACTGCCATTCCCAGACGCCATAATTCCCAGTTTCAGGGGGGAGTCAGCAGGTGGATATTCCGCGATCAGGTTAGGATGAATGGCCGGGGAAATCAAGCTGGGTGTGGTATCGGCAGATGTGAGATTGGAAGTCATAGAGTGGGCGATCGCTTTTTCTAGAGCGCTACCTGGTTATTATCTGTTGGATGGTGTTCATGATTCATCAATGCTTTCTAATAACTCCCAAGCACTGAGCAGACAAAAAAAGCCCCTATTACCGTATGCAGGGGCGATTTGAACCTGATTTCTTCCTTAAGTTAATCAAATGTTACATTAGGGGGCATCAGCCAAATCTTAGAAAAACAATCAGCCAAATCTCTTAAATTCACCTAATCAGGTGAATCAATCAGGTGAAGTCTCAAGACCTGAAGAGAGTCTACTTTATAGAGATACCAAGCGTTGAAAGACTTTTCCCCACTGGCAAGGTTGTCGGTGGGTTTTTTCTCTCCCTTGGAAAGATATTAGCGTTTCTTAAGGTGGCTATTTTTTTGTGCCGGGAGAAAACATTTTGCCTCCACTGGTATGTTCTAAGGCATTTGGTTTAACTTTTCCCATCAATGCCAATCCAACCTAGCTGTTGTCGTTATCTACTTGAACGTGACAGCGAACACACTCAAGAAGTGATAGTGTGCGGAGCAGCCGCTATCCATTTTGGAAGATAATCTTGAGCGAATCGACAGACAGCCCTATCGACGCATCTTGTAGGCTTCTCCGTTCAGGATATAGGGCATAACGAAATTTAGGTCGATTCTGTATTCCGTTATAGGTTGTCATAACGTAAAATTCGCTCATAAGTCTCAGCCTTGCCAGAGGCGTGATCGCTCATGATTGAAGGGCAAAAGTAGGTAAATTCTCGCTATGCTGTTCGCCCTTTTCATTAGCGCAACTGAATCTAACGTCCAAGTTACTGAAGTATTTACACAAGTCACTAGATGAAGATTGTGTGAAGCAGAGTCCCTTACCGACTGGGAAAAACAAAATAACTTTAACTTATCAATTGCCCTATTCAACTGGTTACCTGGTAATACTTGCTTGAATAATCCCTCTTGTGTTACTCTCTTCAGAGAATATTTGCAAGTCTTGATTTGGTGAGGGCAAGGCCTTCGTGACTAAAAATTTGGGTGGGAATACCAAAACAATTTAGATGAAGCCTTTGCAGCTATTAGTCTGATTATTCTTCCCACGGTGAGCAAAGAGGGGAATTTAAAGAGCATTGCATTGCCTAATTAACAAGCTGTAGCGATTTTCAGCTCTTAAGAGCTTATTTAGACTTTAACCATAAATATTTGTACTTAACATTTTTTTACATATAAATAATATTTATAGTTTTAAAGATAAAGAAATGGATAAGATTGACCAATACCTGAGCATTGTATTTGAATTATCCGTATTCTGGCTGAAAGTAAGGCATATGCCTTGACTAAAGATAATTTAGATTGATGCATAGCCTATAGACTGTGCCAACGTCAAGCTTCTTTCCACACAGGGTAGAGAAAAATGAAAACAGTTTCAGTCATCATTCCGGTCTACAAAGTCGAGAACTACATCGCCGCTACAGTCCAATCCGTTCTCGATCAGACCTATGAGAACTTTGAGCTTCTCATCATCGATGATGGTTCTCCCGACCGCAGTGTAGAGATTTGTCAGCAATTCACTGACCCCAGAATTAGAATTATTCGTCAGGAAAATCGAGGGGTAGCCGCCGCTCGTAATACAGGAATTCGTCACGCTCAAGGCGAATATATCGCTCTTTTAGATGCTGATGATCTGTGGGTGCCACAGAAGCTAGAAAAGCACGTAGAACATCTAGATAACTCGCCAGAGGTGGGTGTGAGCTTTTGTCGCTCGGCGTTTATCGATCAAGAAGGGAAACCTTTAGGAATCTATCAAATAACCAAGCTTAAAGATATTACCCCACTTGACCTATTCTGTCGCACCCCCATAGGGAATGGCTCAGTCCCAGTAATTCGGCGAGAAGTTTTTGAAGGCATTAGATTCCAAGATAATCTTTACGGGGTTACAGAAGACTTTTACTTTGATGATGACCGGGAACTGCACCCGTCAGAAGATGTTGAATGTTGGCTGCGCATGGCTCTTCAAACCGAGTGGAAAATTGAGGGGATTGCTGAAGCCCTGACGCTGTATCGGGTGAATCCGCAGGGACATTCAGCTCAACTCCTGAAAAAATTAAAGTCTTGGGAAAGATTATTGGAAAAAGCACGCGCTTATGCTCCGGAACAGATGGCTCAATGGGAAAAACCAGCGCTGGCTTACCAACTGCGACATTTAGCCCGCAGGGCAGTGACTTTAGATTCTGGTTCCACTGCTGTAGAGTTGGCTAATCGCGCTTTGGTCACTCATGGGCGCATCCTTATTGAGGAGCCACACCGTACACTGTTGACGTTGTCTGCTGCTTATTCGCTCTGGCTGCTACCACGCTCTTTTTACCGCCAGATGGAAAGCTTGGCTTTGCAGGTAGCTGGGGCGAGCCAAAAACGCCGTATTCTTCAAGATCAACTTTGATGGTGCGACTCATCCCGTTAGCCAGGAACTGAGTTTGAAGCTGAAGCGCCTGGTGAGGGTTATCACACTCGCGTAGGTTCTCAACAAGAACTAGACCTAAAACCATATATACGGCGATGACCGCAACAAGAGCAATTGCGATAATTGCTAAGACCGAAAACATGGTAGACAGAACCAACAACATATACTTTCCTGTTCCTAGTTTTTGATGGAGTGATTTATTGCTTCTACTTCTAGTATCAAGAGCCGATGTATAGGCTCACGTTGATCCAATGTCCAACTTATGTATACAAATGAACTTGTGTATACATTGAGTGAACTTGCTCAAACCTGAGCCAGCATCACCTATGCCAAGCCAACAATTCTCACCTTGGGTGCATCGCGCTTTGGCATAGATATATGAGTACTTACCGCAAGAAGCCGTATCTATCCGGTTTGCTTATGCACAGCCGTAGAACTGAGATGCTCCCCAAGCTTCTTGTGTTTAGGTATCTGCTAATACTTTGCTTCTTTTAAGTTAGACGCCCATGAAGAGAGTCCACAACAAAGGATGAAAACCTCTCTTCTGGCTCTTAACTCCTGGCCCCTGACTCCTATTCTCAGATTAGTATCTATGTCGAGAATTTTCCATAAAGCATATGAGAAGGACGTAACAAATCGGTAAATTTTTTGTGAATTCTCATTCAGTGGACGTGGTGTTGCTGGCTCGACCTACTTTTTCACCGAAAATCGGGGCGTTGGAAAAATCGACAGGATACCGCGTCATTCATCAGTGGGGCAGAATCCGCCCTCAGCATAAATAATCGCCAGAGTAGGACTCTTAAACACTTTTGGTGAAGACATGGGAAGCCATTTATATTAAAAATGCTTTGCATTCTGCAACTAACAGTAGCCGCTACCCTCACAGCTACGACGGCGGCGAATACAGCCATGTTCCCTAAAGCGGAGACTATGCTTATGCCCAGTTGGTCAGGTGAATAGCTGTAATGGCACCCCTGTTACCCTCCAGATAAGCCGACAGCGGAATGTAAAATGCACCCAAATTTCGTCAACGCTTGGTATTTTCAACGAATTCTGTTATCTCATTGTTGAACGCCAGCCACTAGAAGCGAATGCTGGGTTAATGGCAGTACTCGTAAACTGCCATTCCGGTCGTGTAATTTTGAAGGGTTCTGAATATTGCTCTAATCCACCGCAATCATCATCTTGCTGGATGTAATAACAGCATAAGCTTCCTTTCCTTCAGATAGCCCCAACTCTTCTGCTGATGCTTTCCAATTATCATAGGTTGCCTTACACAAGTGCTGAGTTGACGTTCCCACACCTCTGCTTCGCTCTCAGGCGTAGGATTCTTTGGCTCAGATAACTTTCAACTTTCCAATGTGGAAACACTAGGGAGACGCGATCGCTAATTACAGTGACATCCACCTGATTTATCCAGGCCTTCATCTTCCAAGCTATCCGGGAATACCTCAGGAGAAAACAACTCCCACAATGATTGGAAGTAAGGCATAAATAGCGATACCTGTTGTGGCTCCAGACGCTTTTTTAGTTCCATGCCGATTAAGTGGAGCATTTGCCGCACCAGTTCCCAGCGCACCTTTAAAGGTGGGTAAAGCATCACACACAAAGGAAACAACTCTTGTTGTATGGCTGCAACGCTATGTTCCAGGACACAAACCCACAGGTAAACCTGGAACATCTCAATATCCCGGACGCTTGAAATCTTTACAGTTGGCTCACTCAATAACCCACTATTGCAACTGTAGTTTGGGTACAGCTCAATCATCCGCGTGGCGATTTTCCTGGCAATTTCACTGCTAGGTAGTAACAGTTGCCGTATGCTCTCTAAGACTGGAGAATTGTAATCATACTGGGCGGCGACCTCATAAAAGCGATGCAATGGCATATAGAGGTGATCGTCAATCACCTTGAAATAATTGCCCAAAGTCAGTTGATCTTGCTGACAAAGTGGTTCTAGAAGCAACTGTCCACAGTAGTGGAATTGCATACTAACAAAGCCAATCACTCTAGGATCGACTGCTGTGTACTTCTGCCGGATACTACCCACATCACAAGCAATAACAACACAAAGGCGTTGCGGCGTCTGTTCTTCGGCATAAGCTGACAGGACTTGCTCATAGATGTGGTAGACATCTCGTGCAATTTCATAAGGGTCAATCAACTTATAATTGATTCCATGTCGCCTGACTTCTTTTGAGAGCAAAATTTCGGTTTTTGTCCAAGCTTGAAGGTTAATGGAACGAATCGACTGGAGTAGCCGCTGCGCTATGAGCGATCGCGTTCCTTGTGAGCTAGCTTCCCAGAAGTCGTCTGGATCGATTAGTTGCTGAAGGTACTTTTTCGCCCATTGTTTGGTAAGGGATGCAGCAGAAGTATTAGCTGTCATTTCCCACTCTTGCAGAGCAGGATTTGTCGTGATGTCACCCATGAAGCATTCCTAACTTTTGTTTACAATTATTTAGTTCGATGAATAGTATAAAGCTCACCTGAATTAGACGGTGTGCCCTCGCGCACAGCAAATTCCTAGAAGCGAAGTGCTAGCTCTAGTAAGACTAATCTTGCTTTTATAGCAGTTCTCAGTTATAAACACCAGATTATAGGGGCACGATAATATCGTGCCCTTGATTGTCAGCCAACTCTACTAGATATGGGCATTCCTCCGCACTGCAATGCACGGTTGATGCTAATTGTCAATGACTTCCAAACCCGTTCAACTTTCTAACTTTCAACTTTCCAATGTGTAAAACACTATTGCTAGGCGATCGCTAACCACAAGGGCATCCAGCCGACTTACTTAAGCCGTCATCCTCCAAGCTATCCGGAAACACCTCAGGAGAAAACATCTCCCACAACGCTTGAAAGTAAGGTAAAAATAGCGATAACTGTTGTGGCTTCAGATGCCTTTGTAATTCTATGCCCATTAAGTGGATCATGTGCCGCACCAGTTCCCACCGCACCTTCAGAGTTGGGTAAAGCATCACGCACAAAGGGAACAACTCATGTTGTATAGCCGCAATGCTATTTTCCAGAACACAAACCCACAAGTAAATCTGGAACATCTCGACATCCCGGACACTAGAAATTTTCACAGTATGCTCACCTAAGGTTCCGCTGTAGCAACGGTAGTTGGGGTACAGTTCCAAAGCTCGCATTGCAATTTTCCTAGCAATCTCAGTACTAGCAGGTAACAGTTGCCGTATTGTCTGCAATATTGGTGAATGATAATCATGCTTCGCAGCAGCATTGTAAGCACGATGCAACGGCATATAAAGGTGATCGTCAATTATCTTGAAATAATCACCAACATTGACTTGCTCTTGCTGGGAAAGTGGTTCTAAAAGTAGCTGCCCAGTATAGTGGAATTGCATACTGACAAAACCAATCACCCTCGGGTCAATCTTCGTGTACTTTTGCCGAATACGACCTAGAGCAGAAGAAATTGAAACACAAAGGTGTGGTGCAGACACCTGCGTTGTGTAAGATAACAGGATTTGCTCATAGATGCAGTGGGCATCTTTGGCAATTTCCCAAGGGTCAATCAGCTTATAGTTAATTCCGTGCCGCTTGACTTCTTTTGAGAGCAAATTTTCTGTTTTTATCCAAGCTTGGGCGCTAGCAGAACGAAGGGATTGAAGTAGCCGTTGTGCTGTGATTGTTCGTCCCCCTTTGGAGTTAACTTCCCAAGCGTCCTCTGGCTCGATTAGTTTCTGTACATACTTCTTTGCCCATAGCTTCGACAACGTCGGAATTGAATTTGCTTCGACTTCCTGGGACTTTTGGAAGTAAGCTAGCCCATTAACTGAATTCATGAAACACCCACTGCTGTTATAAAAAAGTTATCTATTGAGGCTTGCGGGTTAATTGACAAGCCTCAAAATGAAGTTGACGCAGATTAATTAACTTTGTTAAAAAAGCCCTAGACGGATACCAAAACCATTCTGCCTACAGTCAAGCCGATATAAAGCGGAGCCATTAGTCCTTAGTCTGTAGAGACACGATTAATTGCGTCTGTAACAAGTCTGTGCAAGCCCAGGCTTGGGCAAGGTATACACCTAAAAAACTAATCACTAGTGGTAATGACTAAGTAGCCAGTGGGGTTTTCCTCCACTATCGTATGAGCTAGTATGGTTAATATAATGCGGAATCTATAAACTTGTTAAGTAAATTTTTATATTAGGTTAAATCGGTCGCAAGCAGGTGAGTGCAAATCAACGTAGGTGATCGAGAGTCATTAGTTGTTATTTTTTAGGGATTGACTAAATTCCGGTGGTGCCTCTGAAATTCAGTAATAACGAGGATAGAGTGTAATTTTGCCTACTAACAACCAATAACTATCAACTAACAACTAAATCCATCGATTTTGAGTAATGCCTTGATGTCCAAGCCTCTATTCCAGCTCAAAGTGAGGCATTAGCTGGAGCATTCCCAGTCCCAATTCGCTTGCCGAGAGCGATCGCGCCTCAAACAAAGCCATCATGTCACGAGGTTGAGGATTGCCACGAGAAGCTCCTGTTACCCCCATAGCAATAATTAAGCCACAGTATCCCTTAATCTTTTTGCAGCGCTGATCCCATTTTTTACGGGCAGCAACATGGGTGGGGTCGGCTTCTGGAAATTCCCCAAACAGGTACAGACTGCTGTTTTCTGTCTGAAGAATACCCAGATCGTAGCGATCGCCCTCAAATGGGTCTTCCCCTGGATTAAAACAAATTGCTTTCAAACCACCAGCCGTCTGGATCTGATCGATGAGGGCTTTTGCCTTTGGGCGGGTAGTTTGAATTAATACGACAGGCATTCCTTCTCCTACCGCTGTAACGTCTCTAGACTGATAGAAATCAACGCCTGAGCGCAACATTTCAATGCTTTCCCAAGGCATCATTCCTAGACTAAGAAAAGCATCTTTTGGCACCAAGTCATCCCTCAAGGGGACTGCCATCTCTGCTCCCTCAAAGTCGTCTTCATCAAAGTTGTCATCTTCAGCTTCCTCAGCCATCTCCAACAACTCTGCTGCCAATTCAGGAAGAGTAGAAACTTTAACGGAAACCGTTGATTTTGACTCTGTTTCCTGGGGAACTGGTATGCGGTAACGCTTAGTGATATCTGGGAACGTGTCTCCTGCCAACGGTCGATATGACGCCCGCAAAAACCGATGGAGGGCTTCGAGGGCAATGTAAGCCGCGATCGCTTCTTCGTCATAGAGAAACGGCCGCATTCCTTCAAACGGATGCACAGCTCCGAAAGCAGGAACAATCTCCGATATCGGCAAATCAGCTAAATCAATTTCATCGTCTTCATCATCGTCGTCTGAGTCATCCTCAACTCGCCCAAACGTTAGAAACAAGCAATCTTGTCCTAAAAACGCTTGTTCCATCGCCTCAAACGACTCCTCCTCCAAAACAGAGGCTCGAAACCGTTTCAGGGAATCCAAGGAACGATACAACAGTACCCCGTACTCCATGCCCAGCATTCCCATCACTGAGGCGTAGAGTGTTCCGACATCCCACCGATTTAATTCGATTGCCAGAATGTTGTGGTCAGCCAGCAGTTCCCAAGGCGCGTCATTCCAAATTTCATAAGCTTTAGAGTGCAGTAGGTCTGCGTACTGAGGAGGGAGTTTGGGTTGCCGATGCAGCGCAACCTCTTCAAACCCCCGAAACAACTCATCAATCAGGGGCAAATCCGGAAAGTAATCAATCGCGATATCTAACTCTTGAAGGACACCCCGCAAAAAAAACTGAATTTCTCGGTCTCGGACAACAATCTTTGTTGGTCGTGCTGGTCTAGCAGGACTCTGGGGATGCTCCATCGCTTTCAGTAAGGCGCGAACAACTGCTTCTGGGCCCATTTCTGGCGACACCACATCCATTGCCCTCACAATTCCTTCCGAACCATCCACCCAAAGAATGCATTCACTTTTGCCCTCGACCTCCGGTTCTGAGCCGTCTGGAAAAGCCAACAACGGACGGCGATCGCCTTCCCATACACTAGGAATCTGTTGTAAATTCTTGAGCCGACGACAAGTAGTACGATTCAGAGCAGACATAGAGCAGCTTGCGTTGAGTGCCAAAAGACCGGCTTCAAAAGCCAGTCGAGGAGTGGATACTCCTATTAAACCGCAATAATTTCCGGGCTGTTATTCTACAAAAATATGACTCATGGGGTTGAGAGTTAAAGTACATCGTGGCAGAAGTCTTAAGACAAGGGACAAGCCGTGCCTTGCCAAGGGCTAGCCAAAAATAACGCTGTACTTTTGGCGAGGAAAACACGGCGAAAACTAAGACGTTGTATTTGGACGCCTCCCAAGGCATCTTGATGCCACACCTGAGCTAAAGTAAGACTCGTTACAATGAAAGAACAAGATCTCATCAAAGCAAGTTCACCGCAAGCAGATAATCTTGCTTAATTTGACTCTGTGGACTGGCAGACTAAAGTTATCTATAACAACAGCAAGCATCCTAATTAGGAGTCACAAAGTACTCATGACACAAGCAACTCAGCCGCAACAAAAAGGTATTCTCCTGACGGAAACAGCTTTAAAGCATGTTTTAGCACTGCGGGAGAGACAAGGAACAGACCTGTATTTGCGGGTTGGTGTCCGCCAAGGAGGCTGTTCTGGAATGTCTTATATGATGGATTTTGAAGACCCTAGTAAGGTTCGGGAGAACGATCAAGTCTTCGACTATGAGGGCTTCAAAATCGTCTGCGATCCAAAAAGTATGCTTTATCTCTACGGTCTGGTACTGGATTACAGCGATGCCATGATCGGTGGTGGCTTCCAATTTACCAACCCAAATGCCAATCAAAGCTGCGGCTGTGGAAAGTCTTTCGGCGTTTAATCGTTAAGCTGCGTACTCTCTGGGCGCAAAGCGTCGGGAATCTGTGGCAGCTAACTGATATCGCCGATTTTTCTTATAGACCAGATCCAAGCGTCGAGCTGGGTCTGGTATCTTTTTTGGTAGAACCCACTAATTCCTGTTTTAAAGCTTCTGGATTGATAGCGTTTTACTATTGGTCTGCAATGAACTCCCTTTTTTTAGCTTGCTAAAGGCGGACGAGAGGGGGTTACAATTCGGTATCAATTTAGCAAAATGCTGCCAATACCATCGAAGAACCGATAACTACAACGATTTATGACAGATTCCGTTACCTCTCTGTTCGATACGGGCCTAGAACGCTACAACGCGGGGGAAGGTCCCGAAACACTAATTTCAGTTTTCAAAGAAGTATGCGATCGCTCCCCAAAAACAGCCGCAGCCTGGAGTTGTCTGGCATGGCTGTATTTGCTGGATAACAAACCAGAACCAGCGTATAAAGCGGCTCTCAAAGGTGTCAAGTTAGACCAAAGCGCCCCCCAAGGCCGAGTCAACCTAGTACTTGCAATGCTAGAAACAGGTCAAACTGGTGTCCGGAAACATATCGACCTTGTTAAACAGATGATGGCGCTTGACTCAGAAGTCCGGCGTGACGTAACTGAAAGTATTGAAGATGGACTGACCAGAAAACCCGACTGGGACAGTTTAAAGCGCGTCAAAACCTGGTTATCTGAGTAAAGAATTGAAGGATGAAGTATGCACAGCGTAGCCGTTGCCGTAGGCTAGACTGAAAATACTTCATCCTTTAAGGGTCACCAGCAGAGGTTCTGAGGTTCTCGATATACTAATTGGGGACTGTCTGTTTTCTGGGCGATGTCTTAATGAAAAGCGACTTCATTCCTATGTCACCGCTGAAGCCGACGGGAGTGATTAGCTTAACTCAGCACTGCTCTATACAATTCTTCATTTACGGTTGTCCGCATGGGATTTTCAAAAACACCGCTAGTTGGTCTCAAGGCAGACCAGTTCCGCCATCCCCTGGATTTGGAAGCGACTAACTCCCTTAAGCAGGTGCCTGGGCTAGATTTGATGGTGCGGAATCTATTGGGATCGTTAGGGGAACAGTTTTTTTACCTGAACAA
>DATNPI010000666.1:0-3507 GCA_036703325.1 Coleofasciculaceae cyanobacterium
GGGCGCATCACAGAGGAAACGGCTCTGGAAATGTCACCGACTCAGAATGAGATGGCGATGATGCTGCGCGGTCGTATTTAGGACTTATCAGGCTGGGTTTTAGGCAGAAGGTGAAGAAAAATTAGCAAGGCAGACATTTGACACTTCTGACCCCAACACTTTAGTCTTGATGCTCTAGTCCCTAGCGATCGCCCTTGAACTTCAACAAACCACCCTTCCCCCAGCTGTTTAAAGGCATTGCTATATTCACGCCGGGGGGAGACTTAATTTATGCTATTGACCCTACTAAGCAGGGTCATTGGCACTTGAGCCTGTGTGCAGGTCTACAAGAAATGTTGGGGTTGCCAGAGCTGCCTCATTTTTTAGTGCCAGGGTACACCGCCACTATTGACAGGTGGCTCGATCCTCAAACCAGGCAGCTGCGAACCTCAGCGGAAATTTATCGACCTGTGCGACATCATCAGGCACTGCTGAACGCCGTCTTTGGCACCGGCAACCTGGTCTGGCAGGTGGCTCCCTGGCAGGAAGAGTCATGTGATCCGATTGTGCTGGAGACTTACCGCCATCAGTTTCCCCAGCTTTGGGAAGACCACGACCTGATTGTTCGCTTTGAGCGCACTCAAACGTTTTCCTACTCCTATGGAGAACGCTATGACCATAGAGAAGGCTTTGCCAACAAAGACGATTTAAGCTTACAAACTGACTCTGAAGAAATTGACCCTCACTTCCAGCCACCAGCTACCTATAGCTACGTACTGCGTTTGTTTGTTTCCGGGCACACTGAGACAACTGAGTACACTCTCAAGATCCTCCACGAGTTGTTAGAGCATTCTCTGCGTTATCCTTATACCCTAAAAGTTATCGATATTTTTAAGCACCCAGACCAAGCAGAGGCGAATCAGATTTCAGCAACACCAACGCTGCTCAGAGTCTGGCCTCAACCTGTCCGACGGATTGTAGGTGACTTGACCGATGTTGAGAAGGTATTGCGGGTACTCGCTTCTCCAGAGCCTTAAATATTGGTATCGGTAAAATTATGAGTTGACTCGCGGTGGAAGACACACATCCGGCGCACATAATCCGGGAAACTCTAGGGTTGTTACCTGGAGAGTATTGAGATCGACAAGACGGATGGCGTGGTTATTGGTATCAGCAATGTAGAGGTGATTGGCAATGCTCCCTCCGGGAAGACGTTGTGCGATCGCACTCACACCCGATGGTTCAAAGAAGCGAGCCTTAGTACCCCAACCATCCTGATGACCAGCAGTTCCATCTCCCAATACCGTCTGGCAGTTGCTAGTACGCGGGTCAACGCGCTTGATTTTGTGGTTATAACTATCAGCCACCCAGAGATAATTTTGAGCATATTCAACACCCAGGCAATGCTGCAGTCTAACCTCCAACCCGTCACCATCAACGTCGCCAAAATCAAAAAGTTCACCACTACCGCAGACAGTTCGCACCCGCCGATTGTCAACTAGACCAACAGCTCGAATTGAGCTAACTTCGCTGTCAGCTACGTATAATTCTCGACCATCGGTAGTGACACCGCTAGGTTGGGCAAAAGTCGCCTCATCGAGCGATCCATCAACACAAGCCTCTGCACCAATGCCAGCGTAGGTGCTAACGATACCAGTGTCTAGCTGCATTTCCCAGATTTGGTGGGAACCAGCCATCGCAATAAAGAGGCGAGAGTCCACTTTTTCCAAATCCCACGGGGAATTCAAAGCCGTCTCCAAACTCGCACCGCAGTGAGGCCTGATATAGTGGCTTTGCTCCCCAGTCCCGGCAACTGTTTTTACCTGCTGACTCTTCAAGTCAATTTGCCGTAGACAGTGGTTTTCCGTATCAGCAACATATAACAGCTGATTCTTGCCATCAAATGCCATGCCTTGAGGAGCGAAGAATTGAGCCTCTGAGAAGGAGCCGTCTGTTAATCCCGATTTGCCAGTACCAATTACATACTGAACCTCACCAGCTAGCGTACTAACTACAATACGGTGATGACCCGAGTCCGCAATGAATAGGTGATCAGTCACTTCATCTGCCAGCACCTTACCCGGAAAGGCCAGAGGCGTCGCTAAGGGTTTCCGCTGTTTTTCCAGAGTGAGGCTGAGTTGATGAAAATTTGTTGTTCCTTTCTCTTGGTGTTCACGGATTATCTGGCTGATCAGCTGATCTAAAACATCTCGATTGCCCTCACCAGATACAGAGCCAATAACATATCCTTCAGGGTCAATGACTATCAAAGTTGGCCAAGCTCGAACTGCATAATGCTGCCAGACGTGGAAGTTACTATCAACTAGGACTGGATGCTCAATATCGTAGCGGAGAACGGCTTGGCGGATGTTTTCAGCTTCTTTCTCGTTGTCAAATTTGGCCGAGTGGATACCAATTACCGTAAGGCTATCCCTATATTTGTTTTCCAAATATTTCAGATCTGGCAGGATATGCAAGCAATTAATGCAGCAGTAAGTCCAAAAGTCCAGAATGACCACTCGTCCTTTTAGATCTTTAAGATACAGAGGGTGTTCTGTATTTAGCCAGATTCTGTTTGGGGGAAGTTCTGGCGATCGAACACGAGGCGTCATTTAATCTCTTTCCTTACACTAGGCAATAGCTTTACATTTCTTTACCTTAGCGCCGCTTAGAAATCGCCTCCTCCCCTACTCCCTTCCCCCTGACAGAACATCTACGAGGTAGCAGGGAGAGAAGGGAATAGTTAATCTTCTGGCGGGAAAGGAGTGAAGGAGAATCTGTTGTTTTTTAATCAGCTATTGGTGCCTCCAAAGATTCTGGAACATCGGTTGGGCTATCCGGTACTAATTTCTTGAGAAAGCGCGTTGGAATGTCTGATTCAGGCTCTGCTGGTGCTTGGATAATTCGAAGCGACGGCGTTGAGGCTGGTGGGGAGACGAATACTTCCTTTAAATCTAGTTTTGGCTTGGCAGTAGCTGGTTCTGGATTCGGTATTTCTAGTGTTTGGGAGGATGACGCTGCTAGCTCTTTCTCCGCCCGCGATTCCGATAATGATGCTGTTTCTGGTGGTGTAGTCGATGATGACTTTAGCTCTGAATCAGCCGAAGGCTGTGGTTCAGGAAACGCGGCTTCTGGCTCTAAAGGTTGTGGGAATGGTGTTTCGATTATCTCCGGTAGTGTTTGCGGCAAGCCAGAATCTGGAGTTGCTTCACTAAGCTTTTCCGGTTCGATTGGTACTGGTACGGGCTTAATGACTGGTGTTGGTATCGCTTCCGGTTCGAGAGTCGATTCCTCCACAGCGGCTGGGGGTTCGATTGGGGTTACTGACGCTTCCGGTTCTGGTGTCTGCTCTGGTTCCTCAGGAACAGTCGGTTCGGCTGACGGGCTAGGAACTGCCGCTGGTCGTCGGAAGCGACTAAAGAATCCGCCGGATTTTGGCTTTTCTGGTTCTATTGGTACTGGTACGGGCTTAATGACTGGTGTTGGTATCGCTTCCGGTTCGAGAGTCGATTCCTCCACAGCGGCTGG
>DATNPI010000715.1:0-4602 GCA_036703325.1 Coleofasciculaceae cyanobacterium
GAAACGCGGCTATTGTGCCGTTTCATCTGGTGGTGCATATGAAGATGTCCTCAAGAGGTACATCGAACAACAGGGATACAATGATTAATTGGCAATTTCGCGGCGCTACATTGCCTCGCCCTAACCCCCGCCTGCGGGAGCGAGGATGGGGGAATGCGGGCGATTTTTGTTCAATTTCAAGACAGGGCAGCTAAAGACTACCCTCTCTGGAGCGGAAAACAGCATTGAGCGGCTTGTCTTCAGTACTGATGGACAAACCTTGATTAGCGGCGGTATCAATGATGGCAAAGATGCAATTAAGGTTTGGAATCTAGCGACGGGGCAATTACGCCACACCTTGTCTGAAAATAGACTCCAAGGGTTTTTCTCCCTGGCTATTAGTCCTGATGGCAAAACACTCTTTATTGACACACTCCCCGCCCTATAAGTGCGGGGATTCTCAGGTCAAACAGTGATTGCAGGCATAACCTGTCTGACATCACCTAACTGAACAGTCGATGCCCCGACTGCACAAATATTTATAGCGGCGTTCTCATCTCTATCGTTTACCGAATGACAGGATGGGCAACGCCACCTTCTAACACAAAGGTCTAGTTCATCTAAAATGTGACCACAGCAAGAGCAGGTTTTAGTAGATGGATACCACGGGTCAATACAGATAACCCGTTTTCCTTTTTTCTTGGCTACCCACTCCAGAATTTGCAAGAAATCCCCTAACGCCAAGTCATTAATTTTGCGTCCCCATAGACGTTGCATTCCTTTGAGGTTCAAAGTCTCAAAGCACAACACATCGAACTTATTGGTTAATTCATGCGCTAGAATCCATTGCCAATCTCGCCTACGGTTAGACACTTTTTCATGCTGACGAACAAGGTGTTTTCTTGCTCGTTCCCGATTAGCCGAGCCTTTGAGTTTTTTGGAATGCTGTCTAGATGATGAGCGAATATCGTTGAGAGAAGCTTTGAGGAATTGAGGTGATTCAATCTTGGAGCCGTCAGAGCAAGTGAGGAACGTTTTTAATCCAAAGTCAAATCCAGCTATCTTACCGATGGTGCTTTGCCCAGACGCTCCTGCGTCGCTACCGCTAGCGCTATCGGGAGCACCAGTCTCGAATGTGACTTCAGGTATTGAATATCCATCAACAACTACAACTATAAACAACTCACCCAAAGGTGTTCGCTTAATGGTTAGTGTCTTGACGGTTCCGTCTATTTCTCTAGAGTTCCAGTATTGATAAACGACGTGACCTATCTTAACTCGATTGCCTCCCAAAAACTTATATCCAGCTTGCTTTAGAGTGAATGACTTGTATTTTTTGACCTTTTTAAAGCTTGGTGGTCTAACTCCCTTTTTGTGATGTTTAAAGAACAACTGATAGGCTTTATCAATACGCTGACAGATATCCTGTACAGCTTGAGAACCTACTAACTGCCAGAACGGATTACGCTTTCGTAGTTTGGCAATATGTTTCTGAAGTTTTGCACAGTTTAAGTGTTTGCCCCACATTCGGTAGTACCTACGGTGTAGAGCAATGCAATAGTTGTATATTACTCCAGCCGCGTTGATGGCTTGCTTGAGATAACGATTGCGCTTGTGATTGTACAACTTAAACTTCAGAGTTCTCATGCTACTATCTTAGCATTAATGGCTAGCCAATGGGTAGATACATGAGCAAGGAAAGACTAAGTTTAAGGATATCAACCAGCAGGATTGAAAAACTGAGACGAATAGCTAAGGACAGAGAAAAAACAATGACTCAGCTCATTGAAGATTGGATTGATAAACTTAAGGAAGAAAAGCCGTCCTAGAAGGTGTTCCTGAGCCTGTCGAAGGACGGGGCTTTAGACCCAGTTTTTCGGTAAGCAATACCGGGATGAGGTGAGAGTTTGGGACTTGCAGGCAGGGAAGCTCAAAGGCACTTTACCTATACAGTCATTCGGTGACATTAGCGTCTCACCTGATGGACAAGTCTTAATGGGGACGGATGGAAAGGGCGATATCAATGCCTGGAGTTTACCAACAGGAGAGTTAGTCGGCACAGTGCCTGCTAGCAACCTTCGTGTTGCCAATGGCGCTCTTCGTGCTTTTGCCGTTAGCCCTTCCGGACAAATTTTAGCAACAGACAATGAGAGTAACGGCATCACGCTCTGGAATCTCCAAACTGGGAAGTTAATGCATACCTTGAGAGGACATGCCAGCACAGTTACTTCTTTAGCATTCAGTGCTGATAGTCAAATTCTCGTCAGTGGTGGGAGTGAAGGTTTAGTGAAGATTTGGCGCATACCTGCTTCTACTGAGGCTGAGTAGGGTATCCAGTTGCGTTAAAAGGAAACACTTGACGCCAACTAGCCGTTGACTGTGCGGATAGATTAAACTACGGTAAGTTTGTCGGAATACTGAAAATTTATGGAAAACGCCAAAAAAGTCAGTGACGAGTTGAGCGTACCAGGACAAGTGACCTCTGAACAGTTACAACAGGCTGCTCAAGACGGCTTCAAGATAGAAGTCATGTTGAAGAAACTAAGAGGCGGCTTCCTTTTAGTAATTGGTTATTTGCTTTCACCACTATGTTGGTGGAATGATCTGTTTTTCAATCTGCCAATTGCTTATTTTTTTGGGTATGTCTGTAGTTGGCTTTCCCCAAATTTCTTCCTGCCTTGCTCAATCGTAGGATACTGGCTCTCTAACATTGTTGGAATTCTCCTGATGCAAGTAGGTGCTGTGGATGTTTTTCAAGGGCAACCCAAAGAGCGTAACCTTAAAAAAGAGTTATTGACGGGCTTAGTCTCCTCAACCATCTATACCATTGTGATTCTGGCATTGATACAGTTTAAGATTCTCGATACTCCTGTCCTATTCTCTATGATGCATGGGGAATAGGGAATGGGCCTGGGAATTGGAAAAGTATTCTACCTAGTCTATGTGTTTTTAATTACCAATAACCTTAGGCCCAATTCCTGGCTTGGCGATCGCTCTCAATTTAGGTACGGAACTGGGCCAGAGGCGTGAAATGCGGCTAGCCTTCATTCTGCGAATGGGAATGCGATCGCAGTATGGCAGACTATTGACTTCATCCATTTGGATGACTCACTTGGGTGAGGCAGGTGGGTAGGGGCGATCGCTACCTTAGAGAGCAGCTATCTCTCGAAGACAATAGCGGAGGGTTTTGATGCAACCGTTGAAAGGCAAAATAGCAGTCGTCGTCGGAGCAACGAGGGGAGCGGGGCGTGGCATAGCCTGTATGCTGGGTGAGGCAGGAGCAACAGTCTACTGCACCGGACGCAGTGTTCGCGGTTTCCCCGCCACAGGAAATCGTCCTGAAACAATTGAAGAAACGGCAGAGATGGTGAACGCTCACGGAGGTGAAGGCATTTCTGTACAAGTGGATCACACGATTCCTGAGCAAGTGAAAGCTTTGTTCGATCGCGTTAAGACCGAGCAGGGGCAACTCGATATTCTTGTGAATGATATTTGGGGCGGAGATACATTGATGGAGTGGGATAAACCCTTCTGGGAGCACTCACTATCAAACGGGCTGCTAATGCAACAACGGGGCGTCCACACCCACATTATCACCAGTCATTACGCGATTGGGTTGATGATTGAGCGAGGACAAGGACTCATTATCGAAATTACCGACGGAGATCATTTGGGGTATCGAGGCAACGTTTTCTATGACTTGGCAAAGATTTCCGTCATTCGCCTTGCCTACGCGATGTCAAAAGAACTTCGTCCCTACAACATTACAACGCTTGCCGTAACACCTGGCTTTCTTCGCTCTGAAGCGATGCTGGAGCACTTTGGCGTCACCGAAGCCAACTGGCAAGATGGAGCGAAAAAAGATCCACATTTCATCGCATCTGAAACTCCGTTTTTCATTGGTCGTGCGATCGCTGCGCTGGCTACCGATCCAGAGGTTGAGCAATACTCAGGGAAGGTTCTGAGTTCATGGAATCTGGCATCGAAGTATGGTTTCAAAGATATCGACGGCAGACAACCCCACTGGGGAAACTATTTTGCCCAGAACGTTGAGAACAGTGCATCCTATCTAGATAGCTCTCCGTTCGGAGTAAATTGCATATAACCGAAATCGCAGAAGGTGTTGGCAGAGAAATCGTTAAAAGGAGCGCAGACGATGCATTTAGAAACTTTAAACGGACAGCCTGCCAGCATCCTCGGTTTAGCAGGAAGTCCGGCTATGGAGACATCCTGTGTAGCACTAGCGTTTGAGGCTGGAGTTAATTATTTCTTTTTTTACGATCTGTCCCACGAAAACTTGCTCAATGGACTAAAGCCAATAGTCGCAACTGGGCGTGAGCAGGTATTGATTGCAACCGGAAGTGACGATCGCAATCTGGGTACGCTGCGGCAATACTTGGAGCGGGTGCGTCGATACCTAAATGTTGATGTCATAGATGTATTTTTTGCCGAGTATGTCACTCCCTCAGAGGATATTGCTCAAACTTGGGCTGTACTCGATGAGCTTTGGGCTTGGAAGGAAAGAGGGCTGATCCGCTATGTAGGTGCAACCACCCATAATCGTGCGCTCGCCTTAGATTTGATTAAAAGCGATCGCACTGAGGTACTCATGCACCGCTACAA
>DATNPI010000720.1:0-5760 GCA_036703325.1 Coleofasciculaceae cyanobacterium
GCAGAAATAACCCACCCGTTAAAAAAGGTTCAAACGCTTACTGTAAAAGCTTTCTTCCCTTCTGCCTGGTCACTGAGCGTGTCGAAGTGCTGCCTCATGACTGGTCACTGAGCGTGTCGAAGTGCTGCCTTCTTGCACTAGGGACTGGGAGTTAGAAACTAGGGGAATTGTTTCGCGGCAGGGGCACGATATTATCGTGCCCCACAGGTTAATAGATGCGAATCTTTTTCTGAATGTCTAGGGTTAAAAAGTCTCTCTATTAGCCAGGTAGATTAGAAAATAGAGCAGACTTACTTATCTTCAAGCCTTTTCCCTTGTGAAGGCGAAGACTTAGCCAACGGTAACTTGAGTAGTGTCTACGGCAGTTGCACCGCTAACACCTCTGGCAATACTAACCATCTTATCCAGGCTTGCTTGGTCAGACACTTCGCCTTTGAGAACAACGGTGCCGCTAGTCTGGGCAACCCAAAGGCGCTCTTCGTCAGCCAGATCGGAGTCTTGGTCAAAAGCTAAGGCAACCCGTTTGGCAAGTCCGCTTTGGTCGTATTCTCCGTTTAAACCAACTCGTTCTGGGGGAATTGTCTCGGTGGTGCCAGCAGCCGCAGGGGCGTCTGGTGTTGTGGTCGGGGCGGCTACAGTAGGGTTAACTTGAGCGTTTTCCGGTTTTTCCATTCCAAACAGTCTTTTTAACCAACCCATAAGTTCTCTAGCTCCAATAACGCTTGGTTGACTTCAATATACTCGGCGAATTGTGGACTTAAGTGCATCTGCCCGGAAACATATTTTTACAATTTGCTACGGCTCAGTCTCTTAGCATGAGAAAAGCTAATCCTTGCTAATTTACTAGCTTGGAAGAATTAGCAGGTGTCGGAGTTTTGTCGTTGTAGTAGACCGCGATAAGATAGAAATTCACCAAAACAACTCTAAACTATGGCGATGTGTTCGCACGCGTACCGCCCTTGTTGTAACTCATGAAACACACCATTTCAGTTCTGGTCGAAGATGAATCCGGTGTCCTAAGCCGAATTGCTGGTCTATTTGCCCGTCGGGGCTTCAATATCGAGAGTCTTGCTGTTGGGCCAGCAGAACAAGTCGGCATCTCCCGAATTACGATGGTGGTGCCTGGAGATGACAGTAGTATTGAGCAGCTAACCAAACAACTCTACAAGCTAATCAACGTGCTGAAAGTACAGGACATCACGACAACACCCTGTGTAGAGCGGGAGTTGATGCTAATTAAGGTCAATGGCACCAGCACAACGCGCTCAGAGATTATTGAATTAGCTCAGGTGTTTCGTGCGCGTGTGGTAGACATTGCTGAGGATGCACTCACTTTAGAAGTAGTGGGAGACCCAGGTAAAATGGTGGCGATTGTCCAAGTCTTGAGCAAGTTTGGTCTTCGCGAAATCGCTCGTACTGGCAAAATCGCGCTCACACGGGAGTCGGGCGTCAATACTGAGTACCTCAAATCCCTCGAAGCAAAAGTATAAAAGTTTTGTGGGACACAGCATCAATAGCCGCACAAGAGTTAAGACAGAGGTTAACATAGAGCAGATTTAAAAAGCACTTCAGCTATGCTTTCACAAATTGTGCGCCCAATGGTTCACACTCAAGTTCGGCTACTAGCTAGCTGTGAGGCTACTCGTTCCACATTAATCAAGACGGTGGCTCAGTGGCTGGGCTTTCTCGGTGTACACGCTCAGGTGACTCATCTTGAGGCTGGCGTAGATAAAAGGATTCGCATTTCTCTGACGGTAGGGCAACCAGAAGCCTGCGACGACAACGACTGGCAGCAGATTATCTCGAAACTCAACAAAAACGCATCGGACACCAACGTCTCTAAGATTACCCCCCCAATAACACCCAAGCAAGAAAGTAAGCTACAGCGGTTGTTGGCTTACGTAATTCAAGTGGGATGTCCAGATGAGCCAGTTAATTGGGAGGCGATCGCACCTCAACTCCAGGCATTGGGTATGAATGAATCGATGCTCTTGGGCATTCGGTCAGCACTGAAAGTTCCCCAGTCCCTTGAGCAGCTTATGGAGGGACTAGAGCCTGACTTAGCCGCGATCGCACTCCCGCAAGTGGTCAGCATTGCCTTACTCGACCGACAAGTCAATGCAGGTGAAGATGATGCCTTGGCAGCACTGCTGAAACTCATGAAGTAATAAGCGGCTGTGTATTTAATCTGCATAGTCTACATTCGGGTAGTCTGTCCTTTGTCAGTTGTCCGTCGCAACCGACCACTGACCACTAACGACTGACGACTGACGACTGACGACTGACAAAAAACCATCAGGTAAATATGCAAGTTAAACGTGTAATAGCTGACCATTTTGCCAATTGACTAACATCTTCCCAGTGCTACCCCTATCAGGTTGCTTCCTGATGGGACAGTTGCATCGGTAGCTCAATCCAGAATTCTGTTCCCTCACCAGGCATCGAAAAACATTTCAGCTGACCGCCGTGTTTTTCAACAACAATCTGGTAGCTGATTGACAATCCCAAACCAGTACCTTTACCTACGGGTTTAGTCGTAAAGAATGGGTCAAATATCTGTTGTTGCATCTGAGACGGTATACCAGGCCCATTGTCCGCAATGCGGATAAGTACTGTATTGTCCTCTTTTACTTCCGTACTAATCCGGATTGTCAGCTTAGAACACTCCGCATCTGATGACACAGCAGTTTGATGGGTAAGCGCCGAGCCTTGTGCGTTAAGGGAGGAAATAGTATTGTATTCCTCTTCCTTTGTGCTTAGTGCCTCTTCTAGTGCATCGATCGCATTACTGAGGAGATTCATAAACACTTGATTAATCTGCCCAGCATAGCACTCCACGGCTGGCAGGTCGCCGTACTCTTTGATCACCTGAATTTGCGGATGTCCGGGTTTGGCTTTCAGTCGGTGCTGCAACAGAAGTAGCGTATTATCGATGCCTTGATGTATATCAACTGGTTCCCTAGCTACCTTATCGAAGCGGGAGAAGTTCTTCAACGATACGACTATCTGACGAATGCGCTCTGCCCCCATCTGCATTGATTGCATCACTTTAGGCAGGTCTTTGCTCAGGAAATCCAGGTCAATTGCTTCCGTTTGGGTTTGAACTGCTGGTGCTGGCTTGGGATAGTGCTCCCTATAGAGATCGATAAGGTTGAGCAGGTCTTGAGTATATTGAGTCGCGTGGGGAATATTGCCGTAGATAAAAGAGACGGGATTGTTAATTTCGTGAGCAATACCAGCGACCAACAGCCCCAGACTGGACATTTTTTCTGTCTGAATCAGTTGAGTTTGAGTTTCTTGCAGTTCATGTAAGGCTTGTTCAAGCTGCTCTGCTTTTTCTCTCAATTGCGCTTCTGATTGTATCAGCGCTGCTTCTGCTTGTTTCCGTTTTGTGACATCACGGGAGTTGACAACAATGCGAACCACTGGTGCATCCATCAGTAGATTGCTATGAGTGGACTCGATATAACGCCACGAGCCATCTTTGTGTCGAAACCGAAACTCACTAGACAATGCAGTTGTTGGGTTTTCGATGACGCTCTGAAAGTCATTTTTTACTGAGGGAAGATCGGCGGGATGCACAAAGTCGAACATATTTTTGCGAATCAACTCCCCTGGCTTGTATCCTAAAATCCCCTGAATGGCAGGACTAGCATACCGGATAGTTCCATTAGCTTCTAGAATCGTGATCAGGTTGGAGCTGTTGTGAATTAGCGATCGCCATTTTGCTTCATTTTTGGCCCAAACCACTGTTTCCCGTTTGCGTTCCTCCTCTACGCCAATAGCAGCAGCTATAATCCCCATGAGCTTTTTGTCTGCTTCAGTAGGAACAAAGTGGTTTTGATACACTACGCACAGCGCTCCAACAGACTTCCCGGCACATCGAACCGCCTGCCCGATATAGGTTTGCAATTGGTAGGACACAATATTGGGATAGCTCTTGGCGTAGGAGGTGTTTTGCAAGTTTTGAAGCACAAAGACTTGGTCGCTGCCGCGCTCAATCACCTCACTACAGATATAGTGCTTCGGTTCACCAATACTGTTAAAGTCTGATGGTGTACGCCACTGACCGAATGCCCACAGCAAGCCTTGATGCAGTCGATTGTAGAGTGCCCAAGCTCCGCCCAATAACTCTCCTGCCAAGGCGGTGAGTTGATTAATGTTCTCATCTGGATCTGCGCCAAGGCTCAAAAAGCAGTCATGGATTTTTGAGAGTCTTTCTTCTGCCTTAAGGTTAGTAATGTCACTCAACGTGCAGATGACTTGCTCTACACAGCCATTAGAGTCTAATTGCGCCTTGGTGCTGACAGACAGCCAGACGCGATCGCCCCTCATAGGGCGATAAACTCCTAGAACCAAATTCTTTATCGGTTGACGGGTCGAAAGCAACAGCAAAGTATGCTTTGCCCGTACCGGCGCAGACTGAAGTTTTAACTGAAAAGGTGTTCCATCTTCTTGGATCACCTGCCACTCAGGGTCAAGAGGTGTTTGACCCAGCAGTTGGCTTTCGGTCAGTCCTAGCAAACTCAGTACCGCCTGATTCGCTGAACGAATTTCACCCTGCTCTCCCATAACCAAGATACCTACTGGTAATTCTTGGAAGAGCGTCTCTGGGAGGGTGTCACCCCGACGCGCTAGGGCGTTGCTTTTCTGATCTAGTTGTAAAGGTAACATTGCTTCCCACCAAGGCATTAGGTGAATACCTGGAGTCTGTTGTGCGATGACTCCTGTGTAACTTGCTTTGATCTGTAATCCGATACACCCTAGGAAAGAACTTTCCAGCAACTCTTTCTATAGACTTAGAAACTACTAGTACATCCGGATAGAAGTAACCCACTACTTTGAAAAGAGGAGATGACGAAAGTACGCATTTTACCCAGAAGTAAACTGGGCTGGTGGATGACTTTCGTCGAGCTGCACTAAGTTAAAGTTTTTTTTCCAAAGGATAGATGCATATCCTTACCCAAATCATCTATCTAATCAAGACAGATAAAGTCTATTTTGGGGAATTGCTTTCTTTCAACTTCAATTTTATAACGTTTTAAATTTACTCTTGTAGTAGTTAAAACAACCCTCACACTTCTAAAACAAAAGTTTTTAGAAGTTTATAAATACAAATGTTTTTTACGTATATAATGTGCCGCATTTTTTTGTCACCTGCAAAACCCAAGAGTTTCTAGAGCACAGGTTGGTAACACTATATCTCTCTTAGCAATAAATTCATAAAAGCTTAAGGAAAAATTTATAGAAACGCCTTATATCCCACGTCATTCATGCGTGGAATATAGGGCGCGTCAACGGAGGTACGGAGTTGACTAATATATGTAACGCTACCCTTAGTAACTTAGGCTTTATGTGTTAAACAATGTTGCCGTGAGACTGTCAAATCACTAGGATTTATCAGAAAGTAGCAGCATTAAGCTAATCGGCATTTAAGCTGCATTATTGAGGAGGATTGGCAGCACTTCGACACGCTCAGTGACCAGGCAGAAGGGTTAAGAGTTTTGCTCTCATCGCGAAGGTGTGCAATTTAAATGCACATGAGCTTACTTAAGGTGAATGACACTGACTTAAGCGAAAAATTGTCAATTTTTTGGAGAAACCAAGTCTGGGGGGATTCCCCCCCAAACCCCCCCATCTTTGGACGAGTGCCTCCCCCAAACCCCCTGCACAAGGGTTGATTGGTATTGATGAGAGTTCTTAAGTCAGTGCCATTCTACTTAAGGTAGATGAGTAAGTTCAGTCCAGGAATGGTACGCG
>DATNPI010000724.1:0-20484 GCA_036703325.1 Coleofasciculaceae cyanobacterium
CGAAAAGATGCAGAATAGTCAGGCTGACTACAGCAGCTACGAGATTACCGCCAATCACATTACGGGGTTGAGCCAAAGGACTGTCAGGTACGCCAAAGATTAATACGCTAGTGGCACCAAAGGGAGCCATAAGCAGAGGAGAATTGGTTTTCGCGCTTAGGTAAGCCGTTGCTGCTATTGCCAGGAAACTACCGAACCAGCTCCAAAAGATATGTCTGTGATGGGGCCTATTTATAGGACATGTTAGAGGACATGAACGCCAAGTTCCAGTTATTTTTAACCAGTATTTTTCCCATTTTAACCGAACCTTTTTGTAACTCAATCTGGGTAGATATTGCTTGGGTAGATAACTTTTCATACGTTTTTAAAAACGGATAGTAACTCGGAGAAAACTGGCTAGGCAAAAACGACCTAGACAACCATCAAATTTGAAAAAAACTGATAGGCGAACTAAGTTCATAAGCTAAATAAATCTTTAAAAGCTTTACTCAGACTAAATTGAGTTCACCAGCTTCAATGCCGCTATTTCACTTTTAAGAAAGAAGAGGTTCACCCTACTCATGCGCCTTTCTAGTTGTAGAAAAGTGACCTATATCTCTTAGAAGAGATTAAGAGAATTAGCAACGCGTTATTAAATGTCATCATTTCTTAACATTACCATTAACCTTATCTTTCAACGGCTGAAAATGGAACGTATAATTTATAAAAATAAATGATTAAACCAATAAACAAAAGTTATCAATAATCAAATGGCGCTCAGATAACTCAAACGCGCCGACATCAGTAAGGCGAGGATATCGCTACAGGATAAATTTGAAATAAACCCTATCATGGATAGAAAAGATATCCCTAAACCCACCCACACAAGGATTTTGGTCAGGTTAACCGGGATTTAATAACACCCACCTACCTATGCAATTTCCTATAGTTTCTTCCCCAGCTCAAGCTCGCCAGACTAGAGAGCGATTTGCCAATCCAGAAGACCAGCTATCTTACGAGTTAGGTAAGGCGGTACAAGAGTTACCACCTCTATACACCAGAGTATTAGCGGGCAGCATTAGTTTATTGGTATTTGGGGCGATCGCTTGGGCGCACTTTAGCAAAGTGGAAGAAGTGGCCGTGGCTCCGGGAGAGTTGATGGCTTCGGTGCAGGTGCGACCCGTGCGATCGCTCGGTGGCGGCGATATTCGAGCGGTCAAGGTCAAAGAAGGCGATCGCGTCGAAAAGGGTGACATCTTAATTGAACGTAACCCAGATTTACCACAAGCAGAAGTTGACCGCCTCGCCAAATCGGCCAAACTGATTCGCGAAGACATAGGGCGTCTTGAAGCAGAACGAACAGGAGCAGCAACTGCCGGAACGAATCTGCAAGACCAACTCTTAACGTCTCGTCTAAAAGACTTTGAAGCAAAAAGAGCTGCTGCCGTAGCAGAAGCGAATCGCCAAATTGCGGTCATCAATGAAGCTAAAGTCGGTCTAACCCGTCTGGAAGAAAACCTTACCAACGCCAAAACCAACCTCACCAACGCCAAAACCAACCTCACCAACGCTGAAAGCATTCTGGTTAAAGCTAAAAGTGTCCTCGCCAACGCCGAAAAAAGGGAAGAGGCGCTACGTCTCCTAGTAGCAAATGGTGCTACACCTCGACTTGATTACCTGGATGCTCAAGCTAGAGTCATTCAATCTCAAGCCGAAATCACTAAGGCTGAAGACGGCATTACCAATGCCAAAGACAAAGTCACTGAAGCTGAAAACAAAGTCACATCAATAGAAAAAGAGATTGCGGCTCAAGGGCAAAAAATCCAGCAAGCTGAACAAGGCTATCAATCTGCTCGTAAGCAGGCTGACAGTTTAGGGTCTGAGCGCCAAAGTCAAATTCTCACGGAACTCAACAAGCGCCGCGAAGAACAAACGACAGTTGAAGGTCAGCTACAGCAAGCTAAAAAGCAGCGAGAACAGGAAACCATCGAAGCACCAGTAGCTGGAACTATATACAGCGTCAAGGCAACGAAAGGCCCCGTGCAGTCTGGTGAGGAATTGCTTTCCATTCTTCCGGACGGTGAACAACTGTCGCTAGAAGTTAAAGTCCTCAACCGCGATATTGGATTTATTCGTGAGGGGATGAAAGCCAAGATAAAGATGGCGACTTTCCCGTTTCAAGAATTTGGCACGATTGAGGGTACAGTAGCTCAGGTCAGTCCTAATGCAATTACTGACAAAGACTTAGGCTTAGTTTTCCCGACCCGAATTAGACTTAATCAACACTCAATTAAAGTTCGGGGTCAAGACGTAGCATTTACTCCGGGGATGGCAGCAACTGGAGAAATAGTCACTCGTAAAAAATCTGTTCTGACCTTCTTAATTGAGCCTGTAACGCGTCGGTTTAGCGAGGCTTTTTCCGTAAGGTAGGTTGAGCAAAGTCAACTGAAAGCTCTTTGTGTGTTAGCTCTCGCAAGGTCTTAGCCTAGTACAAAGTGTCAGGGAGGAAGGATGTCAACTCTTCATTCATCCTTCTGAATTTTCTTAGGTCACTTCACGGGTCGTATATATTGCGCGTTGGCACGAACAAGGCAGATTTGATCATTAGAACCAATGCTGACCTTAAGCCAAGGTTTTCCTAATTCATCAGTAACTGTTGCAAATCCTGCAGGAGTGGTATTTGCCGTGAGATACTGACTTGATGTGTTTTTCTTGAAGCGGCGAACAATAGACCACTGACCGATATTTCGATTGGGAAACTTGGCGTCAGGAGCATACCAATTTTTCGGCATTTGCTCTGACCAACGGCAGTTCAGCCCGTTAGGATCGGGATCGACCACAATCCACTTTCCATGACCTACATTACCAGAGTAATCACCGTTGCGATCCGCTCTTGGCAATGGAATTTGTGCCAAGGCTGTTGAGGAAATTAGGGAAAGAGCAGTGATGACGAGGAATTTTTTGAGCATAGAGGTTCTCCTTGCTTCAGTTGTTTACACTAGATGACTACAAACTTTAAATGTAAGTTCCTTATATGGCATAAGTAAGAGTACCTTTAAGAATACTTTTGTAGCGGCTTTCCGTTGTAAACACTACAGGGTAAGGCAGGATAATATCGTGCCCCTATAAACGACCTGTATTGCACTCAATTGAAAATCGGCATAGCTTGTCCAGAGATTTTTGGAAAGAGCGATCGCCATCCTTCAATGTCTCTCGACCTCAACTGGACTAGACTCGATGACAGCCACTTGGTCTCCCAACTGATAAGTGATAATTGCCTTAACTTGACCCTGTCCTGAGTACCCAGTTTTATTCGTCAAATGAAAAACATTCTCTGAGTTTTCCAGTGGTCTCAGGCGTACTTCCTGTGGAGATTGACTAGCCATCTGGACACGACCATCGCCAACACTCTGAATTTGAATACTTTTAATAATTAGATTAATGTCTTTTTCCTGCGTATTCTCAAGGCGAATAAATACAGAAGCAAGCCCAATAGCTCGATTGGAAGTAGGAGCTTTTCCCGGTGGGGGACTCTTCTCTTCTCTGGCTAAGAGAGTAACATTTTTAACTACTAGCTTGAGCGAGGTCATAGAACTTTCAGTGGCTACACGAGTACGCGGATTGCCGGCAAGAATCGTACTACTATAACTTGCTAAGAACACGACTAAAAATGCTGAAGTCAGCAAACTGACAATCTTCATAAATGTCTAGACCTCAACTCCCACAAACTCTCAGAAGAGTAATAAAAGAGAAAGTTCCTCCGCGTCACTTTTGACGCTTGACTTCCGCGTAGCGGTACTAGTTAAAATCTCCTCCTTTCCCCCTCATGGACACTGGAACTGGTGGAAAACTTTTGCCAACTTGGTCTAGGCTATTGTGCGAGTCCATCCTCTATAGCTGGCCTGCAATTGACTTGCACTTAGTTCCAGAGTACCGGGTTTAAAAACATCTCCTACACCATCACTGTTAGTATCCAGATAGCCTCCATCTTTTCCCCACGGATTAAACAGAGTAAATTTTTGAGTAGACGAGTCGTAGCCTATCACTGCATAAACATGATTAGGAACTACATTTGAAGCAACAGCAGATACGTTGGAAGTCACGCCCACAAAATTGCCAGCCTCGAAAGCATTCACCATGGCGTTAAAGTTCAAACTGCCATAACTGGTGTTTAGACCTGTAATGTGCGCGATCGCATCATAATCCCAACCTCCGTCAATTGCATTGTAGGAGTTGACAGCGGGGCGACCTGCCCCTACGCCTATCCATCCAGACTCATTAAGTTGAGCGTAGGCTTTCTCTGCTAGAGCCACCCACAATTCATTGGAGGCACTCTTATAGGAATCACCAAAATTAGCGTAAGTGAAATGCCCCGCAGCATCCGTTGGCAAATATTTGTCTACTGTGACATAGTCAGCTACACCATTCTTATAGAAGCGAACGGTGTAAGTGCTGTCACCGTTATCAATGAACATACTCTCAAGGGTATCGGGTGAGCGAAATGCTGTCTCACTTAGACCTACCAGGAAGTAGCAATCACCCACACTACCTTGTTTCACATCGTCGTAACTAATCCCGTTTTGAAATAGAGAACCACTGGCCTTTCGATAAGTGTAGGTTGTTCCGTCGTAGGACTGGGCAATTGGGCGATCGCTACCCAGGAACCACTTACCAATCAAATTCTCTATTTGAGTCGCACTGCTGCCAGCATACAAATTGCCCAGAGCGGCACCCTTGTAAGTTTGATTAGCAACGTCGCTGTTAACAACCTTGTTAGATAGGACACGTACATAGTCTGGCATCCCTAAATCAATAGCTTTGCTGACTATTGCTCGCAGATCTTTGAGTTCAGTTGCGTCAACTACATCATCAGTCTTGGTATCTCGAAAGATAGCAATCATGTCATCCCGACTTAATTCCCCATCAGCCGCCAAGCTCTGTGTCAAGCTGCGAATCGTTGCGTCTTTGAGATTTTGGCTAAACCAGCTTGATGTGGGTTTCACAGCTGGGGGGCTTCCGGGAGGTGCTGATAGGTTAGCAGAGAGGCTCAAGTTGTAGGAAGTATCACCACTGAACTGGGAAACCCTAGCCAAATAGGTACCCGCTGCCAAACCATTGATATTAATCGCTTCGGTAGTGCCAGCACTGGCAGCTGAACCACCAACTTGAGTGGTTGTGCCATTACTGTTAAGCCGCAACAACTGGACATCAGCATCTGCGCTTAGTTTGTTGACTGCCAGACGCAGGTTGCTGGCATTGCTTAGAGTGAACCGATAGTAGTCATTGGTATCGGCGCTACCAACGAAATCAGTGTAAGTACTGGTACTGGAGCCAACGCTGATCTCACGAGCCGTACTTGTAGTGTTCCCGGCGTAATCTACTGGAGTAGCCACACTCAAGTTGTAGTAAGTGTTGGCATTGCCATAGGGAAAGACCCGGATGTAGTAGGTATCTGCATCCAAGTTGCTACTGATAGATTCGGCATTTGTGCCACTACTAGTGGAACTGGCAACAACCATCCCACTGCTGTTGAGCAGTTGCACATCGGCATTAGCGCTCAGATTGTCAACACTCAGATAGAAGCTGCTACGACCACTGAGACTGAAGCGGTAGTAATCGTTAGTGTCAAGGGAACCTACCCAGTCTGTAAATGTCTGAGAACTGGGAGTGATATTCAGTTCCCTGGCTGTGCCTAGCGTGCTACCTGCGTAATCAACTGGCATTATTTTTTCCCTGCGGTAAAAAAAATAACCTCTAAACTATTGTTTTTACTGAGCTTGACAAATGCCAAGCTATTTTGCGTCAATTTATACAATATTCACGCTTACTTGGTGATGTCTTCACACAATCTTTAAAATGTAAAATTTCTTAGATTGTGGACTGCTGGCGTTGATAAAGTGACCAATACAGCCCCTTTTGTTGCAAAAGCTGCTCGTGTGTCCCTTTTTCCGCAAGAACGCCCTTCTCTAACACCAAAATCAAGTCAGCACGTTTCAACGGCGCAAAACGGTGGGCAATCAAGAAGACAGTACGGGTTCGGGAAATTGCTTTGAGGTTCTGTAAAACTTGTTGCTCAGTCTCACTATCTAAGGCACTAGTTGCCTCATCCAAAATCAAGATAGGAGATTGAGAAAGGAATAGACGAGCTAGGGCAATACGTTGCCGCTGACCACCAGATAGGGCTGTGCCTCGCTCTCCAACATTGGTTTCATAGCCTTGGGGCATTTCACTGATGAAGTCATGGGCGACAGCTAGTCGAGCAGCTTCTACTACCTGTTCAGCAGTAATGTCTGGATTACCTAGAGTGATATTTTCCAAGATGGAAGCATTGAAGAGAAAATCCTCTTGGAGAACGATGCCAATTTGTTGCCGTAGAGAAGCTAGGTCAGCACTTTTAAGATCGAAGCCATCAATCAGGATGCGACCCGACTCAGGTTGGTAAAGGCGGTGTAAGAGTTTAGACAGGGTACTCTTACCAGAACCACTGCGACCCACAATGCCAACGAACATCCCTGGCTCCACTGTAAATGAAATTCCCCGCAAAATTGGTTCTTGGTTAGGGCGGTAGCGGAAGAAGATTTGGTCGAAGATGACTTGACCTTTCAGGGGAGGAAGAACTAAACCTGAGCCAGGTTCAGCTTCGGGGGAGACGTTGAGAATATCGCCAATCCGGTCTACAGAGAGCAAGACTTGTTGGAGATTTTGCCACAATTGCACTAGACGTAACAGCGGGCCTGTCATTCTGCCGGACAGCATTTGAAAGGCGACCAGCTGACCGATGGTGAGCTTGTGGTCAATTACTAGTCTGGCTCCGAACCAAAGAATCAGCAGGTTAGAGAAATTGGTGAGAAAGTCACCGATGTTGTTGCTGATGTTGGAAGTGGTGGACGCTCGAAAGCCGGTACGAATAAAGCGAGCAAACAAGCCTTCCCAGCGATCGCGTGCTGTTCTTTCTGCCGCATGCGCCTTGACAGCGTGAATTCCAGTCACCGTCTCGACTAAAAAGGATTGACTATCAGCACTGCGGTTAAACGTTTCATTCAGCCAATTGCGTAAAATTGGCGTTGCCACTAGCGTCAGAATTGCAAACAGCGGAATCACTGCTAAGGCAACCCAGGTGAGCTGGATATTGTAGTACAACATCAGTGCCAGATACACAACGGCAAAAATGCTGTCTAAGATAACGGTCAGTGCCGTACCAGTGAGAAACTGGCGGATATTTTCCAATTCCTGCACTCGTGCCACGGTGTCTCCCACCCGACGCGCCTCAAAATAAGCCAAAGGTAGCCGCATGAGGTGACGAAATACCTGGGCTGATAAGCTCAGGTCAAGGCGTCGGGCAGTGTGGGTAAAGATAAATAGCCGCAAAATGCCTAAAAGCGCCTCGAACAAAGCGACCAACAGGAGAGCGATACCCATGACATCTAAAGTGGGGAGGCTTTCCTGCACCATCACTTTGTCAATAATCACCTGAGTAAGGATGGGAGTCGTCAACCCCAACAGCTGCAATGTGAAAGAGGCTAATAGCACCTCTCCTAGCAATCTTCGATACTGCCAAACCGCTGGTAAGAACCAACTGAGGTTGAATTTGTCCTGCCGCTGGATAAGTTCCACTTGCCACAGCTGTCCGTCCCAAGCGGCTTCAACCATTGACTGGGGAACGCTTTCGCAAGTTTGACTGGGGTTTAAGGGGTTAGCGATGATTAAGCGATCGCCCTTTATTCCATACACTACCACCCACCCCCCCTGATCAAGGGGAGGGTTCCATTGCAACAAAGCGGGAAATGAAATCCGCCGCAAGTCACTCCAAGTCGTCTGCAACCGTCTCAGCTGCAACCCCAATTTTTCTCCAGCTTCTACAACATTCTTCGGGCGTTGTCCCCGTAGTTGGCGTTGTACCCAATCCAGTTGTGCTGAGTTTTGCAACTGCTGCGCCACCATTGTCAAGCAGGCAGCAGCGGTATTCAGACTTGAGATGAAGGGATAACCTGATACGGGTTGAGGGGCATCGGACGTTTGAGGTTCAATACGCGCTAGCGCTTGCTTCCAAAACCTATCAATTTCTGTAGATGCAACATCTATCCAGAGTGCTGTCTGCCACCGCACCACCACCACTTCTTTATCAGAAGCTACCGCTTTGAACGACCCGGAAAGCTTGAGCAAGTCACCAAACCAATCCCCCGCCACCAAAGTTGCTAGCGGTTTGCGTACTCCTTCTTCCCTTAGGCGCACCTTACCAGCAACAACTAAAAACTGCTCTCCCAGACTATCTGTAGACCAAATCTTTTCCCCAAGGGTGTAGCGTGTTGTCTGAGCTTGGTTTCTAAATTGGACTTGCTGTTCAGGGTTGAGCAAGCTAAGAGGCGGGATATCCCACGGGAGAGATGCGATAATCTTTGTGTCTAAAAATTCATCATTAACAACTCTTACCCTACTTGAAGCTTGACGCTCATCTTTTGGATCTTCTGTGCTAGCCATTGCTCAAATAGCTCATTTTGTAATGCTTGCTTTAGCTGACCATCCTCTAAGGAGGCTGGCAGAAATTGCCCGACTTGAAACAACACCCAACGTCCTTCAAGTTCTAGCGGCTCGATTAACTCTCCAGGATTCGCCAAATCAACAGCTGCCCTGAGTACATCCGGTAGCGTCCCCCGACTGATCGGCCCCATCATGCCATTGACAATCTTGTCATCCGCGATCGAATACTCTCTAGCGAGTTGCTCAAAGCTTGCTCCCTCCTCAATTTGGCTGGCTAGTTCCTCAGCTAGTTCGCGATCGGCAACAACAAGCCGAGAGAGTACCACCCGATCTAGAAAGAGCTTGCGCTCAATGAAGTATTCTTGTAGTTTCGGCTCTGTAATCTGAGCTTTGAGTTTTTCTAACTTGAAGCCAAAAGTGACTGATGCGTGAAAACTACTGTAATCTTTTCCATTACTAGCAAGCCATTGTGCGAAAACTTTCGGGTCAGTCAGCTGATTCTGTAGTCGAAAATCAATCACTGCCTGCTCAGTTAGTGCAGGACTAACGTCAAGATCATCTCGGGTTTGCAGTTCTTGCTCTATGATGTACTGGCGCAGAATATCTCCAATAACAGACTGGAGTTTCCCAGCCGATTGCAGATATTGCAAGGCTTGCGCCAGAGGAATAGGTTGGTCATCAACACTCAAGAATGGTTGGGATACCATGAAGTAATGAAGTTAATAGATTGCCAAGACCTATTATCTTCGCATCCCAAAAAATTGCCCCCTGAGGATGATGACAGACAGCAAGTGCGCTTTGACGTTAAAGAGCTGATACACGGGGGATATACTCTCCCCACTGGAATTCTAACAGCGATGGTGGCTACTGCGTCCCACTACGCTACCGCACCTTTTTTGGCTACAGAACTTGCCGTTGTGTAGCGTGTAGTTAGCTCAACCAAACAGATTTAGATAATATGCTAGGAACCTTTCAACAAAGTCATCTCCGCATTGAAGTGGCAGCACCACACACCGCTATCCGTGACAGTCTGCTGCATTCCCAGAACCTGCGCCGATGGCTGTGGCCCCAAAGCTTTTCACTGGGGCTGCCAGAACAGTTACATCAAGGACTAACCTTTACCACTTGGACGGGTCCAGTGGCAATCCAACATAAAGTAGAGGTGGCTCAGTCCAATTGTTTACGCCTACTATTGAGCCAGGGAATTGATGGTTATCACGAATGGTATTGGGGAGAAGGTTGGGTGCAGTCCCGCTTGGAAGGAGTGTCTTTGCTACCGTTGAATCTCGGTCAAACTCTGAGTTTGCTGCAACTGCGGCAATTCTTAACCTCTGGGCGGTAGTGCGGCCCGTAAAGATTTAGAGCTTATTTGAAAAACATTTTAAGTAGGTGGACAAAATTAAAGGTTACATAACCGTATAGGCTCGTAATTGTGATGCGATCGCTCCAGTAACGCTTGGGACGCTTTCTTCATTACTACAAACGTTCAGTTTATTTATGTCCGCCTACTTAAGTTAAGTCCTGTAGTCATCTACCTACTAAGAGTAGAAGTAGGTCTCATGCTGCAACGATTCCCATTTTCCTAAAAAAAGGACTTACAGAAACTATTAAAGCTATATATATTATTGAGTTTTGTTTAGAATAATTAATATAAGATAAATAATATTTTTAGATTTAACTCATGTCAGGACTTGGTCAGATATCCGGCTCGGCTTGACCATCCCCCTAGAGGTGGAAAAAATCATGCATACCCCATCAACTTCTCCAGAATTGACCCATGCCTCCACCAAGGGTCAACAGACCAAGGAACAGCTGCAACATAGCGACGAACGATTTGGAACTTTAGTCGCTAATATTCCAGGTGCCGTCTACCGCTATGCTGATGATGAGCAAGCACAAGAATCGCCCCGTCAGAGAATGGTGTTCCTCAGTGAAGCCATCCAGGACATTTCTGGCTATCCGCCTAGTGACTTTATTAATAATCAAGTGCGGTCTTTTGCCAGTATCATCCATCCTCAGGATCGGGCGAGGGTCGAGCAAGCGGTCTGGCAGAGTGTGAGAGCCAAACAACCCTACATTGTAGAGTATCGGATCAGGCGCTCAGACGGTCGCTGGGCTTGGGTCTATGACAAAGGTCGAGGCATCTTCAACGAGAATGAGGCGGGGCAACTACGAGGGTTGCCCCTACTATTTGATGGGGTCATCTTGGACATTACGGATCGCAAAGAAGCTGAAGCAGAATTGTGGTGTACCCAAGCCTTCCTTAACTCCGTTGTTGAAAATCTGCCAGTGGGGGTGTGTATAAAAGATGCCGAGGAACTGCGGGTTATGTACTGGAACAAGACCAGTGAGGAACTGTTTGGCTATTCCAGAGAAGACGTTCTGGGCAAGAATGACTATGATTTTTTACCCGAAGAGCAGGCTCGGCACTTACGTGCCAAAGATCGGCAAGTACTAGCGGGTGGTCAACTGGTGGAGATTCCGGAAGCACCTGTAATGACGCCACATCGAGGTAAACGGCTCCTGCACACCAGGAAAGTCCCCCTACTCGACGAAACTGGCGTACCCCGGTATCTTCTGGCTATTTGCGAAGATATCACAGAGCGTCAGCGAGCCGAGGAGGCACTACAGGAATCGGAAGCTCATTATCGTCGCATTGTGGAGACAGCATCAGAAGGCGTTTGGATGTGCGATGCAGATAGCACGACAACATTTGCCAACGGTCGCCTTTTGGAAATGCTGGGCTATACCATGGAAGAAATGCTGGGGCGATCGCTTTTTGACTTCATCGATGAAGAAAGCCGAGTGCAGGCAAAAGCCTATGTACAACGACGCCGCCAAGGCATTCATGAACGATATGATTTCAAATTCCGCCGCAAGGATGGCTCCGTGTTATGGGCGATTGTGTCGGCTACGCCCATCCTAGACGCCGAGGGTCAGTTTGTCGGGGTCTTGAGGATGATTACCGACATTACCCCTCGCAAGCAAGCTGAACAGGCCCTGCAAGAATCGCACCAGCAATTTGTCCATATCCTAGAACGGATAACCGATGCCTTTTTTGCCCTAGATCATCAGTGGCAGTTCACCTATATCAACTCAGAAGCCGCAAGAGTCTTGCAACGAAATCAGAAAGAGCTTATTGGGGCAAGTTTTTGGGATGTGTTTTCGGAAGCCGTGGACTCACCTGTTGAGCAGCAGTATCGCCAAGCCATAACTGAGCAAATCCCACGTACATTTGAAGCCTTTTATCAACAGTGGGATAGTTGGGTTGAGGTACGTGCCTATCCTTGTGCAGAGGGGCTTTCCGTTTTCTGGCGTGACATCAACGAACGGAAACATGCGGAGGAGGCATTGCGACAATCTGAGAGCCAGTTAAGAGTTAAAAACCAACAACTTCAGCAAACTTTGTGCCAACTTAAACGAACCCAAGCCCAGCTGATTCAGAATGAAAAGATGGTGAGCCTTGGTCAGATGGTCGCTGGGATTGCCCACGAAATTAACAACCCTGTCAGCTTCATCTACGGGAATGTCACTTACGCCCATCACTATGCCTCTGACCTACTCAAACTGTTACAGCTTTATGGCTTGCACTATCCAGAACCTGTGCCGGAAATTCAAAACGAGATTGAGACGATCGATCTAAATTTCATAACGGCAGACTTCCCGAAAGTGCTGAAGTCCATGCAAGAAGGAGCGAACCGCATCCGTGGAATTGTCCTGTCCCTACGCAACTTCTCCCGCCTGGATGAAGCAGACATGAAGGAGGTCGATATTCATGAAGGCATCGATAGCACCCTGCTAATCTTGCAGCATCGGCTGAAAGAGCAACCGTCTAGGCCTGAGATTCAGGTGAGAAAAGAGTATGGTCAACTGCCACCAGTTGAGTGTTATGCAGGTTCACTCAATCAGGTGTTTATGAATCTCCTGAGTAATGCCATTGAGGTCTTGGAAACGCGCTCTTGTCCGCGAATTATCACTATCCATACCGAAACGAGCGTTGAGTGTGAGAGCAACAGCCAAGACAAACAAGAGAACGTCTCACCTGACTATGTGGTCATTCGGATTGCCGACAACGGTTCGGGTATCCCAGAAGAGGTGAAGAAACACATCTTTGACCCCTTCTTCACCACCAAACCCGTTGGTGTGGGCACTGGTTTAGGGCTGTCCATTTCGCACTCAATTGTCGTTGAAAAACACAGTGGTCAACTGACTTGTATTTCAGCGCCTGGTCAAGGGGCAGAGTTCGTGATTAAGCTGCCGATAAAGCAAAGATCGTTCTCTACTATTACTTCTGAGTCGTTCTATCTCAAGAAAGAGTGAGTCGAAACTTGAATTTTTAACGATAACGGTGGAGGATGTCAATCTGACTTGACTACAAGCACAGAACATGGCGCATCGGCAACTACCTGGCTACTAACCGAACCTTCCAAGATTCGCTGGAGACCAGTTAAGCCACGGCTTCCTATCACAATTAAATTAGCTTGGTGAATATGAGCGAGGCGGACGATTTCGACAGCTGGATCGCCAGTGACGATCTCTAGTTCGCTTTCACAGGGGAGGTCAGCTTGGTAGGATTGCAGCTGGTTTTCAATGTGTCGATAAAGTAGCTCCTCTGGAGTATGAGGCCGATCGACTGCCGTTTCAATGTCAGGTTCCGGTGAGGGAATGACATGAGAAAGGATTATTTTGGTTGCTGGCTGTATTTGAAGTTCATCTAGGCTTTGAATCACACGCTGTGACAGCTCTGAACTGTCAAGAGCCAAAAGAATTGTCTTTAGCACCAAAATGTCTCCTATCAGAAATCAGCTTTGAGCAATCAGCTTTCAGCTGTTGAGATTTTTACCGTTTAAGTACAGTAACATCAACTTACTTTAGTATAAGTACTCAGAAGTTTCAGCAAGAAAACTTGCTGAAAAACTTCTGGGTACTCTTTAGCATAATTTTTCTCCACCTAAGTAAGGTTGGTTAGCCAATCTACCTAAGGTTGAGACTTAAAGCTTGCTCAAGGCAAAGAGTGCTAATCGTTGAGATTTCCTTGTGTCCGGAAGCGCACGGAGTCAGCATGGGACGGTAAACCTTCAGCTTGTGCAAGCGCCTGAATCGCACCAGCAACTTTGTGGAGTGCTGTCGGTGAATACTGAATTAGGCTGGAGTGCTTCATGAAGGTTTCGACGCCGAGGGCGGAGGCATAGCGGGCAGCACCGGAGGTCGGTAGTGTGTGATTTGGACCTGCCAGGTAATCTCCCACAGCTTCAGGGGTTGAGTTGCCTAGAAAAATGGCACCAGCGTGGCGAATTTTTTCTAGTAAGTCCCAAGGTTCAGCAATTTCTAGTTCTAGATGTTCGGGCGCGAAGTCGTTGGAGAGTTCAGCTGCCGTTTCCAGGGAATCAACAACGACGATTAGACCGTAGTGAGCGATCGCTTTTTCGGTCAGTAGGCGTCGCGGATGGTCTTGGAGTTGCCGTTCAACTTCTCTTTGGACTTGTTTTGCCAGCTGGGCATCGGGCGTTAGGAGGATTGCCGCTGCCATCGGGTCGTGTTCTGCTTGCGCCAAAAGATCGGCGGCAATGTAAACCGGGTTCGCCGCCTCATCTGCGATGATCAGCACTTCAGAGGGTCCAGCTAGCGAGTCAATTCCTACTGTTCCATAGACTAATTTCTTTGCCAGAGTGACGTAAATATTGCCGGGACCAGTAATCACATCCACTTTGGGAATCGTTTCTGTGCCGTAAGCTAAAGCGGCGATCGCTTGAGCTCCGCCTACCCGGTAAATCTCCTCAACACCAGCTTCCTGGGCCGCCACTAAGACCGCAGGATTAATCATTTTGTCTGGCCCTGGTGGGGTTACCATTATAATTCTAGGCACCTTAGCGACCTTGGCGGGGATGGCGTTCATTAATACGGTACTGGGGTAAGATGCCCTACCGCCAGGAACGTAAATGCCTGCCCGGTCTACGGGCGTATAGCGCTTGCCTAAAACTATCTCATCGTCGCCAAACTGTACCCACGATTTGGGGATGCGTTGCCGATGAAACGCCTCAATGTTTCTTGTCGCTAACTGAATCGCATCGAGTAATTCCTTAGACACCTGTTGGTATGCCGCATCTAGTTCTGAGCCACTGACGCGCAGTTGCTCAGAACTCAAGATTTGTTGATCAAATTCCTCGGTGTAGTGCAGGAGAGCTTTATCACCTTGGCGCTTTACCGCCTGTAAAACTTCCCGCACTGTTGACTCTTTATGAACAATCTGGTCTTGAGAAGTGCGATCGCAGATACGTCGCAGTTCAGTTTGTGCCTCAGCCTGCTGAGTAATGATTCGCAGCATGGAGTCGGAGTGCCCATCCTTAGGTATTACCCGTCTGAGACCTGGTCTACAAGCCTCCTCTACATACGAGAGGGACGCATCGTACCCAGACTCTCTCCTCTAGCTTAACCTGGATTTTTCTAGGGTCGTGATAGTTTCAGAATAGATGTTATATTGGTTATTCAGGTATTTTGTCTGTTATCGAAAGCAAGGTTCTTTAAAGACTACTGTGGCTAATAACAAGTCAGCGCTCAAGCGTATAGAAATTGCCGAACGCAACCGAGTTCGGAATAAAACCTACAAATCAGCTGTGAAGACGCTGATGAAGAAGTACTTCGACGCTGTAGAAAATTACGCACGTCAACCCAGTCCGGAATCCTTGCAGGAAGTGCAAACTCGGATGTCCGAGGCATACAGCAAAATTGATAAGGCTGTAAAGCGCCGAGTACTGCATGCCAATACTGGAGCTCGTAAGAAATCTCGTCTTGCGAGAGTACTCAAACGTGTAGATGCCAAGACAAATCCTTCAGCGGAGGAGTCTGCTGCCTCATAAGGAGCCACCCTGACTCGCCTCTAGCGGGGCGGACGCGAGAGCGCTCTCGCGTTCCCCAAAAAGTGTGCCGAAGCGCTTATGTAGTAAGCTGGGAGAAAGGAGAGTCCTCCTAGATACCAGCTAGATTACTGTCTTCTGCGTCAAAGATCATTAAAATAATATAGTAGACTGTGCCGATGCAGTTGATAGATACTCACGTTCATATCAACTTTGATGTCTTCCAGTCGGATCTGGAAGCCGTCCGGGATCGCTGGCGTGAAGCTGGGGTCGTAAGACTCGTACATTCCTGTGTAGAACCGGATGAATTTACCAGTCTTCAAGCACTAGCTGACCAATTTCCCGAATTATCCTATGCTGTAGGCTTGCATCCCCTGGATGCCCACAAATGGACCCCCCAGATGGCAAGCCAAGTTTTGTCATTAGCTCGTTCAGATGCTAGGGTGGTAGCAATTGGGGAAATAGGTTTGGATTTCTTCAAAGCCGAGAATCAGCAAGAGCAGAAAGCGGTGTTTGAAGCGCAATTAGCGATCGCCTTGCAGCTCAATTTACCAGTAATCATCCACTGCCGCGATGCTGCGTACCAAATGCAGGAGCTGTTGCAAGAGTTTTGGGAACGCAATGGGAGAGTACGGGGTGTTATGCACTGTTGGGGAGGCACACCAGAAGAAACCCAGTGGTTTTTGGATCTGGGATTCTATATCAGTTTTAGCGGCATCGTGACCTTTAAAAACGCCACGGAGATTCAAAAGTCGGCGACGATGGTACCAAGCGACCGCCTCCTAGTCGAAACAGATTGCCCCTTCCTCGCACCAGTTCCCAAGCGGGGCAAACGAAACGAACCAGCCTATGTCCACCACGTAGCTGAGTACGTTGCTCGTCTGCGAAATGTCTCTTTAGAAACCCTAGCGCACGAGACAACCGAGAACGCTTGTCAGCTCTTTGGTCTTGACCTCCCAAACGGGTCTGATGAAGAGTTCAAAGATGGAAGATTGTTAGCGCAGCAGGGAGTAGCCCAGATTGTCAGTTCAGACTAGTCTTCTACCCTTAACCAACCAATTGGCTAACCTTCAATCCCTTCTAACCCTCACGGGCACGAAATCTCTCCAATCAAGTTTCTCTACGCCATAATATTAAGAAGAGTTACTATGAATAAATTTCTCCCACGCCTACCCAATTGTTGCCACGGCATCCCCCAAGAACTCCCTAAGGCTTGATTACCAAGTTAGCTACTGGTAAAAAAGCCTTTAATCGTTTGAGAAGAGTAAACTCATAATTTGAGACAGTAGTCATTCCCCAAAATCATTTTGTTGCGACCACGAGCAAGAGGCTGAAATTCTCAGTTGCTAGAAAGTCATTGGCTAGTTACAACCAACGCTCTAGCGATCATCAAGCTGTGAATAAACATTGCCTATCCTAATGCACTAAATCCCGCTATTGAAGCCGAGCGGTGCCTTTGGCTCGGACTCTTATCCCGACGCTGACTCACCCTGTAAGAGGAAACGAATGTCTAATCAGATTTACACTACCCCCCCTACTCAAACATACAGTGCTCTCAACTACATGTTGCCAGACTTAGTTGAGATTCAGCGCTCCAGCTTCCGCTGGTTCCTGGAAGAGGGGCTAATTGAAGAACTCAACAGCTTCTCGCCGATTACCGACTACACCGGGAAGATGGAGCTGCACTTCTTGGGCAAAAATTACAAGCTCAAGCGACCCAAGTATGACGTTGATGAAGCGAAGCGGCGAGATAGCACCTACGCCGTGCAAATGTACGTTCCCACTCGCCTGATCAACAAGGAAACTGGCGAGATTAAAGAACAAGAAGTCTTCATTGGCGATCTTCCCCTGATGACAGACCGAGGCACGTTCATCATCAACGGTGCCGAGCGAGTGATTGTGAACCAAATCGTTCGCAGTCCTGGAGTGTACTACAAGTCAGAAACTGATAAAAACGGACGCCGCACCTACAGTGCCTCCCTAATCCCTAACCGGGGCGCATGGCTGAAGTTTGAAACCGACAAAAACGACTTGGTGTGGGTGCGTATCGACAAGACCCGTAAATTGTCAGCCCAGGTACTCTTAAAAGCCCTAGGACTCTCAGATAACGAGATTATCGACGCTCTCAGGCATCCAGACTATTACCAAAAGACCCTTGATAAAGAAGGTAATCCCAGCGAAGAAGAAGCGCTGATGGAGCTATACCGTAAGCTGCGTCCAGGGGAACCCCCGACGGTGAGCGGTGGTCAACAGTTGTTGGACTCGCGCTTTTTTGACCCGAAACGCTACGACCTCGGTCGGGTTGGTCGCTACAAAATCAACAAGAAGCTGCGACTGAACGTTCCCGATACAGTACGCGTATTGACGCCCCAAGACATTCTGGCAGCGATTGATTACCTGGTGAATCTGGAATTTGACGTTGGCAGCACCGACGACATTGACCACTTGGGTAACCGCCGAGTGCGCTCTGTGGGCGAACTGCTGCAAAACCAAGTGCGAGTCGGACTCAACCGTCTAGAGCGCATCATTCGGGAACGGATGACGGTTTCTGACGCCGATACACTGACCCCGGCCTCACTGGTGAACCCAAAACCCCTAGTGGCAGCTATTAAGGAATTCTTTGGTTCTTCTCAACTGTCTCAGTTCATGGACCAGACGAACCCATTGGCGGAGTTGACCCACAAACGGCGTCTTTCTGCCCTAGGGCCTGGTGGCTTAACTCGTGAACGAGCCGGTTTTGCGGTGCGGGATATTCACCCCTCCCACTACGGGCGGATTTGCCCAATTGAAACACCGGAAGGTCCGAACGCCGGTCTAATCGGTTCTTTGGCAACTCATGCACGGGTCAACGCTTACGGCTTTATCGAGACGCCGTTCTATCCCGTAGAAAATGGGCGAGTACTCAAAGACCGTCCTCCAAGCTACATGACGGCTGATGAAGAAGATGACCTACGGGTAGCACCGGGAGACATCCCGATGGATGAAGAGGGTTACATCTTAGGTGAATCTGTGCCAGTACGCTATCGGCAAGATTTCACCACCACAACGCCTGACCAGGTGGACTATGTGGCGGTGTCGCCAGTGCAGATTATCTCCGTAGCGACATCTTTGATTCCCTTCTTGGAGCACGATGACGCCAACCGAGCCTTAATGGGTTCGAACATGCAGCGGCAGGCTGTACCACTTTTGCGACCAGAACGCCCATTAGTGGGAACTGGATTGGAAGCGCAAGCGGCACGGGACTCCGGCATGGTCGTCGTGTCACGCACGTCAGGCGAAGTCAGCTATGTGGATGCCCGCCAGATTCGCGTCAAGGACAGCACGGGTCGTGAAACTTATTATGAGATCCAGAAGTATCAGCGCTCAAACCAGGATACCTGTTTGAATCAGCGACCTTTGGTGTTTGAGGGCGACGACGTGTTGGCTGGTCAAGTGCTGGCTGATGGTTCTGCCACTGAAGGTGGGGAACTAGCGCTGGGACAAAATATCCTGGTGGCTTATATGCCTTGGGAAGGCTACAACTACGAAGACGCTATCCTGATCAGCGAACGCTTGGTGATCGATGATGTTTACACCAGCATTCACATTGAGAAGTACGAAATTGAGGCACGGCAGACCAAACTGGGTCCAGAGGAAATCACCCGCGAAATTCCCAACGTTGGGGAAGATGCTCTGCGTCAGCTGGATGAAACTGGCATTATCCGTATTGGTGCCTGGGTAGAAGCAGGTGACATCCTGGTTGGAAAGGTGACGCCGAAAGGGGAATCTGACCAGCCGCCGGAAGAAAAACTGCTCCGGGCGATCTTTGGGGAAAAAGCCAGGGATGTCCGAGACAATTCACTCCGGGTACCCAATGGAGAGAAAGGGCGCGTTGTTGATGTCCGGGTCTTTACCCGCGAACAAGGGGATGAACTGCCTCCTGGAGCCAACATGGTCGTCCGAGTTTATGTGGCACAGAAGCGCAAAATCCAAGTAGGCGACAAGATGGCGGGTCGTCACGGCAACAAGGGAATTATTTCTCGGATTTTGCCGGTAGAAGATATGCCCTACCTGCCAGATGGGACGCCGTTAGACATTGTCCTCAACCCCTTAGGTGTGCCGAGTCGGATGAATGTCGGTCAGGTATTTGAATGCTTACTCGGATGGGCGGGTGAAAACTTAGATGTCCGATTTAAGCTGACGCCTTTTGACGAAATGTATGGGGAAGAGTCGTCTAGAAGCACGGTTCACGGAAAACTGAAGCAAGCCAGTGAGGAACCTGGAAAAGACTGGGTCTTTGACCCGGATCAGCCAGGGAAGATCAAAGTGTTTGATGGTCGCACGGGCGAAGCTTTCGATCGACCGATCGCGGTTGGTAAAGCCTATATGCTGAAGCTGGTACACCTAGTGGATGACAAGATTCACGCACGCTCCACCGGACCTTACTCTCTCGTGACTCAGCAGCCGTTGGGCGGCAAGGCTCAACAGGGCGGTCAGCGCTTCGGGGAGATGGAAGTGTGGGCATTGGAAGCTTTTGGTGCTGCTTACACACTCCAAGAGTTGCTGACAGTGAAGTCAGACGATATGCAAGGTCGTAACGAGGCTCTAAATGCGATCGTCAAAGGTAAAGCGATTCCGCGACCAGGTACTCCTGAATCCTTCAAGGTTTTGATGCGGGAACTACAGTCTCTGGGTCTAGACATTGCTGTTCACAAAGTAGAAACAGCAGAAGATGGTACCAGCCGCGATATGGAAGTTGATTTGATGGCAGATGCCGATCGCCGCCGGACACCAACCCGACCTACCTATGAATCCTTGAACCGTGAGGAACTCGAAGAGGATGAAGTCTAAACGATTTGGGATTTTAGATTTTCGATTTTAGATTGGGGGATGCTGGTCAGGAAGCAAAGACTGTCGCCGTCTTGACCAGCAACCCAACCATCGGAAATCTCAGATATCCAAAAAGCTCGCCCCAAAAACTGAATAATCCAAAATCCAAAATCCAAAATCCTTTCATTGGTATGAGACATCAGCTAGAACAGCGGTTTGACTACGTCAAAATTGCGATCGCCTCTCCAGAGCGCATTCGTCAGTGGGGAGAAAGAACCCTCCCCAACGGTCAAGTGGTTGGCGAAGTCACTAAACCGGAAACAATTAACTATCGGACGCTCAAACCCGAAATGGACGGGCTTTT
>DATNPI010000147.1:0-2093 GCA_036703325.1 Coleofasciculaceae cyanobacterium
CGGCTGAGGCTAAAGACTATGGTTTGATCGATCAGGTCATCACCCGGCAGAACCTTCCCAAGTCGGAAGCAGCTGTCACTCCTATCAAGTAAGAGGCAGGTATGTCTAAATACGACTCCCATCTAAAATGTTCCTTTTGCGGCAAATCTCAAGAGCAAGTACGCAAGTTGATTGCCGGTCCGGGAGTCTACATCTGTGACGAATGCGTCGATTTGTGTAACGAAATTTTAGATGAGGAGTTGCTCGATTCGAGTACTCCCTCTCCCCAGCCAGTGCCCCCTAGAGAACCACCTCAGAAGCGCCGTACTCGTGCTTCTGGCATTTCTTTAAATCAGATTCCCAAACCCAGGGAACTGAAAAAGTATCTGGACGATCATGTGATTGGTCAAGACGACGCCAAAAAAGTTCTCTCAGTCGCCGTCTACAACCACTACAAGCGCCTGAGTTTCGTCCAGTCCAAGGCTCATGGTAAGGGAGGGGTGGACGATCCTGTAGAGCTACAAAAGTCCAACATTCTCCTAATGGGCCCCACGGGGTGTGGAAAAACTCTTCTGGCTCAAACTTTAGCCAGTGTCTTGGATGTGCCCTTTGCGGTGGCAGACGCCACAACGCTGACGGAAGCAGGTTATGTTGGGGAAGATGTCGAAAATATCTTACTACGGCTCCTGCAAGTGGCCGATCTAGATGTAGAGGAAGCCCAGCGGGGAATTATCTACATCGATGAAATTGACAAGATTGCTCGTAAGAGTGAAAATCCCTCAATTACTAGAGATGTCTCTGGCGAAGGCGTCCAGCAAGCCTTGCTAAAGATGTTAGAGGGGACAGTTGCCAATGTGCCGCCGCAAGGTGGGCGCAAGCATCCTTATCAAGACTGCATTCAGATTGACACGAGCAACATCCTGTTTATTTGCGGTGGCGCATTTGTTGGTCTGGAGAAGGTGGTAGAACAGCGCATTGGTAAGCGGTCAATGGGCTTTGTTCAGCCTGGGGAAGGTCAGTCTAAGGAAAAGCGGACAGCGGATGTTCTGCGGCACTTAGAGCCGGACGACTTGGTAAAGTTCGGTATGATTCCAGAGTTCATTGGTCGCGTACCGATGGTTGCTGTGGTTGACCCGTTGGATGAAGAAGCGCTGATGGAAATTTTGACGGAACCCCGCAATGCACTGGTAAAGCAGTATGAGAAACTGCTGAAGATGGACAGTGTTCAACTGGACTTTAAGCCAGATGCGATTCGGGCGATCGCACAAGAAGCCTACCGTCGCAAAACTGGTGCTAGAGCCTTACGCGGGATCGTGGAAGAATTGATGCTGGATGTGATGTACGAGTTGCCCTCTCGTAAGGATGTTACTCGTTGCACAATTACACGGGAAATGGTAGAGAAGCGCTCAACCGCTGAACTGTTGGTACATCCATCTTCCCTACCAAAGCCAGAATCAGCTTAAGAGGAGCTGGGGCTAGGGGATTCGAGCCAGAGGTGGGAAAATTCTTAATAGCAAATTTTGCAGGGGCGTATGACCATACGCCCCTACAACGTAATCGCGTGTGTCCCCTCCTTCAACGAAGTAAGGAGGGGCGGTAAGCGGGAAAAATGAAAGGCTCAATGCCTTTTATTTTTCCAAACACTTTGGTATCAGTTATTTACAGTTTTTGGTTAGACAATGCCCACTAGACGAGTCACTTTTAGGCTGTATCCTACCTTAGCGCAGGAGAAAAAACTGCGCTGGGCAAGGAAGATGCACCAAGAGATTTATAACTCTGCACTGGCTAACCGTAAAACTCAGTACCAGAAATTCGGAAATAAAGTTGATTACTATCAGCAGCAGAACAGTCTACCAGCTTTCAAAGAAGTCTGGACAGAATATAAGTTGCTCAATGCTGGTAGTTTGCAAGCCACTCTCAAACGAGTAGACTTTGCCTATCAACGCTTCTTCCAAGGACTAGGAAAGTACCCCAAATTCAAATCAATCCGACACTACTCTGGATGGACATATCCAGATGGTCGGCAATGCTTCAAGGCACACACCACAGGTGTGAATGGTTATCTTGAGCTAGGCGACCTGGGTGTTCAACTCCAGATGAGAGGAAAGGCTAGG
>DATNPI010000013.1:0-14171 GCA_036703325.1 Coleofasciculaceae cyanobacterium
CAACGCAGACCACTATAAAATTGGTTTGAGTAAGATTCAATTTCCCATAGGCAATGGCTCAAGTAGCAACTGGTATGTCTACGCACCGCATGTCCAAATACTTGACCAGCCACCTATACCCGTAGCAACTATTAAACAACTTGTCGATCAGCAACAAGCTAAAAACGTAGTAAGAATTAGTGCTGATAAGCAAATTATCGGGAATCAGCAAGGCTTCCTGAAACTTGTCGTTAACAGAGACACAGTTATCAAGCGAGATGCAGTTAGCTCTGATATCCTTGCTCCAGGTGCCAAGCAGGATATACCCGCTGGAACTGAACTTATTCTTGCAACCAACCCGCCAAATGCCAATAACTTTGTTGAATTTCCTCTGGATAGGAGTCATGTAAAATTCAACTTAAAAGATGTAGCATTAAAAGGCTTTTATAATTGGTTTGCCTTTACAGAGCATGTGGGCATTGGACTAGTTTAAGTAGCTGAATATTTCCTTCTTTTGTTATTTCCGAGAAAGAATCACGATTTTTGTAGGGGCGTTAGCGTAGTGGTAGCGAGGAACGAGGGTCAGCATTCTTGCGACTTTCCTTGGCGTAAAGCCCACAAGCTTTATCCAAGAATGCTTCGCCCGATTTCTAAGCCCCAAAGTAACAAAAGAGGGTTATTACTGAATCGGTGTTTTTCTAGAAGTCTGACTCATCTACTAATTCCTCAATCAACACATCCATCTGCTGCTGGCGCTGGGTGAGAAAAGTCTCGCATTGATTTAGGTACTTCACCGCGACGGCAAATTGCTCAAAAACTTCAGCAAGGGGAAGTTCCCCAGCTTCTATTTGGGCAATGATGGTTTCAACTTGAGTGACAGTTGCCTCATAGTTCCAAGCTTCCGGAAGAGAAATATCAGCTTGATTGGAACCAGAGGCACTGATAGGGTCAATCATCTAAGTACCTGTTTTTTGGCAATTGTGCCCAACCCAGCCGAGTTTAGAAGTTTGTTCCAGGCATCTGCTAAGTCGTTGTTGTCAGGGCGATCGCGCCGTAGCTCAACCAAAGTGTTGACGGTATCATACCAAAGCCGAGCATCTGCATACAGAGCAACACGCTCTTCGGGAGTTGCTTGGTTGACACGAAGTGCAAGATTTTGATTGGGTTCGACTCGCCTAATCCAGCCCTCCGCAAAAGGTTCGCCTGATCGGTCGTCGGGATTACAAATCAACGCTAACACCCAGTAATAGTCCTGACCAATCTCTAAAGGGGAGAGGTTAGCAAAGGCAGGAAGAGTTAAGCTCATAAGACCGGGAGTGCCTTCGACGCCCATTGCTTGTGGGAACACTGACGCTTGGCGATCGGGAAGGGCAGACTGTGCTAATGCATACCTGACTCTATAAACGTCATTATCCTTTGCATCCCGCAGCACAAACTCTGCTGCCGATGCGGATGTCGGAGGCATATACCAAAAGACAGTGGGATACTCAGCAATCGTTGTTCCTATCTTGGAATCTGGAACCAATGCAATAGGTGGGGCCTCACGTTGGTTACAGCCACCCCGCGTTCCTCCGCTAACAGTATTCACAGGCTGTCCTGGGGCACGCGGCGGACGGAATTCCCACTGAGCCGGTAGTTTGTTACTGAGTGAACTGGGTGTCCACTGGGCTTCTACCCGTGTTGGAGCATTGACTATCAGCCCTAGCGTTAAAGCCACCGCTAGTATTGTCGCTAGTATTGTTAAGCGTGATGATCGTTTAAACCAAGCCATGAGCAAAGTCTTCTCAAAGGAGAGCAGGTTCTCTATATCAAAGATGGCATAACACAAGCCTATTGCATCTGGTTAAAAGTACTTAGTGGTCACCCGACAGCCACATGAGAGCGGAAACAATAGGAGAAAAGTTAATTTATAAAATTTGCTGAAAACAAGGAGCGATTGCCTACAAGTGAGGTTTTCAGCCGTGAGGTGGTTGTTTATCCATCTGGTAACGTCAGCGATGAATTCAGACTGGAAGCGCCATGTAAGAGCGATCGCGTGATACGATGTCAACTTCTTTATAAAACCAGTCAGACTGATAGGATGACGGGTCATAAAGACGTAACAAACCTTTACCTTTTACAAGCAGCGCTCTGTAGTCGGCACAAAATAAAAGAGTTATACGTCCATCTACCGATAGATTTACTAAGTTTTATATAGCATCTATGCTGCTCAGGCACGTCATTTTCGCTCTTGGCTTGTGGAGGACTCCTTCTATGGATTACCATCTGAAATTTCTTAGCTTGGCGGCTGCGACATTGGTTTTATCTGTGAATTCTCCTCGACCAATAATCGCAACCACTCTTGAGAGTGTTGCCTCTGACTCCCAAGCACAAGCAACAGACAAATCAGAAGCTGAGACAAAGCCACTATCTCACGAGATCATTAAGCAAACGATTGAGTCTTCCAAACAGAGCTTAACGAGTACAAGAAATGACACGAATCTATTTACTTTAAAAGATGTTTATACTTTAGGCAAACATGAACAAGCTGTAGAGGCGGCAAGAGCTAGCTTGACACCGACACAAGAACTCGAAAATTCTCAAGCTAAGGCAGCTTCTTTCCTTACATCAGCCAGCCCTTCCCAATCCCAGGTATCGAGCAAGAGTGACAATCGAGCAGCGACTCAAGTAGCAATATCGAGATTAACGACAGCCTGGGTCAACAAAGACAAAAACTCAGAAGCGAAGGCGCTAGCGGCTCTCGGCAGTGTTTACAGTTCGCGCGGACAGAATCAAGACGCAATTATTTTTGCGCAACATGGCTATAGGGTCGCCAAGGAAAACAACATTCCGGCCGCTGCCGCATCCTCACTAGTGACTTTAGCGGGTGTTCATCTTGAGGATGGAGAATACAAGCAAGCGATTGAGACTAGTGAGCAAAGCATTGATTACTTAGAAAAACTCCAACAGGGCGAGACAGAAGGTGCTGCCTTAGTAATGCTGGGTCTGGCTCATTTCGGAGAGGGGAATTCTCCAAAATCTCTGGAATTTGCTGAAAAAGGGCTAGCCATTTCCCAAAAAGTCAAAAGTCCGTTGACTGAAGCTTTAGCTCTCATGGTTTTGAGCTTGAATTACAGGAATGCTAGAGATTTTCAAAAAGCAATTGAATTAATTAACCAAAGTCGGGTTATTGCCAGAGAACAAAACAATCCTGATTTAGAAGCATTTGCTCTAGAACTTCGCGGTGAAACCTATAGGCAGGCAGGACAAAAAGAAGAGGCACTTGCATCCTATCAAGAGGCAATATCAATTAATGAGAGTTTCAACGGTCTAGCTGGAATAGCTCGTGTCTATAAGGACAGCAATCTGTCAAACACTGCAATTATTTACGAGAAGAAAGCCGTTAACAGAAATGAAGAACACATCCCTAGATTGATTCCTGGGTTACCGACTTGGGTGCAACAATCTTTTCCAAAAGCCGTTCAAGATATGAATGGATTGCAACCCACTGAAGTCTATCGCTCTTTGGCAACTTCGCTCTTACCGGAACAGCGGTCGTCAGAAGGTCAGGAGGTGGCAGAACTCCTCAAAGGGCAAGAGTTACGCGACTATACCGGCGACACTACAATAAATACCACAGAAGACGGTAAGCCAGTCAAGTTGCCTTTGACACCGACCGAGGAACAGATTCTCAAAGAGTATGGTAGTTTGCTCAATTTCGGGAAACAGGTTGATGAATGCCAGCAAACTCGTTGCTCTCAGTTGGAGTCGCTGTTGGCACAACGGAGTAAGTTGACAGAGAAATATTATCAAACGTTAGAAAATTTAGAATCAGAAATTAGCAAAAAAAGAGAATTTGACGAGGCTTTATTTAACCCTAATCAGTTTGCTCAAAAAGCCCAAGAAATTGTGGAATCCCAACCTGGAACTGTACTGATTTATCCCTTAGAGTTGAACGACAAACTCTGGTTAATGTGGGCATCAAAGGGAGGCGTTCTCAAATCAGTGGAAGTCCAAGGCGTTAGCAAATCGCAGTTGGCAGGAACGGTTTTGAGGTTTCGCCAGTTAATACAAAATCGCCTTTCAAATATTGACGAACTCAAAGCAACAGGTAAGCAACTCTATGATTGGCTCATTGAACCATTAGAAACGGAACTGAAAGCGAATGATATTCGCAATCTAGTGTTCGCTCTAGATCGCTCAACGCGCTATGTTCCCATGGCGGCTCTGTTTGATGGTGAAAAATACCTGATTGAGAACTACAGTATCTCAACGGTGCTATCAGCTAACTTAACTAATACGCGATCGCCTGAAGAAGACCAGAAGGCTCGGAACAAGCCATCAAGTACAGCACAAACGTCAACCTCTTCGAGTCAGCAGTCGCCGGCGGTAGCAAGTCGAGAAAAGTCAGCCCCTCTACCTGGCAATCGAAACGGCGTAATTCTAGGGCTGGGCGTGTCGGATCCTGTAGGGGGTTTCAAACCCCTGCCCAATGTACCAGCTGAGTTAGATGCGATTGTGCGGCGTGATTCAGGTGAGTCACAGGGGATTTATCCCGGTCAAGAGTTCCTCAATAAGGAATTTACCTTGTTCACCTTACGAGATAACTTACCCGGTCGCCAGATATTGCATATTGCTACACATGGCAAATTTGTACCAGGACGCTCCAGAGAGTCTTTCCTGCTGCTAGGCACGGGCGAGAAATTGGTAATTCCTGATATTGAAACTTCGATAAATTTGCAGGGTGTCAATCTGGCGGTGCTTTCAGCTTGTCAAACAGCACTGGGTGGTCCTGGACTAGACGGTAAGGAGATTGCCGGTATTGGTTATTACTTTTTTAAAGGCGGAGCCAGAACCGTAATGGCGTCTTTGTGGAACGTGGACGATCAAAGTACTCGCCTGTTAATGGAGGAGTTTTACGAAAACTTATCCCAAGGTACGCTTCTCTCACCAGCAATGAAACCTCAGGCCTTACGTCAAGCCCAACTGGCACTACTAAGCGGCAAGGCGATCGCACCGGCACAGAAACAGGCTGAGAACCTGCCGTCCACTCTCAACAAGAATTCCTTTCGCCATCCCTACTATTGGGCAGCGTTCATTCTGATGGGAAGTGGGCTTTAGAGGTAAAAATTATCCAATTCGCCGGGACTACCTCGCCCTAGCAAAACGGTATCACCGTGTTCTAGAGCTATTCAAAGGCGATCGCAATGATGTCAATCTTCCTCATTTCCTTGTCGCGGGTCTTCATCAGGCGGATGCCAACCACCCCGCACCCACAAACGACGCGCTTTAACAATGGAGCCTTCATTGTGACGTTCATCATTAAGATCTAGACGATTACAAGTGGCTCTGCCAGTAGGAGTAATGCCTATAATTTTTAAACCATCTGCTGTCCAAATAAAATGAGCTGACCACTTTTGTTGACGGGGATTAAATAAGGGTATAATTTCCTGGGTTTGTGGATCAACTCCAGTTGTGAAGTTATAGCGATAACCATTGCAACGCTGGCAAGCTAAAGCTAGATTCTTGGGGTCATCCGAGCCATCAAGCGACTGGGGAATGATATGATCGATAGCGAACTGGGCTGCACTTGCTTCTTCTGAGGAATGGCAGTATTCGCAAAGGTATTTTGCTCTCTCTCTTACTAGCTTTCTAGTTTCATCATTAACTGTCATTCTTCAGCAATTATTCTGGCGTTAAGCAAGGTAAAAATTCTGTCAAGTTCTAAGATTCCTGCCAGTTCAGCCTCTTCTTCTAGAGTCAGCAAGCCAGCTTTTTCCTTCTCTGAAAGTTTATCTAAACGAAACTGTAGGTCATCGGTAAATTTGAACAGATTTAGATTCCTAACTTTGCTGATTTTGATTCCAGACTCTACCCAGGATGAGGGTTGAACCATCACTTGAGTAATCATGGTTATGTCTTGGTAGGTTTAGCGTACTGGTAGTATTGTGACATATTGAGTCAGCACACTCCGACTGAGCACTCAACACTAGTTTTCCAACACCACTAACGCCTCAGCACTTGAGGCTTCCTGCGGCTGAGAGAATAGGTATCCCTGAGCATATTGGCAATTGAGCGATCGCAATTCACTCAGTTGCTTGGTCGTTTCCACCCCTTCTGCAATCACCTCCATTCCCAAGTTATGGGCTAAGAGTACAATCGTCCGAGCAATTTGCAAAGTTCGATCTTTAGCTCCACTCACTATCGCATCTAGAAGAACACCATCCTCAGCCACGCCGATGCCACTGATAAAAGACCGATCAATTTTTAGTATGTTGATAGGAAATCGGTGCAGGTAACTTAAAGAGGAATAACCGGTACCAAAATCATCAATACATAATCCAATCTGCCGCTCTCTGAGTTGTCGAGCAACAGCGGCGGTGGCATCTGGATTTTCGAGTAAGCAGCTTTCGGTAATCTCCAGCGTCAGATAACGTCCATCCAAACCTGTTTCTTGAAGAATTTGGTCGATTTGAAAGAGGGTATCGGGTTGCAAAAACTGTTTGCTAGAAAAATTCACATTCAGCGTTAGCGAAGCGGCTCCTCCGGAGCTAGCGATAGTAACACCAGGGGCGTCACCTTCAACATTCAACTTTCGCAAGCCACTGACACGCGAATGCCAGTAACGTAACTGGCGACAAGCCTCACGAAGCGTCCACCAGCCAATTGGGATAATTAGCCCCGTTTCTTCGGCTATGGGGATGAACTCATGGGGGAAAACTAGACCCCGTGTGGGGTGCCGCCAACGTAACAGTGCCTCAAAACCCGTAATCCGGTTGGTAGACACAGACACAATTGGCTGATAGTGGATCTGAAATTCTTGATGTTCAACAGCCCTGCGTAGGTCAGTTTCTAACTGTAATAGGGCAACGGCACTCTGGTGCATAGTTCTGTCGAACACTTCATAGCGTCCTTTACCCAAAGCCTTAGCGCGATATAGTGCCGTGTCAGCATCACGCAGAAGGTCATCCGGTCGGTCATAGTCAGTTGTACAGACGCCTTTACTCACCTCTCGACTCAGGACGATGCCAATACTCGCTGCTGTGAAAACTTCATTTCCATCCAGATTAAAAGGTGCGATTAGCGCTTGATTAATCCGTTCAGCTACGCGGGTGGCTTGGCTGATATCTTCGATATCTTCAAGCAGGATGGTGAACTCGTCTCCCCCTAAACGGGCGACTGTATCTTCCGCACGGATGCAGCCTTGTAACCGACGTGCGATCGCTATCAGCAGTTGATCTCCAACCAAGTGCCCCAAACTATCATTAACGACTTTGAAGCGATCTAGATCTAAAAACAAAACAGCAAATCGATACTCAGGGTGTCGTTTAGCCCGCTCCACAGTGTGGCTCAAGCGATCCATAAATAAAGCTCGGTTAGGTAGACCCGTTAAGGTGTCATAAAATGCCCGCTCCCGCAGTTGGTCTTTCGCCAGCTTGCGCTCAGTGATGTCTTCAACCGTACCTTCGTAGTACAGCAACTCACCCGTATCAGTGTCACGAACCGCACGGGCATTCTCCGAAATCCAAATCACACTGCCGTCTTTACGATAGACCTGGGACTCAAAATCTGAAACGGCATCGTTTTCTTGCAGCAAGCGAATGAATTCAGCGCGTTGATTCGGCTCTACATACAGCTGATGCTCAATATCCGTCAGACGTGCCATGAGTTCAGCAGGTGTTGAGTAGCCGTACAGCCGTGCTAACGCCAGATTAGCTGAGATATAGTGACCGTCACACGTTGATTGGAAAATTCCTTCCGAGGCGTTCTCGAAAATGCTGCGATATTTCGCTTCGGCTTGTCGTAACGCTTCCTCTGAGCGTTTGCGCTCTGTGATATCCCGTGCCACCCAAACTACTGAATCTTGCAAGGTTGGGGATATATTTGCAGCAAACCAAACTTCCCCACCAGCAGTTTGCAAGCTGTACTCAATATTCACCGTCTGCCTGGTGTTTATGGCTTGCTGGATATAGCCTAGAGACGTATCAGCTTGCTCCTGATCGAATACTTCGTGCAGCGTTTTGCCCAGCATTTCTGCGGCTGGTTTGCACAACAGCTGTGGATTCGTGTGAGGTGCAATCTTGAGGCAGCGCCCCTGACTGTCGAAAACAAAGATGACATCAGTCATCGCCTCAAACAGCGCACGCAATTCGCTTTCTGAGGAGCGCAGAGCCTCCTCCATTCGCTTGCGATCGGTGATATCTGTGATAAAGCCTTCGACACCCAGAACTGACCCAGTACTATCAAATACCCCATGCCCTTTTTCCCATACCCACTTTTCCTGACCGGATTTAGTGCGGATGCGATACTCCACGACGTAAGGTTGTTTTTGAGCAACGCCAGTCTTTAGCGCTGCCAAGACATTCGGTAAATCTTCTTTATGAGTAATGCTATCGAAGGAAACTGCCCGATTCCCAATCAATTCTTCGCTTTTATAACCCGTGAGTGTCAGGCAACCTTCGCTCAAGTAGGTCATCGACCACTCTGGAGCACTAGCGCAAGAGAAGACAATCCCAGGTAACGCATCGATCAAACTAGCAAGACGGCGCTGGCTTTCCTGTAATGCGGCTTCAGCTTGCTTTTGCTGAATCACTGCCCCTAACTGTGCGGCTACTGCCGAGATTAATTCCACCAATCGTCGGTCTTCTTGGTGGGACTCAAACATGAAAAAGGCTAGCACCGCCAGCACTTGGTCATCAGCGAGAATCGGCACACCAAACCCAGATCTGAGTCCGCAGGCTTTTGCTAAATGCGATCGCGCAAAAAAAGACTCTGGCTCGACAGAAACATCTTTGATCCAAACTGGCTGCCGCGATGACCAGACTTGCCCTGGTAGTCCATTGTTTGGTGCAAAAGTAAACGCTTGGCTCTGACGCTGATATTCGCTAAGACAAGTCTGAAGTGTAAAGGATAAAGGATGACAAGAGTCAGTTGGTTCACCTTCCTCAGTTGAGGTAAATTCAGCCTTCTTACTTCCTACTTCATCCTTGTGAGCACTCTTGCTACTGCACCAGGTAGTCGAGCATTCTAAAACTGTGCCGTCAGCACTCTTGATCCAAGCTTCGCCAAAATCCCAGCTAGTTGCTTGACACACCTTGCTTAGAGCCACATATAGTGCCGATTGAAAATCTGGGGCTTCACTGATTGCCTGAGTCATCGTTTGCAACAGCTGAAGTTCTTCTTCTACCCGTTTGCGCTCAGTGCTGACGTAGGTGAACTTGTCGCTGGGTTCTGCGCTCAACAGATAATCATTGGGCTGTACGCGATCGCCTTGGCAGAATTGGTCAGGATTGTTACTCAGACTCTTGTTGAGTGCTTCTGATGCCTGCTTGTACTGAGTAATATTATGAAAAGTCCCTAAAATTGATTGTTCACCGTTAAAGGTTATCTGTTGCAGCGAGAGGGCGCACCAAAGGGGTGTACCGTCTGCCTGTTGCATTCTGACTTCGTAATCACGGAGATACCCTTTGGTCGCGAGAAGCTCTAACAATGTTTGCCAGTCTGCTGAATTGTGGTACAAGTCTAGTGTTTGGCGTAGGTTTAGCGATCGCGAATCAGTTTCAAAGGAGCTAGCCTCTTGGCTCTTCTCCTCAGTAGCCAGACCAAACGTGGAGTAGAAGTGTGCGTTCGCGTAGAGAATCGTACCATCTGAAGACCGGGAAATGACCAAGGGAACTGCGATCGCATTGAACAGGGCAGGCAAAAATTGGGCTTGACTCTCGCCACCCACAGCTGGTGCCTGCTTTTGTGGCTCATAAAGGATTTCCAGTACAGAAGTAGCTGGTTCTTCCACTGGTATGGTTGGCTCAAATAAACTGTTATGCCTAACTTCTAAACGCTCCACGGCTTCTTTAATGCTCTAATGAATAACTATTGGAACTTCTGACTGAGCTAGAGTGTGCGCTCACCTGAAGCCGCCAACTGTTACAAATGTGGCGACAGTGTTGAGAAGAGATAGCACCGTGAAGAGAATTAAATTTTTGACCTGAACCACAAGAGCAGGACTTCCGTTTATATAGGGTCGGGTTTGGTATTGTCGCTCCCCTGAATTCCTTGGACTGTTCTAGCTAAACCCGCCCTACAAACACAAAACCCAAGAAAATTGCCAACAAGCCAGCCTCGCAGGATGGCCAGGGACATAACAAAATTACACTATGCTCAATCCCCGCAAACTGTTAAGTAGAATACACTCTCCACTAGTTGTTGAGGAGGGGAGGGCAGTCGAAGCCATTTTTGATAAGTGATTTTCTCGTCCTTATTTGTCAGGATTCATCATCAGTGTATGCAAGAGAATATAGCGGTTCTCATTAGGTTCAACACAGTTTTTATAGGGGTACGATAATACCCCATTCGTATCAATTTAACGCCAACTGGGCGGTTAAAACCGCAGCTAGACAAAAGAAAGAATCTCTAGGTACAACAGTGGTTTGCTCTGCGTAAATTCCTCGCTTTGTTTCCCCTCTGTGCAGATTTCTTAAGAATCCGAATCAATCAGAGCTTTGATTATTCCTACTTTGGCTGTTGAGACTCTAGATTCCAAGCTAGGGGTAGTCGAGCCGATAAAATACTCTCCCGTGGGCAGGTAGTGTAAGGCTAATTCTGGGTAAGTGATAATCTCCCAGTCTTTGTAGATTTCGCTCTTTTCTTTGTCGTGTTGGGGGCGCTGGCTTTCGTAACACCAGCCAGCTTGAAGTAACTTTTCTTGCAGGGACGACATGGGAAAATCGAAAGCTCCTTACAAAGAACATCGGCAGCTCTTTGGAGTTGGCGCTGCCGCTGGTAGCCCGTCCGTAGGAACTAGACAAGACTGTTTGTGTCTTTACCCTAACACCTGTCGGAATGACGAGCCAGTGGTGAAGGAGCGATCGCTTCCAACAACAAACCCTCAGCATAAAGCTTTAGGCTTACCAAAGTGCATTTACCTTTTCTTCTTTCAGAATACTTGTGGCTCTATCCGGAAGCACCAAACCCCATCAGTAGTGAGCACCTAATGGCAGCAATTGCCCCTCCTCAAGCACAAAGCCCAGCCGTTGCAGCTAGGCAACTTTCGTCTCAGTCCCAGCGATTGTCTTGCTGGTGTCGAGAGGCGTCTTTGCCCATCACTGCTTTCACGACTTTCGCATCGCACTCAATGCATAGCCAGCCGTGTAACCAGCCGTACCATTGAGTTTTTTCTCCACAGATTTTGCACTTGGGGTTATCCATTTTTATATCCTCAAAAGCATGAAGGCCCAGCACATCAGAGGGGCTTCTTTGGTCTTGCGTTGGCTGTGCCTTATTCTTTTAGCTTCGCTCTACTGCTGTTGAATTTTCCTCCGTCTTTGGTCTATGAGACTAAAGGGTTACTCTTCACCGATGAACTAGTCAAGCGTCACAAGAGCCTCTCATCCTAACGCAGAGAAGCCCCTGGAGTTGACTGGGGCTTCTTTATTGGGTCTGTCTACCCTTACATGGAGTGTGTTGTTCTGACAAGAGTCTGCTTGAACTCGGCTTCATCCCATTTCGCTCTTGGCGAAAGAAGCTTGCATCTTGAACTCACAGCTGCGAACGTGTAGAATCTAACGATTTTGTCGCCACCTCACTTTGTTGGATGCAGAAAGACTCGATTTTCATGAAACGAAACCTCACCCCTTACCTATTTTTACTGCCTGCTCTTTTCGTCTTGGGGCTGAGTGTGTTTTGGCCTGCTCTTCAAGCCTTTTATCTTAGTTTCACTAAGTATGAATACGATCTCACTCAAACTCCCCAGTGGGTTGGTTTAGCTAACTTCCAACGCCTAGGGACAGATCCAGTATTTTGGAAGACGTTGGGGAACACGCTGCTGTATCTTGTCGGCGTTGTGCCAATTTTAGTAGTGATTCCTCTAGGTCTTGCTCTTTTGGTAAACCAGAAACTTCGAGGAATTAGCTGGTTTCGAGCATCTTTTTATACGCCTGTGGTGATTTCGATGGTCGTTGCTGGTATTGCCTGGAGGTGGCTTTATGCAGAAACTGGTCTTTTCAATCAAATGCTTAAACAACTGGGCTTAGAGGCGGGTATTCCCTGGCTGACTAGCCCTGACTGGGCAATTTTTAGCGTAATGGTGGTAACGGTGTGGAAGGGATTGGGCTATTACATGGTCATTTACCTAGCTGGTTTACAGTCTATTCCTGCTGAACTTTATGAAGCGGCTGCCATTGATGGTTCTGATGGTTATATGAAACACTGGGATATTACGGTGCCGTTGATGCAACCTTATCTAGTCTTGGTGGCGGTGATTTCTGCCATTTCTGCTACGAAAGTGTTTGAAGAAGTCTACATCATGACTCAGGGAGGCCCACGCAATAGTTCCAAGACGGTTGTTTACTATCTGTATGAACAAGCTTTCTCTGAGTTGGAGATTAGCTATGCTTGCACGATTGGACTGGTGTTATTTTTAGGAATTTTGGGCTTGTCGATTCTGAATCTGAAGCTATCACAAGGTCGCGATGCTTTTACTAGTTCCCGTTAACGAGCATTGACCCCAGCTTTGCTCTACCCAACCTATCTTGAAAATGAGGGGGAGATGGGGGAGAGGGAGAGGGGGAGAAAATTTAATAATGACTATGTAAATAGCACTCTCAGAACCTATGCCCGTTCTCCTGGATTAGCAACAGTTGACGTGACAGCGCTGCAAAAACTGGCTCGCACGTTTGATGTGATGATGGAAGACTTAATCGAAGTTGTGGAAGAGTAGGCGACGCACTTGGCGCTACGCAGTCCACGAGCGGAACCCTTGATTTCATTGTGATTTCATTCTTGTATGAAAAACTAAATGATAAAGCGCAGCTTAATACTCAAGAACATTCTCGATGATGAGCAACTCTTCCCTTTCCCAACCACCTGCGCCACTCCGTTGTTGGTCTGGAGCAATCCTGAGCCTTATCCTACTAACAGCTCCCGCCGCCGTTTTAGCTCACGGTGGACATGGAGATGAATTTCATAGAGGAGGCGAAACTAGTCAGGCTTCGGATTCTATTCAAGTCGATGTAGAAACTGCAAAACGGTTGGGAATTAAAGTGGAGTCGGTTAAACGTCAGCAGCTAGCTATTGGCATTAAAACCACAGGTCAAATTGAAACCTTGCCCAACAAAAAAGTAGAGGTGAGTACACCCATTCCAGGGAAAGTGGTTGAGCTGTTGGTGGAACCGGGTGCCTCTGTGAAAGCAGGTCAACCCGTTGCCGTTGTAGCCGCACCAGACTTGGTGGAACTGCGCATTAACTCTCAGGAAAAACAGGTGGAGGGAGAAGCCGATTTACAAAAGGCTCAAGCGGACTTAAACCTAGCTCAACAAAACCTGGAGCAGCAGCGTCAGATTGCAGCCGCTGACATCGAACAAGCTAACACCGAACTTAAGGTAGCGCAGGAACAGTATGACCGAGACCGGGATTTGGTAAATTCAGGAGCGCTGCCAAGACGCCAAATGCTGGAATCGCAAGCTCACTTAGCAGAAGGCAAAGCTCAACTAGCCAAGGCAATGAGCCGCCGGGAAGTTCTGGAAGCAGAAGCCGAACTCAAACGCGCTCAGTCAGCGGTGACGGTAGCCCAGTCCCGTATCCGCCTCAGCAGTGCAACGTATCAGGCTCGACTACAACAACTGGGAACCCGCGCCAATGACAAGGGACTGGTGACGGTAACAGCTCCCATCTCTGGCACGGTTGCTGACCGAGAAGTCACCCTCGGTCAATCATTCGAGGACGCAGGCGCGGCGCTGATGACTATCGTGAATGATACTCGTGTTTTTGCCACCGCGAATATCTATGAAAAAGATTTAGACAAAGTAAAGATGGGTCAAGGGGTAAGTGTGAAAGTTGCCAGCTTGCCCAAGCGTAGCTTCACCGGACGGATTGCCGTGATTGGGTCAGTGGTGGAAGGGGAGACGCGGGTGGTGCCAGTGAAAGCCGAAGTGGACAACTCTGGTGGAGTACTTAAACCGGGTATGTTTGCCGAACTAGAAGTGCTAACAGACCGGACGGCGACAGCTATTTTAGCCATTCCCAGTTCAGCTGTGGTTGAGGCGAATGGCAAGCAGCTGGTCTATATCCAAAATGGCAATGCCTATCAGTCAGCTGAAGTCACGTTAGGTCAAACCTCCGGGGACATGGTTGAGGTGAAAACTGGTCTGTTTGAAGGGGACTTGATAGTTACCCAGCGTGCGCCTCAACTGTATGCTCAATCTTTGCGGGGGGGTAGC
>DATNPI010000028.1:0-3889 GCA_036703325.1 Coleofasciculaceae cyanobacterium
AGCCGAAGCCATGCGCTATTATCAACTATGTTGAGCCAGCTTGCTGGATTTCATTGGCTTGTAGCTCAAGCAAGACGCTATTTTTTGCATTCCTTCTCCCCTATTGGCTAGGGTTACAGTTCTATCTTGTTGCCTCAGACGGTCGTACCCAGTTTTTGGGTTGAGTACCTCTGATGCTCATTTTCCACAACATCCCCAATCAGTCGTTGCTGTGCAAAACTAACGCTTTAGCGCATCAGTATTAGTGAAAAAACTATCCGGTGTAGGGAAAAGACCTCTGTCTCTACCGCCAACCTGCGGAATGTGGGATAGTAACTACCTATGCTCAAAGAAATTGGGTAGAAGTTTTCTATCGAGAAGCTCTCATGCTAGTTAGGATTATCTGAATATCAAGTTAGAGATTATAGAAGCCTGCTAAGGCATTTCATTCTTGTGTTTTGTGCCTATACATTTATTTTATGGCACATCAAAACCGGAGGATTAAGACGAAGGTGGGCGAATAAACCTTTAAACACCTTTGTTGATGCATTAGAGGCGTTTCGGACAGCGATGTCTTTTCGTTTTATCGAGTGGTTGAACCACAATAGGGACGTATTCTTCGCTTACAAAGCTGCTTTGGGCTTCGTTTGGGCTTGAAATTTGTTTAAGTCCCGTTAACTGCTCGTCCTTTGCTATTCCCAGTTCCCTTCTCAGTGAAACATCTCTCCCTCGTCAGTAGCACCCAGCTATCATTACCTCGCTAATCGGAAAACATAAATGTATCCCGGACCCAGGTAAGCGGGTAAAGTTTTGCCGCCAGCGACGAGAGTCTGGCCATCAGCACTAAACGCAACAGCTGTGAAAAGGGCATAATCGCTTTTTTCAGGATCTAGTAGTCGGGTGTTACGCAACAATTGCCCAGTGTGCAAATTCCAAATATTGATATTTCCTTGCCAATCTGCACCTGCAAGGAGTTGTCCATAACGGTTAATTGCCAAAGCAGCCGAGCCATTTTTGTCGAGCGTATATAGTAGTTTGCCAGTGGTTGTATCCCAGACCTTCAACGTATCCTGCTTGACACAAACGCCCGCAATTTTTTCTCCCAGTGGACTGAGAGCCAACGGCCACCACACTCGTTCGGAACAACTACGATCATCTGTTATGGTGGTCTTCAATTTGCCAGTTTGGACATTCCACAAACGAATAACGCCGTGTAATTCCCCACTGGCTACTGTTTGTCCATCTGGACTGAAACGCACATAATCTACAACGCCTTGAGCATATGGCTCGCTGTCCGCTAAGGTGTGGAGCAATTGACCCGTGTTCAGGTTCCAAATCTTGAGGGTTTTGTCATCGCTACCGCTAGCTAAAGTCTGACTGTCTGGGCTGAAAGCGACGGACTGAACAACATCTGAATGGCCATTGAGAGTTCGCAGCAGTTTTCCCGTTTGCAGATCCCACAGCTTGATGGTTTTATCGGAACTTGCAGACGCTAACATCCGACCATTTGGCGCGATCGCTACTTCTAAAACCACATTTGAATGCCCGCTGAGGGTTCGCAGTAGTTTACCCGTTGGTAGATCCCATAGCTTGATTGTGTTGTCGTAACTCGCAGACGCTAAAGTCCGGTTATCTGGGGCAATGTCCAAGGAACTAACTGCCTTTGAATGTCCGCTAAGGACTCTTAGTTCATTGACATTCTCAAAGAAGTTGTCGCCTAGATAAGATAAGTGAATTCCCTGCTGTGAGGCGAAGCTTAGAAAGCTATTGATGGGGATGCCCAAGTTAAACCCAGATTTGATATCAACAGTATCCCCAGTATTCGTATCAATCTGTACTCCTTCCGCCCGTCCGTGAATACCAATAACGGTTCCATTCGCATCCAATACAGGACCACCACTCATGCCCGAACGGGTGATATTGGTATAAACCAAGCCATAGCCATCTTCTAAAGACCCCAGTGGACGCCCGGATATCTTCCCTGACGTAATCTGAAAGATACGTTGGGTGATAGCACGTCCCGGATGGGGCCAGCCTGAGATATAAACAGTTTCCCCCTCACTTGCCTTGTCAGAATCTCCTACTTGAGCAACTAGGTAATTTTTGTCACTGGTAAACTGCACGATAGCTAAGTCTAATCCAGTGACACTTTTAACAGTGCGATAGTCTAAGGAATGTTTGGTGCCATCCGAGGTGACAATTTCATATTCATCTGGAGCTGGTACCACATGCTTGGCTGTGAGCGCATAGTATGTATTTCCTTGTCTAGAAATAATCACTCCAGAACCGGGATTCTGACCGTTGATGACGACAGTTACGTCTTTGGCAATAGCAGCGATCGCTTGTTCATCTACGCCTTGAGGCACTGCAATTTGCGGTTGCACTGCCACAATGGCTGCACCCATCAATGCTGCCGATAGTCCATAGGAAAAATTCCTGCTCATCATTCTGAATCTCCTCACCCTGCCTGAACTAAAACTGAGTCAGGTTGGTAAGCCGTATCTGCCTGAACTCACATCATCAAAGTATCACTAACGACCATTTGACTTGAGTTATAGACAGAAAGAAGACAAGAAAGCTTAACCCTTGGAACAGGCTAGGACGATAAAATGATTGTTAGCACTGGTGAAAGATTCTTGGCTGCGCCATCTCGATGACTACCAATCCCACTCGGCTTAAACCGTTTAATTCCCAACAAATTAGCCCCCGTCGAATAGCTTTCCAATTTGGCTCACAAATTCCTCGTCTTTGGTTCCGTAATAGCTCAATCATGACCCAGTTGCTGAATGGAACGAATTTGTTCCTGCCAGCGTTTGAGGCTTACATGGTACACACCGTTCAAGGGCAACTCCGGCATCTCCACGATCCGGCTTTACGATCACAGGTGAAGGGGTTGATGGGGCAGGAATCCAACCACAGTCAGGCGCATCAGCAATATAACGAGATACTCCGCCATCAGAATTACCGCTTTGAAACCTATCTTGCAGTCGTTAACTGGTTCTTTGGGCGACTAATGCCTCGGTTGGGACTCCCTCTTCAACTAGCGGCGATCGCGGGATTTGAACATCTCACGGCATCTCTATCAGAAATCACCCTGCATCACAGCACAATGGCGCAAGCGCACCCAGCTATGAAAGCCCTATGGGAATGGCACGCGGCTGAAGAACTAGAACACAAGAACATTGCTTTCGACTTGTTTGGGGCGATTGAAGGGTCTTATTGGCGACGAGTATTGGGAGGAGTATTGGGAATTGCGATCGTTGTGAGTTTTATGACGACTGGAATGCTCCTCCTAGCGGCTCAAGACCCCGGACTCCTCAGCTTCAAGACGCTTTCTGACCTGAACAAATTGCTCTTAACAGAATATCGGTTGATTCCCCGGACTCTGCGACACATCGTTCCCTACTTCCAACCCGAATTTCATCCCTCCCAGCGAGATGATCATCACTACGGAGAACAGATTTTCCCGCCATCAGTGATTAGTCACCACTAAGCCTTGTGGGTTGCAACCAGATCTCTACCCTGGCTGTCTTGGAAAGACCTGACATCGCGGCTTCTTCGCTGCCCGATCGCTACAAAGATCGGCTGTTGAAGCTTCCCGACCAGCGTATGCCGTCTGACTTGAAAATAAGCTAGAGGGCAGAATGAGTAATAATTTTCATACATTCTGGTGTACGCCGTTCATGAGCGACTACTTGTAAAAAATTTGCTAAGGAATCCGAAATGCTGTAGCTTCAATTGGTAGCTCAATATTATTCATAGACAAATGAGACGTACCCATGAAGCTTCATCCAAGGGTTGTTCAAAAATCGGGTAAATTACTACTCTTGGTTTTAATTTCCTTGGAAATAATTTTATTTCTACTTTATCTATCAGGTATTATCTTCACGGGAAAAGCTTATTCTGCTTT
>DATNPI010000035.1:0-12515 GCA_036703325.1 Coleofasciculaceae cyanobacterium
CTTTCTCCCTATGCCTGCAAGTCCAGAACGATGTGGATTAAGTCCATAAGGGTAAGCATAAGGAAATGCAAGTAAAGATAAAACTAGAAAAAAGCCAAGTGCTGAAATGGCTGTTTTTTTAATTTCAAATTTATCCCATAATGACTTTGATTTCCATAGAGACCTTAGAATGGGATAGGCGATTACTAAAAAAGCTAGAAAGAAAATCAATTCTTTTAAAGGAATAATTATATTGCTATTGACAGCCTTTTGTCCAAAACTATAATCTTGTTTAAAATAGGGATTTTCTAAAAGTAGTTTTACTGGAATTAGGGGTTGTAAAACTTCAAGAATAATTTTGTAGATTCGATCTGGCGGTGCATTCGCTATTGAAAAACTGATGATTACTGCTGCCCAAAAAATTCTCTGTGGAATGATATCTTTGTCTTTAGAAGTAGCAAATGATAAAAATTGCCTGTACCTCTGTGAAAGGTTAAGCATATTTTTAATCCCCTGTATTTCTTAATAACTACTGCAATTGCCAGAAGAACTTCAGATTTCCGAGAGTTGACATATTAAAAGTATTACATTGTTAGGCTGCAATGCTCATAACATATTCCTGGAACAGTAAGGTTAACAGTGGGAGTGTTATTTTTCTGACAAAGCATGGCTCCAATCAAATTGAGTGGAATTTATATTTACCCGATCAAATCGGCGGCCGGGATTTCCTTGAAAACAGCTCAGGTCGAGAACCGTGGTTTCCAATACGACCGACGATGGATGTTGGTGGATGACACTGGCAAGTTCCTCTCGCAGCGTCAACTTCCACGAATGGCTTTGATTAGTGTGCTATTAGAGGGCGATAAGTTAGTCGTCAAGGCTCCTAACAAAGAAACCCTCTTTATCCCTCTGCACCTTGACAGGGGAAGTCGCATCTCTGTTCAGGTTTGGAAGGATGTCTGTGAAGCGATTCCTCTGGGAGAAGAGGTCAGCCAGTGGTTCAGTGGGTTTCTGGAAATCTCCTGTCAGCTGGTCTATATGCCTGAAAGTTCGTTCCGGCCTGTGGACTCTCGCTATGCTATCGACAATAAGCCGGTGAGTTTTGCTGATGGGTTCCCTTTTTTGCTGATTTCTGAGGCATCTCTACAAGATTTAAACGAACGTTTGGATGAGCCTGTCCCAATGAATCGGTTCCGACCTAATTTGGTCGTTTCTGGCTGTGAGCCGTTTGCTGAAGATGGTTGGCGTCTTATCCGTATCGGCTCGATCGCTTTTCATGTGGTCAAGCCTTGTGACAGATGTGCCATTACTACAATCAATCAAGCTCAAGGAATTCAGGGAAAAGAGCCTTTGCAAACGCTGGCTCAATATCGCCGCAGGAATGGAAAAATCTTGTTTGGACAAAACCTGATTCAAGCAAAACTCGGAACGCTCCAAGTAGGGGATTTGGTGGCGATTGACCAATAGAGGGGGAACACGGGAATAATCAAAAAGTTTCTTTACCCTATTACCTCCTCTCCCCCTCCATTCGTGAGGTAGCGATCGCAACTAGCCCATACACTGGTATTCCTTGCCTTCGTAGAGTTTGGGCAGCTGAACGAACCGTGGCACCTGTCGTGTAGATATCATCCAGTAACAGTACAGGTGAGGCGGTTGGATGTTGGGATAAGCTTTTGCCAATAAAAAAGGCATCGGCAAGGTTTTGCTCTCGCTGTTGCTGAGACAGACCAAACTGCGCCTCAGTTGCACGGACTCGTTCTAAACCCAGTGGTTGTTGTTTGTAGCTGGTGACTTCACAAAAACTTTGGGCAATCAGTGCAGCTTGGTTGTAACCGCGTTTTTGTAGCTTTGTGCGGTGGAGGGGAATGGGAACTACCGTCAATTTTTTTGTCTGGGTGGCGGCGGCGGATTTAAGCCAAGCTTCACCCAGCCAGTGACCCAGTGGACGTGCCAATTGAGGTTGGTTTTCGTATTTTAGGGCAGCGATCGCTCGTTTCAAAGCGCCGCCGTAACTGCCCCAGACAAATACTGGTAACTCTCCTTGCCAGAAGTTACTGGAGTTTGTCAGTTGGCAGCGTAGTAACTGCCGTTGGCAGTATTCACAAAATTCAACTTTTGCGGGGCGATCGCATAGGGGACAGTTAGACTTCAGAAAGAGAGCAAGTAGCCCATTTTTTAGCGTCTGAATGCCCGTTCCCATATTTTTCTCCGTTGGAAGTCAGCTAACTTTAATTTAGCTAATTGGGAGAGTTTAAGAAGGCGCACATATCAGCCAAAATCTTTACCAGGGAGCGAAACATTGAACATAAAACCAAGACCTACTGTGAGGTGGTTTCAAATAACCAAAATTCCTTTTAAAGATTAAAACAATTATTTGTCAGTACAAATATTAGTTCACAAGGAATTTTTGGTTTCATTCAGCAGGCTTTCAATTTTTTCCTTTTGACGCTGCCGTTGTCTTTCTTGCATCCGGTATTTCCAGTCCCGAATCGCGATCGCAGCTTTGGCAGCAGGAGTGTGATGGGCAGTGGAATTACTGTCATTATGGTTTGGTGCGTCCTCTGAAAGCGGTTGGTTCCGAATAATCAGACACTGCGCTAGATTGTCTTGAGGTAATTCGTTATCGAGCGCTCGCAAGATTGCATTAGCGGAGCGATAGCGGTCTTGTAGAGAAATTTTGAGCATTTTGCCCAAAATCTTGGCAAATGACTCACTTAACTGAACGGAATTTTGCCATAATAGTTCACCCGTGTGGCGATCGCTATCAAAGTCCAGGGGAGCCTTCCCTGTCAATAGATAAAGACAAGTTACCCCCAGCGAATAGATATCGCTACCAAACACCGGTCGCAGAGAAAATTGTTCCGGCGGTGCAAACCCCACAGTACCAATGAAATGGGTTGTTGCCCCTCTCATCGTGGTTTCTCCTGCCTGAGCAATTAGCTCTTTGACCGCCCCAAAATCAATAAGCACCAGCCTGTTATCATCCTGACAACGAATAATATTTTGGGGCTTGATATCCCGATGAATGACTTGCTGATTGTGGATGTACTGCAACAGGGGCAGCATTTCCCGAAGGAAGCGTTTAGCTGCTGTTTCCGTGATACAACCATAGCGCCTGACCCACCTTGCCACAGTGGCCCCACGGATGTATTCCTGAACCAGGTAAAATTCCCCATCGGCAACAAAATAATCGAGTAGCATGGGAATTTGAGAGTGGCTACCCAACTTAGCTAGGGTTTTCGCCTCGCGTTCAAAGCGCTTCCGAGCGTTTTCCAAGGCTGAAGGTTCGCTAACTTTGGGACATAGTTGCTTAATTACGCAAAAGGGTTCACCTGGCAGCGACACATCTCTCGCCAAAAATGTGACACCGAAACCCCCTCGACCAAGCATCCGCAGCACCTCGTAGCGATCGCGAAACAGCTTCTGTTGACCGCACAGCTGACCTAACTCAGTTTGTTGCAAGACATCCGAGTGAAATGAAGACAAGTTTACAGGCTGAAAATTCATGAGTCTTCGATGACAGGATGATGTGGGATCTCCGGTATGCTTTTAGTCTACGCGTATCTCTTCCCTTTCGTCCAAGCTCTTACGATAGAAAAGTTAGGAAGATCCAAGTAAACAAATATACCGATAAATATAGTCATCGGGTAGTGGTTAATGATGTGTAATTGTGCTGAACCACCTAGTTAATAATTGAGGATGTCACGCTATGATTAGACCGATCCGCCTAGCGGTGCGTCCGAAATAGACATAAAACTAATCAACGATGCGGTTCCAAGCTTTTTTAGCTTTGAGCAACCTCCCTTGAAAGTGTTCTGACGCCAGTCAGAACTTTGAGAAATATCTCCTTTTGGAGTAAAAATACCCAAGTTATCATCGTTGCATTATGCGGTCTTGTGCCGAATAATGCAGCGTAAATGTATCAGCAACGTATTGACTATGCATCCTACACTCAAGAAAGCATTCGACCAGAGCCGAGTCCTCAAAGTAATTAGCGGCTTGAATAACTTTAACGCCAAGAGCGTTGCTGCGACCGTCAAGGCAGCTGACCGAGGTGGCGCTAGTTTCGTGGATATCGCCGCTGATCCAGATTTAGTGCGGCTGGTACGCGGACTCACTAATCTGCCGATTTGTGTTTCCGCTGTGGAACCAAATCAGTTTGTCCTGGCCACCGAAGCCGGTGCCGACCTGATCGAAATCGGTAACTTTGATAGCTTTTATGCGTCTGGACGCCGGTTTGAGGCAGAGGAAGTGTTGGCGCTGACAAAAAAAACGCGATCGCTCCTCCCTGACATCACCTTGTCTGTCACCGTTCCCCACATTCTGAAGCTAGATCAGCAAGTGCAACTCGCCGAAGAATTAGTGCAAGCCGGTGCCGACATCATCCAAACGGAAGGCGGAACTAGTAGCACACCCCGCTCCGCCGGTACACTGGGTTTGATTGAAAAAGCTGCACCGACCTTGGCAGCCGCTTACGAGATTTCCCGTGCTGTGCCAGTGCCAGTGCTGTGTGCATCCGGTTTATCGAATGTGACAGTACCGATGGCAATTGCCGCCGGTGCTGCTGGTGTTGGTGTCGGTTCCGCCATCAATCAACTGGATAACGAAGTGGCAATGGTTGCCGCTGTCCGTAGCCTGGTTGAAGCATTGGCTACTGTTACCCCTGTGCGCGTTCACGTTTAACACGTTAGTTATTAGTTAATAGTCATTAGTCATTGGTAAAAAACCTAATGACTAATGACTAGACCAGTTCGGCAGAAATAACCTAGTGCAGTGCGGCAGAAATAACCCACCCGTTAAGAAAGGTTCAAACGCTTACTGTAAAAGCTTTCTTCCCTTCTGCTTGGTCACTGAGCGTGTCGAAGTGCTGCCTTCTTGCACTAGAGGCTGGAATTCACCCCCTCTCCCTCCCGTCACGCTGACCGATGGTTTATCTCCTTCAAAGTTAAAAAAGCATCTCTGCCATTATCTGAACGGGTGTTCAGGTGTGATGAATGCTATGCAGTGTGTGACAGAGATAGAAATACTTCCATCAATTTGGAAAAGCCGGCCAGCTCGGTCGTGTCAGCTTGTGGACTGGTGAGTGCCGGCACTGTCAGGGTGAAGCAGGAAGAAGATGCTAGCAATTGTTAGCGTTTTTGGAGCGGACTGATGCAATCTTTCAGACCATAGACCACTCGCTGCTGCTCCTCAAACGAAAGTTCTGGGAACATCGGCAGCGACAATACCTCGTTACAGACTTGTTCAGTCACCGGTAACTGACCAGGTTTATAGCCTAAATTCTCGTAGACTGGCTGTAAGTGCAAAGGCAGTGGGTAATAGACCATAGAAGTGATACCCAACTGCTGTAGCTTGCCACGTACCTCATCCCGGTAGCTACCACTGCTGCTGTCTTGGGTCAGACGAATTGTGTACTGATTCCAGACAGTACGCCCCCCAACGATTTCTTGAGGCAGTACTACTCCTGGTACTGGCTTTAACAGCTCGTGGTAACCTGCGGCCACCTTACGACGTGCATCATTCCAAGTCTCCAGGTAAGAGAGCTTGATTTGGAGGATGGCGGCTTGTAGGGCATCCAAGCGGCTGTTGATACCAGTTGCTTCATGGCAATAACGAGTACTCATGCCATGTTCTCGCAGTCTACGAATTGATGCGGCAAGATTCTTATCGTTGGTAATCACTGCCCCACCATCGCCACAAGCTCCCAAATTTTTGGTGGGAAAGAAACTGAAACAGCCAATATGTCCAATGCTGCCTACTTTTTGTCCCGCCCATTCAGCACCAGTAGCTTGGGCACAATCTTCAATCACAGCAATGCCGTAAGCTTGCGCTACGTCCATGACAGCACTCATATCCATCGGCTGCCCAAACAGGTGAACAGGTATGATGGCTTTAGTTTTGTCAGTAATTGCTGCGGCAATCTTAGTGACATCAAGATTGAAGCTTTGAGCGTCGATATCAACAAAAACTGGTGTTGCACCAACAGCAGTAATCACCTCAGCGGTAGCAATAAAAGTGAAAGGAGTCGTAATTACTTCGTCTCCTGGTCCGATCTGCAACGCTCGTAGAGCTAGATAAAGCGCGTCGGTGCCGGAGTTGCAGGCTACGCCTTCAAGGGCACCCATGTAAGCAGCAAACTGCTGCTCAAAGCTTTCTACTATCGGACCACCGACATAGCGTCCTGAGGTCAGAACGTCCTGAACAGCAGCACTCACTTGTTCACCAATAATTTTGTACTGCCGTGTCAGGTCAATAGGGGGAATGTTACTCACTCGCTTACACCTAGAATTTTTACTTAAATAAATCAAATTTTGCCGCAAAATGGAATCCAGGCGTTCCCATTACTTATTTCCTCAGAATGGTAAAGTTCTCAAATTGTTTCTAGATGCTGCTGACCAAAAATAATGGGATACAAGCCCCGCCCTTCTGGGGCGGCTTTTCTTTTTGAGGCACCTTGATAAATCGTGTTGTCGATAGTTCAAGACTGCTAGAATAGAATCAAGGGGGTGATGCAAGTGTTTACGCTCACTTACGAGTACAAACTTAAACCCACCTCAGCGCAGGTTGCCATTTTTGAAGAATGGTTAGAGCAATGTCGGCGCGTGTACAACTATGCACTAGCCGAGCGCAAGGACTGGTTTAAGTCTCGCAGCTGCCAGATAAACGCTTGCTCTGTTCACTCGGAATACATCATTCCCGCCGACACAAAAAGACCCACTTACGCCAGTCAATGCAAAGGGTTAACTGAAGCTAGGGCGAAAATACCTGCACTTAATGCCATTCAAGTTCACGTTTTACAGCAAACCTTGAAGCGCCTTGAACAGGCATTTGTCAGTATGTGGGAACAAGGACATGGTTTTCCCCGCTTTAAAAAGGTGGGAACTATGCGCTCATTTGTGTTTCCCCAGATGGGAGTTAACCCCATTCAAAACAGTGCGGTTAAACTGCCTAAAATTGGTTGGGTTAAGTTCCGTCAATCGCGACCTATCCCTGATGGTGCAACACTGAAGCAGGTGCGGATTGTACGTCGCTCTAGTGGCTGGTATGCCATGTTGTCATTGCAATGGGATGTAAGCATTCCGAATGTCATGCCACATGGCGAAGCGCTCGGGGTTGATGTAGGAATTAGTCACTTTGCGGCGGTATCTAACGGTAAAGTGTTCCCTAATCCACGACCTTTCAAGAAGCTCGAACGCAAGCTTAGATTGCTGCAACAAAGAGTGTCTAAGAAGGTTTTGGGGTCAAGCAACCGCAGATCAGCGCAACGCCAAGTAAGCTCATTGCACGAACGGATTGCTAACACGAGGAAAAACTACTACTGGCTATTAGCTCACAACCTCTGCGATTGGGCAGGGATGATATTTGTAGAAGATTTGAACCTCAAAGGTTTAGCGCGTGGCTTCTTAGGGAAGCACTGTCTGGATGCTGGATGGGGTCAATTTTTCCAGGTATTAGAGCAGTGTTGTCGTAAACGTGGAGTGTTTTTCCTCAAGGTAGACAGCAAAAAGACCAGCCGGATATGTCCTAACTGTTTAGTCGAAACGGGTAAAAAGGAATTATCCCAACGGGTTCATTCGTGTCAACATTGCGGCTATACAACAGATAGAGATGTTGCCGCCGCACAAGTAGTTCTCGTAAGAGGGCTTGCAGCCGTGGGACACACGGTCAAGATGCTTTCTGAGGGTAAAGCGGTTGCGCTCCCCGTGATGAAAGAATCTCCGTCCTTCTAGGGCGGAGAGTGTCAAAGAATACTGAAAGAGGGATTAGGGGCTAGGGTCTGTTTGCAAACCCGGAGATCCCCCTTGCATCAGAGTTAAAAAGCGCTCGAATTTTGGGTGTAGCTTTGCTTCCCCAAAACTTCGAGCAAGACAGGGGGACTTTGAGCAGATTCTCCCCCCTTAAAAAGGGGGGCTGGGGGGGATCTGAATCTGACGGGGAAGGCAAGAAAACACGCCCTAGCCCCTAGTCTCTGGTTCCTTATCGATCCATAAAGCCGTGAATTCTCTAATTGAACTTGACTTACTAGACTTGGTCTGGGCATTGGGCATGATGGCGATCGCTATTGGGTTGTCCAGCTGGCAAAGGTTGGGATTAGAACTCCCACTAGCGAACGCCACATTGCGAACCGTTGTGCAGCTACTGGGCGTAGGGTTTGTACTGGGTGTGGTCTTTGAGTTAAACAACCCCATCGCCGTTCTAGGCGTCCTCATGGTGATGTTGACGATTGCCACAATTACTGCCCGTAATCGCATTGGTAAAAAGATTCCCCGACTGTTGCCAGTGCTGTTAGGTTCAATGTTCTTTAGTACAGCCCTGACGTTGAGTTATACCAATTTGTTGATCGTTCAACCAGAAACCTGGTATGAGCCGCAGTACTTGATTCCATTAGGAGGTATTGTCCTGGGAAATGCCATGAATGGAGCTGCGATCGCTGGTGAACGCCTCGTCAGTACAATTAGCAGCAGTCGCCTCGAAATCGAAACCCATCTAAGCTTAGGTGCGACGCCACAGCAGGCTGTGGCAGGCTATCGCAAAGAGGCGATCCGCGCTGGACTAATTCCCACTTTGAACCAAATGATGGTTGTCGGTGTTGTCACTCTACCGGGAATGATCGTTGGTCAACTCCTGAGTGGCGTTCCCCCGTTGGATGCAGCATCTTATCAGATATTAATCATGTTTATGCTTGCCTTTGCCAATCTCATAACAACGGTGCTGGTTACTCAAGGACTGACGCGCCAATTTTTCAATGCACAAGCTCAGCTACAGCTACCTTGAGCCTACATCCTCAGCCTTAACTGGCATCAGCGGTTTTTTGAAATCGAGAATGGGGTATTGGGAATTGGTAGCTAAGACTACATAGAATACTCTTCCCAGTCCCCAGTTCCTGGAATAGGCATATTTTTAGGTTTTTGTCAAACATTTCTACTGAACCGACTCTCTAGTCCCTAACTTGGCAAATGTTCCTTTATCAGAGAACCATCAGGACCATACACTTGCATAGGGATTCGGGAATTATCGCTGATTGCTTCGAGGGCTTGTCCTAAGGTCAAGACGTGATTGACAAGACCAGATTGAACTTGAGAGTCTCTTGTGACTTGGGCATTGAGAGCTGTTTGTTTCACCAGCTGTACATAAGTGGGTGTCAGTCGAACTTTGATGACATTGTAGTTAAGTGTGAAGTTACAGACTTGGGCTTTGGCTTTCCCAGAGCAGGTCTGATTCAAATCATTACGGACTTGTTGTAACTTGATTACTAACTGCAACTGTCCTTGCGTTTGCTTGAGAGCGTTGGTGTAGGAATTAGCAAGCAACCGTGCCTTGCTGTAGTAGAAAGTCCCATTGGGAACCTGGTTTACGTAGGTCAGGGCATTGCGCCACTGATTTAAAGCTGTTGACCATTGATTATTCACCTGAGAATTTTGGGCGAGTTGAGCAAGACGGAGTCCTTGACTGTAGGCATTAGCGGCAATTTGCTCCTCGGTTTTGCGATCGCGTGCGCTTGCCATCTTCGGTAGATACTGCGCCGACAACTGCTGCGCATCTTCGTATGCCGTTGTTCCTTTAGGAATCTGCTTAAGGCCTTTCATGGCTGTCTGCCAGGTGGCATAGACTAACTGCCAGTGAGGCAACGACTGGGCAACCCCTTGACGGGCTTCAGCAATTAAAGCCGCTTCCTTGGCGGCGTTGAGCTGTCCCTGCGCTTGCCGCTCTTTGACCAATCGTCGATTAGTTTCCGCTAAGTTGGCTTTATACGCCTTAATTTTTTGTTGAGCCAGTGGCTGGAGGTTGCTGTTGGTAGGAAGCTGTTCTAGCTGTGCGATCGCCTCTCGCCAGAGGCTCTGAATTTCCATCCACCTTGACGGCGGATGAGGTGGATTTTCACTTTTGTAAGATGCCCTGGCCCCCGTCTTCAAAGCCTTGACCATCTCGTCAACGCGTTCGGCTTGGACTGCATAAGCTTGAATCAGATCTTGAGCTTCGGAATGCTTGCTCGACCACATGGGAATTGTTTCTAGAATTCGAATTGCTGTCCTCATCTGCTGTTGCGCCTCCAGAACCTCTTTCCCGGACTGGGGCTTTTGAAGCGTTTGCGCGCTCCTCTGGCTCAAATCCTGAGCCTCAGGAATCGCTCTACACGGACCCATTACACAGGGACGGGTTAGGAAATAAACGCTGGTAGAAAAAACTACCAGACTCACACCCACGCCTGTGGCCACCAACGGCAACAGAGAACGGTCAAACTTTTTTTTCTCCAGTCTCTGATCAGGCAGAGCCTCACCAGATGCTCCTGGCGTTGCTCCCGCTGGCTCATCCGAAGCGGCTGCAATGTTTTCCGGCTCGGAGGGCTGTACATTTTCAGCATCTACTCCAGGAATCGGCTGATCCCAGGGATGAGGCAAAGCTGATGCGGTTGCTGATGACGAGGTACTTTGGGTAGGCTCAGTCTCTAGCGGGTTGCTATCTATTCCCTCTATTCGCTCTATTCCCTCTATTCCCTCTATTCCCTCTATTTCCTCTGTGGTGGAAGGGGCTGAATACCTGGAGGCGTCTGGAATTTCCTCAACAGGAGTAGCGATTGCCGTTGATTCGACCAGTGGCTCCGTCGTGAAAGAGTGGAATGCATACGGCTGCTTTTGCCCTGCCACTCTCAAATAGATTTTTACCTGCTCTGCCACTGACTGATGTTCAGCCAGGATTGTTCGCTCTAAAAAACCAAAGGTTTGTTGTGGATCTGGCTCCACTCCTGCTCGGTGCTGAACCAGAAGTACCAACGTCCCGTCTTTAAGTAGACACCGAACTTGAACAGGGACATTCTGCGACAGCTTTGACTGTAAGTCTGCCTGTAAAAGATGCCCCAAAATTTCTAAATCGTCAGGGCGCGTCGCTGTTTTCATCTGGTGACACCGTTGTTTTAAGTAGATAGTAGTTGAGGCGGGTTTCAAGCTGGAGAGTAACTCTTGCTCGCCTTGGGCGGTTGCGAGTTAACCGACTTGTACAGTTTGGGTTGCTAGTACTTTTGATTGAACAACAAAACTAAACAAGCGTTTGGCTCGGTTGAGTGAAAGCTTAGTTTTACCATCTTCTCCTTACAGATAGAGGCAAAAGGTCAGTTTTTGCTGAAATTATAGAGGCAAATGCGGCTGTTGTTTTGACTATCCTCTAGACCAAAGTGGCAGAAATAACTCAGAGAGTGAAATTTTCCCTCTCTCCCTCTCCCCTCATTGGCATTGGAACTGATGGAAAACTTCTGCCGAGCTGGTCTAGTGCCTCCCGTCTAGAAAATAGGGACTAGGGGCTGGGGACTAGGGAAGAAAGATTTTCATCCCTTTATTCGGCGCACCGCGCCTGACGTGTGTCCTAGTGCATATGGCAAACGGATACTAATAGCGATAAGTAAAAAACTAGAAACCTATTATGACTCAGTCTCTGCCTTTATCTGAACAAGTTGTCCTGATTACTGGCGCTTCCACAGGAATTGGTGCTGCCTTAGCGCGGCGGTTAGCCGCTGAGTATTTGGGCATTCGCTTGGTAATTGCCGCTCGCAACCAGGAAAAACTGGAGCAGGTGGGAACTGACTGCCTTAAAGCTGGTGCCGATGTCCTGGTTGTGCCAACCGATCTGGCCGAACTTGAACAGGCACAAGCCTTAGCAAAATCAGCTCTTGACCGTTTTGGTCGAGTTGATGCTCTCGTTAATAACGCAGGGTACGGGCAGATGGGGCCGGTAGAATTAATTTCACCGGAAGACGCTAAACGGCAGTTTGCTGTCAATTTTCATGGACCGTTAACGTTAATCCAAGCTTTAATCCCGACAATGCGTGAGCAAGGGGGCGGACGGATTATCAATGTTAGTTCCCTTGGGGGGCGTCTGGCGTTTCCGGCTGGAGGTATGTATAGCGCTTCCAAGTTCGCCCTGGAAGCACTCAGCGATGTCTTGCGAATGGAGTTAGGGGCATTCAACATCAAAGTCAGCGTGATTGAACCGGGACCGGTGAAGACAGACTTTTTTGGTGTTGCTGGCGACAAGGTTGATCTGAACGTGCCGGAATCAGGAAGAACCCTATATCGTGCTGCTATTAAAGCAATTAAAGAAATAGAACAACAAACCGCTCCGATGGCCTGGAGTTCAGAACGGGTGGCAGATGTGATTATTCGGGCACTCACGGCTCGGAATCCCTGTCCTCGCTACGTTGCAGCAACCGCCGGGAAGACTATGCTGTTTGTGATGACGAAACTCATGCCGCGTGAGCTTTTAGACATCTTCTGGAAGCGCTACTACAAAATTGATCAAGTTGAAAGAGAGTGGAAAAGTCGAGCTTAGAGCGTAGAATAGTTAACTGCTCAAAATGATGAAACTTGTTAACTTTAAAGGTTAAGAGCTCTTGACCTTTAAACAAAGCTTCATTCATGGACCTATTGGAATATCAAGCTAAAGAACTATTTCGTGAGATTGGCATTCCCGTTTTGCCGTCTCAACGCATCGACCATCCTAGAGACCTCAAGCGTTTAGAGATTCCCTATCCGGTCGTGCTCAAG
>DATNPI010000154.1:0-5287 GCA_036703325.1 Coleofasciculaceae cyanobacterium
ACTTTTCCCATTCCCCATTCCCCTTGTACTCGTTAGTGTGACACTTGACTAGTGCGTGTCTGCAAAGTCCAAGATATTGGGGTAGGGGCGATCGCATTCGGGCGGCAATTTATAGCTCGAACCTTAGTATTTGTGTCCGAATGCTTCGCCCTTAAATGAGTTTGCAGACAGACCCTAGGGTGTGTTTTATCGCCCCATAGATCCCCCCCAGCCCCCCTTAAAAAGGGGGGGGATAAATTCAGTCAAAGTCCCCCTTAAAAAGGGGGGGGGATAATTCAGTCAAAGTCCCCCTTAAAAAGGGGAGGGATAATTCAGTCAAAGTCCCCCTTTTTAAGGGGGATTTAGGGGGATCTGAATGTGATGGGGAAGGCGAGAAAACACGCCCTAGTGCGGAAGATGGGTTCAAAAGTGTTCCCTAGCAAAGCGAAGGGGCAACCGCAGGGAATTTAGCCCACAGTTACCCCTATTCCAGATGCAAAACTTATACTCAATATCAACAGTTGATTACTGGTTGTTTTGCGAGTTGCCTTGCTGCTGTCGCTGTTGCCGTTGCTGCTGCCATTGTTGGCGCATTTGTTGCATTTGCTGCTGTTGAGCAGGAGTCAAGACAGCTTGAAGGCGGGGTTTGTAAGTCTCTTTAATCTCCTTCATTTTGGCTTTCTGAGCATCAGTGAGGTTTAACGAAGCCATAAAACCTCGTTTCCCTCCTTGACGATTTTGATCCGCTTGACGATTTTGTCTTGCCGCGTCGAGTTGTGCTTGTTGCTGTGGTGTGAGGACAGTTTTATAAATCTCGGTTCGCATCTCTTCATGAATTTGACGCATTTGCTGTTTTTGTGCGTCGCTCAGACCAAGCTTGTCCCATTTACCCTGACGCGTTGTTTGTGTAGGCTGTGCTTGAGCAGGCGCGTTAGCTTGAGCTTTGACGAGCAAAGGTGTAGCTACAGCAGAGAGTGTGATTAATCCAGCCAGCAACGGCATCAGTTTGATTTTCATCATCACTTAATTTTTATCTCTTGAGTAACACAACATCATCATAGGAATTCGCACTCCTTCATCACATGAAGCGGAAGTCACGAATCCTACTATGACTTTTGTCATACTTTCAGTAGTTCATCCAGTTGGGGGTTTTTCTTGGCATGAGGAAATTAAACTAGAGATATACAGATAAGTTTGTTAATAGATATGTTTGCCCACGTCAGAAACTTGGCAGGTTGGCTAGGAGTATTGGGATTTAGCGCTTTAATTGTCTTGCCTGCTTATTCGCAAAATAATCCTTTCAATAGAGAAAACACAAGCCCTAGTCGGAGTCTTTTAAATGAGCCGATTATCCGAGTAAATCCAGGAATCCAAAACCCTTATGGCAGCACTACATCTTATCCATCTGGTTCGCGTCTTGGCGAACTGGGAGCAATAACCACACCACGCAGTGAGGTGATTTACCCAAACGTGAGGGTAAAAAATGGCAATGGTTCCACGACTTACTATTACCAAAATGGTGCGAGTATTACTGTTGATGAATCAAAGCTTTCTGGTACTGGAGCCGTCTTGAGATAGTCGGTTATTCCGTGAGCGATCGCCTCGTATCACATTCGATTAGGTAGCTCAAAACCCTGATTAATGCAAGGCTTGGGCAAGGTCTTCAATTAGATCGTCCGGATGCTCAAGCCCAACAGAAACTCGTAGCAAATTTTCTGGGGTTTTTGTTCCTGCCCCTTCAATTGAGGCTCGGTGTTCGATTAAACTTTCTACACCCCCTAAGCTGGTAGCCCGTGTGAAAATTTTCACCTTTGCAGCAACGGCAAAAGCCATTTCCCGTCCACCTCTCACCTGGAACGAAAGCATTCCTCCAAATAGTTGCATCTGAGAAGCAGCAATCTCATGTCCTGGATGTTGTTTAAGTCCGGGATAATGGACGGCTTCGACTTTGGGGTGTTCACTTAAAAATGTTGCAATCTTGAGAGCATTTTCTGAGTGTCCTCTCATACGGTAGGGCAATGTCTGAATTCCCCGGAGTATCAGCCAACAGTCGAAAGGGGAAGCGACTGCACCACCAGCTTTCTGAATTGTTCTAATTCTGTTAAAAAAGTCATCTTCAACTTTGGTAATTGCCACACCTCCTAAGACATCACTATGTCCACCAAAGTACTTGGTAGAGGAATGGATAACTAAGTCTGCACCACTTTTAAAAGGACTTTGCCCTATTGGTGTCGCCCAGGTGTTATCGCAGACGCAAAGTGCATTTGCCTGATGAGCAATACTTGAAATCTTCCCAATGTCGGTAATCTTGAGCATGGGATTGGAGGGCGTTTCTACCCAAATCAGTTTGGTATTGGGTTGAATAGCTTGCTCGACTTCCGTAGGATTGGTCATATCCAAAAACGTGACTGACAAATTCCACGGAGCAAAGAGTTCTCGCAGGAGGGAGGAGGTGCCAGAGTAGGCATCTAATGGTGCAATAACATGGTCTCCTGGTCGTAGCGCTTGGAATATACTCATCGTTGCTGCTGAACCAGAAGAGAATGCAGCCGCAGCAACTCCTCCCTCCAACTCAGACAGACATTTTTCCAACGCTTCCCGGTTCGGGTTGTTGTCTCGAATGTAGTTATAGCCTTGAGGATAGCTACCATCTGGCTGGCGCTCGAAGGTGGTAGATAGATATATGGGTGGTGCTACTGCTCCTGTCGCTGGATCGATGCAATGACCTGCATGTACTGCTAGTGTTTCAATTCTCATGGCTATTCTTTCTCAAATCAACTGAAGTGTGAAGTGTGAAGTATGAAGTATGAAGTGTGAAGTATGAAAAAGATTTGAGTTACTTGCCGACAACATTTCATCGTTCATCCTTTATCCTTCAACCTTTAGAATGTCGATGGTTGCGCGATTGGTATGGTGAACCAAAATGTTGCTCCGGCTCCAGGACTACTGATTACACTGATTTCACCGCCGTGAGCCTTGATGATTTGCCGACAAAGATATAACCCCAAGCCGAGTCCTAGTGAATGTCGAGCTTGTGTTCCTCTGGTATAGAGGTCGAACAAATGTTCGGACGCTTCCTGATTCATTCCCACACCGTTATCCTCGATGCTACAACGAATCATCTGTCCCTCAACCGTGGCACCAACAGTTAAGCTCAATCCCAGGGGATTATGCTTTAAGGCATTGGCAATCAAATTAGAGAACACTCGCCCTAACTGTGTTGCATCAGCGTTTACCAGTGGTAAATCTGCTGAAATTAGATTGGTTAAGGTCGCTTGATTTTCCGCTAGCATTGGCTCTAAGTCCGCGATCGCACCTTCAACAACTTGGCTCAGTTGCAGGGGTTGGCACTTGCACACTACCCCTCGGACTTCGCTGACGTGCGCCTCTAGCAACGAGTTGATTAACTTGAGTTGGCGATCGCCACTTTGAACCATCCGCTCTAAAATCGAGCGAGAAACTGATACTTTTGCTTCCGGGTTGGCTAGCAAATTCTTCAGCACCATTAAGCTACCGATAACTGGGTTGCGTAAGTCATGGGAAACCGCGTGAAAGAAAACCCGTAGTGCCTCCTCTGCTTGCTTGCGCTCAGTGATATCTTCTATTAGACCTTCGTAGTAAAGCAGATTTCCGCTTTCGTCCCTCACCACCCGCGCCTTCTCACGAATCCAGATGATGCTACCGTCTTTACGATAGACCTGGGACTCAAACTCTGCCAGTGAACCCTGTTGTTCCATCAACCGCACAAACTCAGCGCGACGGTTGGAGTCAACATAAATTTGATGTGCAATGTCGGTTAAGTTCGTGATGACTTCTTCGGATGAGTCATAGCCCAAAATGCTTGCCAGAGCGGGATTGGCAGTAAGGTGGCGACCCTCAGGAGTACTCTGGAATATGCCCTCGCCTGCGTTTTCAAAGATGCTGCGATATTTCGCTTCGGCAACTTCCAGTTTTTGGTAAGCTGCCTCGACTTCTCGTTTGGCTTTAAACTCTGAGTGTTGCAGGCGTTCGTACATATAAATTGAAAGGTCACAGATCAGACAAAACCAGAATAGGGTCAACCAATCCGCACTGTGCTCAAGAGTGAAGAGCAACTTGCCGTTGGGTAGAGTCAAACCTAGTACTGAATTGACGCTGAAATAGTATGCTAGTACACCAAGTTGCGAGATCAGATGGAGACGCCATCTCACTGGCATGAGCGTTGCCTGAGTGAGAAACACTAGGCTCCAACTTCCAAGATTAGGAAGAGCGATATGGTGAAGCGTTGCCCAAATCTGCTCCACTAGGGTTACCGACCAAGAAAAATACAGGAACAGAAGTCCTGGGTAACGGCGAGCGCTCCTGGTTTTGTGCAAAGCTAAACAGCTGAGGAGGCTGAGTTCTATCGCACCAATCAGCGACGGAACTGAGGGTAAGAGTTTTTTGAGTGCGGGGTCTACAACAGTAAACAGGAGTACGATGAACAAAGTGAAGTTAAAGAGGATCGCAATCCACAGCCCTAGATGCAGTCGCTCTATCAGGAAGCGATCGCGCCACTTCTCGTAATCTGCGGCTGTTTTCGCCGTTTCCCCAGTAAAGGCATTTGCTCCGGACGGTGCTATGGCACCCCTCAAGCGCGTCAGGATTGTTTGGACAAGCGGAGTCAACAACGTCCTGCCAACCGATTTCTTGAAAAACGGCTTGAATTGCATTGTGAGGGTCTTTCTCAGTAGTGTCCGTGAGCCAGCACTCATTTTACTTTTAAACTTTACTTGCAGATAGGCTTCCCTGTCTTCCTGTTTTCTTTACAAACAACCTCTCCAAGATGCCATGCATCGCCTCATTGATTTGTCTAAAATTGTCTGACCGCGAGAGCATTTCCTCAGACTTCTGGATGTATCTACCTTCGACAAGCTCATCCGCGCAGTTTTCGATAATTTTTTGGACGCTCCCTTTGGTCGATTCGAGGTGAAATTGTAAAGCAACGACTCTCTCACCATAGATAAACGCTTGATTTTCGCACCCTTCGCTCCTCGCCATCCGAGCAGCTCCACTAGGCAATTCAAATGTATCCCCATGCCAGTGAAACACTTTGACGACTCCCCTGCCTAAAGGCGAGGGGATTCTCCGAAAGTTTCTTTAATATTGCTTCCGGTATCCTTTTTTCTCAGCACAGTACTGCCCCGAATGGATAAACCTTCCCATCTTCTAGCCGATTGATTCTGTTCCGATAAATTAAGGTTCCTGGACTCCTCATCTAATGATGACGATATCTTCCAAGGCATTACTTTCCCGCAGTCCGCAGGTAGTCTTTTTTGATTACGCGGAA
>DATNPI010000069.1:0-32965 GCA_036703325.1 Coleofasciculaceae cyanobacterium
AGGCACGAGAAATTTGTAGCGGACTATTGGAAGACATACGTTGAAGCCATCACGCGCACATTTTCTTTACTTTTCTTTACAATACTCAGGAATATTACTTTTTGACAAATGCCTTAAGTTAGAAATGCTTGTACAAGACAAAATCAAAATTGGTCTGTTTCCAGCGGGGAAAGTTCTTTGCGTCTTTTCGCAGGAAGCCAGTTATGGAATAGAGGTTACCAGCTAGAGTTCAATGAGACTCTCCCCGAGATTAAGAACTGATTTTTTCTTTATCAATAATTTAATAAATTGTAAATAGTTTTGAGTAAAAGCGATGGAAGTTGGTAGCTATCGATACTTTTAGTAGAGAAAAGCCTCCGTGAAGCTGACTAGACGAAGCAGCAACTAAAATAAATACTCGTAGCCATACACTAGAAGTAAAAAGTAATTTATGTTAGGGCGTTTTTTTAACTCATATGAGTCATAGCGATACCAGTAGAAAGACATTTGCCATTACAACACCGCTTTACTATGTAAACGACTTACCCCACATCGGTAGCGCCTACACAACAATGGCGGCGGATGCCGTAACGCGGTTTGAAAGGCTGCGCGGGAAATCCGTGTTGTTGATTACCGGTACGGATGAGCATGGACAAAAAATTCAGCGAGCCGCTGAAAGTAGTGGGCTACAGCCTCAAGAACACTGCGACAAGGTAGCTGCTGCGTTCGACGCCATTTGGCAAAAGCTGAATATTCAGTATGATCGCTTCAGCCGCACGACTTCCCCCCGCCATCACGCGATCGTCAAAGAATTTTTTGGGCGTGTTTGGGACAAAAAGGACATTTACCTGGGTCAACAACAAGGTTGGTATTGCGTCTCCTGCGAGGAATTTAAAGAAGAACGCGACCTATTAACAGGTCATCGGTGTCCTATCCACCCCAATAAAGAAGCAGAGTGGCGAGATGAGCAAAATTACTTTTTCGCTTTGTCCAAGTATCAAAACCATCTAGAAGCGCTTTACCAGGAGCGACCTGAGTTTATCCAACCAGAAAGCCGCCGTAATGAAGTTTTAAGCTTTGTTCGTCAGGGACTTCAGGATTTTTCAATTTCGCGAGTTAATGTGGATTGGGGGTTCCCCATGCCGGCCGATCCCAAGCACACCATCTATGTCTGGTTTGATGCCCTACTAGGTTACGTCACTGCTCTACTCGATCCGGATAGCGAACCAACGCTGGAGAATGCTTTAAAAAAGTGGTGGCCAATAAATTTACACCTAATTGGTAAAGACATTCTGCGCTTTCATGCTGTTTACTGGCCGGCCATGTTAATGTCAGCAGGACTGCCTGTGCCGGATCGTGTATTTGGGCATGGCTTTCTTACAAAAGATGGCCAAAAGATGGGAAAAAGCCTCGGCAATACCCTAGACCCAGTGGATTTAGTCAACCGCTATGGCGCAGATGCGATTCGCTACTACTTTCTTAAAGAAATTGAATTTGGAAAGGATGGAGATTTTAGTGAAAGTCGTTTTATCGATATTGTCAACGCCGATTTGGCAAATGACTTGGGTAACTTGCTCAACCGGACACTGAAAATGGTGCAGAAGTATTGCGATGCTCGTGTACCAAATGTCAGAGGTGAAGATATTCCAGCTGATAACGTTCTTAAGGAAATCGGCTTGGGATTAAGCGATCGCGTTGCTCAAGCTTATGAAGCCTTAGCCTTCAGTGAAGCTTGCAGATATATCTTTACCTTGGTTCGAGCTAGTAATAAATTCATAGATGAACAAGCGCCCTGGAGCTTATATAAGCAGGGGAACTCGTCAGCCGTTGGACAAGTGTTGTACACCGTCTTGGAATCAGTTAGACTATCAGCTTATCTGTTATCACCAATTATCCCAAGCATAAGTAGCGATATTTACCAACAGTTAGGCTTTTCAATCGACTTTAACCAAACAACTCTCATTAACGATTCTGTAACCTACGCTACTCACGCAACCTGGGGAACATTACCACCTCATCAGAGTTTAGGTAATCCAAAACCAGTTTTTGCGCGACTGGAACAAGCGTGATTTTGTTCCGTCGTCTTCACATAAGCTCTATCGGCGGCTGACCAAAATCCCGAGTGTGGGGAAAGGAGGCATCAATCGTTCTTTTTACATAACAAACTGAGGCATAACAATCATGTTGAATAATTTTAGTAATGACCCTGTTTTTACACCAGAGCAAGTTTTAGAAAATCGCGGCCGTGTTGCCATTTTCATTGACGGTTCAAATTTGTTTTATGCCGCCTTGCAACTAGGAATTGAAATCGACTACACCAAACTGTTAGTTCGTTTAACGGCTGGTTCCAGATTGCTGCGATCCTTTTTTTACACTGGTGTTGATCGCACAAACGAGAAGCAGCAAGGCTTTTTACTGTGGATGCGTCGTAACGGTTACCGGGTGATTGCCAAGGATTTAGTGCAGCTGCCTGATGGCTCCAAAAAAGCCAACCTGGATGTAGAAATTGCCGTGGATATGATGGCGCTGGTAGGTTCTTACGATACAGCCGTTCTTGTTAGTGGCGATGGGGATCTGGCCTATGCGGTCGATGCGGTCAGCTATCGGGGGGTTCGTGTTGAAGTGGTCAGTTTGCGCTCAATGACCAGTGACAGTCTCATCAACGTCGCTGACCGATACATTGACCTCGACAACATCAAAGAAAGTATCCAAAAGACACCTCGACAAAACTATACCTATCGTCCTTTGTCCGGCATTGGACTTATGGAAGATCAGGAAGACTAATCAATTGGTCATGGCTAATAGCTAATGGCTATTGAAAATTGACCATTAGCCATTAGTCATTAGCTATTAGCAATTGACAAATGTTTTTCAGCTTAAAACAATTTCTTGCTTTTGCCTTTTGCTTTTCTACTATTGCCTTATTATCTGCCTGTAATCCTCAAACCCGCACGGAAAAAAAATTAAAGCAAGATACCTCTGCAACCCAAATTGAAGGGAGTCTTGTTTTTAACAACGTCACTCTAGACCAAGCCGATGAGAAAGGGCGTCCCCTATGGAAAGTAAAGGCGAAGCAAGCCGTCTACACAAAAGACAAAAAAATAGCTCGTGTTGACAATCCGAATGGCGATTTGTTCCAAGATGGCAAAGTTGTCTTGCAGGTGTCAGCCAAGAATGGAGAAATTCGGGAGAATGGGCAGCAAGTCTTTCTCAAAGGGCAGATTAGTGCCACCGATACCCGCAACGGTGCTGTATTCCACGGGGATGAGTTGGAGTGGCGTCCCAAAGAAGATTTGTTAGTTGTCCGCAAAAACTTAAAGGGTAACCACCCCCAACTCCAGGCGACGGCAAACGAAGGGCGCTACTTCAGTCGGAAGCAGCAGATGGAATTACTGGGTCAAGTAGCGGCTATCTCAAAAAACCCAGACTTGCAGATGAAAACGGAACATTTGACCTGGCAAGTCCAGCAGCAGACGGTGATTGGGGATCGGCGTATGCAGATGGAACAGTACAAAGCTAAGACGGTGACCGACCGAGTGGAGGCAGACAATTCTGAGGTCAACCTGAAAACCAAGATAGCCATACTGAAGCAGAATGTTCAGCTAACATCGCTAGACCCACCGTTGTTGATGTCCAGCAATTCAGCTGTCTGGAACTTAAACACTGAGACGGTAGTGTCAGATCAGCCGATCAGAATTGTCCACCAGAGAGAAAACGTGATTCTCACAGCCAATCGGGGTGTGGTAGATTTGCAGCGAAAAGTTGCTAATTTGACTGGCGGCGTCCAAGGCGTCGGCAGCCGTAATCAAGCGAATCTTTTCGCCAATCAGCTCACCTGGGAGATGCCAACTCAGAATATTCAGGCGTCAGGCAATGTGAGGTATCAACAAGTTAATCCGCCGTTTAGTACGACTGGCCCGACGGCGGTGGGGAAACTTCAGGATCAAAGTATTGTTGTTAGTAGTAGTGGCACTGGCAACAGAGTAGTAACTGAAATTATTCCTTAGCTTGCAGTAAGCTATTAGGCATTTAACTTGCATATTTACCTGGTAGCTTTTTGCCAGTAGTCCGTTGTCCGTTGTCCGTTGTCCGTTGCAACTGACCACTGACCACTGACTACTGACAGAAAACCTAAGTGTAGATGGGTGCAAATTGAATGCACAGCAGCTTAGTCAGGAGACTGCCTTCATAAGTGCAATTCTAAATCTTGGACAATGGAAGGTATTTGTTCTAATTTCTCACAGACGGCATCAGCCGACGCACAGTGTCCCCAGTAGTGACTTTTTTTCCAAACTGCCCTCATCCCAGATTTTTGGGCGGCTTCGATATCAACCGTTGGATTATCTCCAACGAAAACCGCTTCATCCGCAGTAATTCCTAATCTGTTGACAGCTCTTTGAAAAATCTCAAAATTTGGTTTTCTGATGCCTTCGACATCTGAAATGAGAATTATTGAGAAATAACTTTTTATGCCTAGTGCTTCGATGTTATACATTTGAAAAGGGCTACGACCATTGGTGATAACGCCAAGTAAACGCTTCTGGGCAATCAAGGTTTGAAGCATCTGCTCAAGACCAGGGAACCCAATGCAGTATTGATGAAAATAGCTGACATAGTCTCCGAGCAACGCTTCCCAAGAAATACCAGTCACTTCAAATTCAGACACGATTTGCTGATACACTTTGTCTTTCCAAACGTGACCCTGAGCATCTAACTCGATGAATTGCTTGATGTAAGTTTGCTTTGACACTTGGCCAAGAAAAGAACCGAGTCGCTCGTACTGTTGCTCTACGAAGTAGGCAAGTGAAGCTTCTCGATTCAACAAAGTGCCATCAAGGTCAAACAGAACCGCCTTGATCATTTGGTTTTCTCTAAGTCAGCCAATATTATTGCGTCAGCTGCAAGCTCATCTAAATTCATAGCTTTTATAACTGAGCCTGGACACCAGAAATCTTTTCATTACGCTTGGGATCACCGAGGAGGACTGGAGTTTGACTGGTACTAGCGTTGACAGTGGGAAGGGCACCCCATTTTTGTGATAGGCGTTCTAGCAGTTGGTCTTGCTGTACCCGGAAGCCATCCACATCATCACCTCGGTTAATGATGGCAAACCAAACTTGACCGCGATCGCGCGTTGACATGACACCAGCCAAGGCACTCACGTCTCGTAGAGTCCCGGTTTTGATAGTACTACCAGCTGGCATTCGCCGTCCCAGCATCGTTCCCAGCTTGTCCTGCCCAGAAACTGGGAATAAATCCGCAACACTGAGTTTGTGGGGCTGCAAAAAGCGCTCAATGGCTATCAGTAGGGCACAGGCGGCACGAGGGGAAATCCGATTCTCGACGCCTAGGCCAGAACCGTTAGCTAGCAGAATTTCGGTAGGGGGAACACCAGCAGACTTGGTAGCGAGTTGGGACACCACTTCGGCACCGCCGACTGACTTCGCTAACATCTCTGCCATTTCGTTGTTGCTGTAAATGTTCATCTCCCTGAGGATGTGAGCTAGGGGCAGCGAACGGTGACGTAACAGCAAGAATGTTTTGGGAAGGGGAATTGTCGCCACTTTGACGCCACCCGCGATCGCTACTTGGGGTTTCGCTGTCCCTTTGGGCATAGTGCTATGTACCCAAATGGCTTCCTGTGTCCAAGCACTGCTGTTGAGAACTTGTTGGAGGAACTGTCCCGCAATGTCTGGTTTTTCCTCGTAGTTCATGTAGAAATCACCAGTGATCACTAAACTCCCTGTGACGCGGCGGATACCTAGCTGATTGAGGCTATTACCAAGAGCGATCGCTTCTTCCCAAATAAAGAAGGGGTCGCCACTGCCAGTAATCACCAAATCTCCCTGCAAGACCCCATTTTTGACTGGGCCTGTTGCACTCACTTGCGTTTCAAATTGATGACCGGGCCCCCATTTATCTAATGCTGCCAGGGTTGTCGCAATTTTCGTTAACGAAGCCGCAGGCAGGGGGACTGTGCCTTGGTGTTCAGCGAGTCTCGTCACCCCCGACTGTAGCCATACTCCTTGACCCTGGGCTGGCCCTTTAGTACTCCAGGTTTGCAGGAATTGTTGCATAATCGCCTCAGCTGCTGAGTCTGGCGCAGTCAGCAGGGCAAACACAGGTATATTTTGCCAATCTAGTGCTTGTACCGTCTTCAGGGGCATCGGTTGCATCCCTACGAGCTTCAGTAGTAGAGCCACTAAGCCAGAGGCTAATATTCCAGCACCAAATCGTTGTAACAACATTACTATCTATCCTCCACGGTGCTTCATTTTATAGAGTTGACCCCAATCCTGAAAAGTTTTCTTCATTTAGTTTCATTCGATGTCAGGCAGATCACATCAGGTTTAATGTTGCGTGGGGGCCTTCTGGTAGAATGCGTGAAGGTTTCTATCACTTTGAGCAATGGCATCGAGTCGCGCACGAATTGCAATTGACGCTATGGGAGGGGATCATGCCCCCGCTGAAATCGTTGCTGGAGCTATTAGGGCACAAGCGGAGTTGGGTGTAGAGGTGTTGTTGGTCGGTGAGCCTCAAGCGATTGAATCCTCCCTCAAGCAACACTCTGATTCGTGCCAAATAGAGATTGTTCCGGCAGAGGATGTCGTTGCTATGCATGAGGAGCCTTTGGTGAGCTTGAAGCGGAAACCCAAGGCCTCAATCAACGTAGCAATGGATTTAGTTAAACAGCAACGTGCTGATGCTGTAGTTTCCGCGGGTCACTCTGGGGCGGCAATGGCATCGGCTTTACTGCGCTTGGGGCGTCTCAAAGGCATTGACCGTCCTGCCATTGGTGCGGTATTTCCGACAATGGTGGCGGGTAAGCCTGTGATTGTCCTGGATGTGGGTGCGAATGTCGATTGTCGCCCCAAATATCTGGAGCAGTTTGCCGTAATGGGTTCAATATACAGTCAGTATGTGCTTGGGATTAGTGAACCCAAGGTCGGACTGCTGAATATTGGTGAAGAAGAGTCTAAGGGGAATGATTTAGCCATTCGTACTCATCAGCTGCTGCAAGAGAATCCAAGAGTTGCTTTCATTGGCAATGCTGAGGGCAGAGATGTTCTCTCAGGTAATTTTGATGTAATTGTCTGCGATGGTTTTGTGGGCAATGTGTTGCTTAAATTTGCCGAAGCGGTGGGCGAGATAATGCTGCAAATCCTCCGAGAGGAACTTCCCCAAGGATTACAGGGTCAACTGGGTACGGCACTCCTGAAACCCAACTTGAAGCGGATTAAGCAGCGCATCGACCATGCAGAACATGGAGGAGGTCTGCTCTTGGGTGTCGCGGGAATTTGTATTATTAGTCACGGAAGTTCTCAGGCTCCGTCGATTTTTAATGCGATTCGCTTGGCAAAAGAAGCGATCGATAATCGGGTACTGGAGCGGATTCAGGCCAAGGATTTCAAAGGTGAGCAGCAATCAGCAGCTAGCAGTCAGAGCAGTGAGGAGTGAGGCGTGAGGAGTCAGGAGTTAGGAGTTAGGAGGCAGAAGTCAGAAGGTAGCATTCTCGGTCACTTTTTTATTGCCGGGTGGCTCGGTTCTGGTTGCTTACTCCCTACCCCTTGCCGACTCACCCCTGAGCCTCTGCATATCCCAGCAAGCGATGGAGAAGAGCGTTGAATCAATTAGGGACAGGCATTGCCATCACCGGGAGCGGTTCCGCAACACCAGAGGTTGCTCTCGATAACTATCAACTCGAGCGAATGGTTGAGACTTCTGATGAGTGGATCAGGACGCGGACGGGAATTCGGGAACGGCGTATAGCGGACGCTCAAAGCAGTCTGAGCGCGATCGCTTCTACTGCTGCCGAAAGGGCGATCGCGATGGCAGGAATTGAGCCAGCAGACTTGGATCTGATCATCCTAGCGACCTCGACACCGGATGATCTGTTTGGCACAGCCTGCCGTATTCAGCACCGTCTAGGAGCAACAAAAGCGGTTGCTTTTGATATGACAGCCGCTTGTTCTGGTTTTGTCTTTGGGATGGTGACGGCGGCTCAGTTTATCCGCACTGGCGTTTACAAAAATGTCTTGCTGATAGGTGGCGATATTCTCTCGCGTTGGGTAGATTGGTCAGACCGAGGCACCTGTGTGTTATTTGGGGATGGTGCTGGGGCTGTAGTCATGCAGGCGAACGAAAGCGATCGCCTTTTGGGGTTTGAACTCCGCAGTGATGGCACCCAAAATAAATCTCTTAATCTAGCTTACGACGCACAAACGAAAGAAATTGTCAAGGATGTGACTGTTAGTCAAGGCAATTATCAGCCCATCACGATGAACGGCAAAGAAATTTATCGTTTTGCTGTACAAAAGGTGCCTGAAGTGATTGAAAAAGCCTTATTTCGGGCAAATATCAGCACTAGCGAGATAGACTGGCTGGTGTTGCACCAAGCGAATCAGCGCATTCTCGACGCCGTTGCCCAACGGCTTAGTATTCCGAGTGAGAAAGTCATAAGTAATCTCGCCCATCATGGCAATACCTCAGCTGCTTCTATCCCCCTTGCTTTGGATGAAGCGATGCGGCAGGGCAAAATTCAACCGGGTGATATTATTGCTACCGCCGGCTTTGGTGCTGGATTGACTTGGGGGGCAGCTATCTTTCAGTGGGGTAGGTAAAGAGTTTTTAGGGTTCATGAGGTTTGAGATTTGAGTTTTTGCCGACTCATACCAAATCCGTTTCAATAACCCCCTTATTCCCTAACATGGGGGGAGAGGGGGAGAGATTGTCCACTGAAGCAAACAAGGGGTGTACAAGGCGGATTCGGTATCAGAACTCAAATTTCAGCTCTTTCTGGTGTTCGCTGGGTGGATTCATCCGATAGTTATAAGGCATCGCTTGATATTTTTCATCGGGTAACTTAGTAGATAGTTAACCCAAAAAATAGTAAATCAACGATGATAAATTTGGATGCAAGCAGCCTGACGATGGAAGATGTTTATCGTCTTTTGAAGTTTGAAGAACATTTGAATGACTCAATCACCTCATTACTGTCTCTGGAGCCTCTCACGGAACTGGAACATCAGGAAGTATTGAAAATTCGTGAAGTTTTTCGGAGTTATCACAATGCGGGGAAAGTTTCTGAAGGACAAGTCAGATTACTTCCTATTGCCCAATTGCTGTGGTTTTCGGGTTTCTATCAGCCTCATATTAAAATTACCTTAGAAGAAGGAATTGCTCAAATTGATATCAAAGACGAAGACACAATTATCAAAGGAAGGATGGATATTTTAGCAGTTAGCAGACTGCAAAGCAGGAGGACTATCACACCCTTTTGGATTCTGTTAATTGAAACCAAAAATAGTACAATTGATGCCTTAGAGGGATTACCTCAACTGCTCACCTATGCCTATAAAAACATAGAGGAGCAAGCCGCCGTTTGGGGAGTAACAACCAACGGCATGAATTATCAGTTTGTGTATATCCAGCAAGGCGAACACCCAACTTATCAACTATTGCCAGAACTAAGCCTCATTCGCCCTGAACAGACAATCCAGTTGCTACAAGTTCTCAAGGCAATCTGCAAGTTATGCCACCAGCCGCAGCCAGTGGCATAAAAAAATAGGTTTTTTTGGCAATTAGGAAAGCCCTAGCTTGTTAGGTAGGGTTGCGACTATTGCTTTTGCTTTTCTCTCCAACCGTCAGCTTGATGAATTATCCGCTTGGGATTTTAACCGCCAACCGGGTTTAACGACCTGACGTGCGCGGGCTATTACCAGGCAATCATCGGGCACATCTTCTGTCACAACAGAACCAGCCGCTACATTGACATCTTCTCCGAGCGTGACGGGTGCTACCAGTACACTATTGGAACCTGTTTTCGTGCGATCGCCAATTTTCGTGCGATGCTTCTTCACCCCATCGTAATTAGCAGTAATCGTACCTGCCCCAACATTGACGCGATCGCCCAGTGTAGCATCTCCCAAATAAGACAAATGAGCAACATTGGTGCGATCGCCTAGTGTGGCATTTTTCAGTTCCACAAAATTCCCAACCCGGCAGGATGCGCCTACCTCGACATGACCGCGTAGGTGGGCATAAGGGCCAATCCGAGTGCCATCTTGAACCAGACTGTCACTTACCACTGAATACAGCGCCGTCACATTCTGACCCAACTGGCTATTTTCAATCAGACTCCCCGGCCCAATACGGCTACCAGAACCAATCACCGTCTTACCTCGCAGATGGGTTTGAGGTTCGACGATCACATCAGGTTGCAATTCCACCGTGTCATCAATCGTGATGCTATCTGGATTAATTAACGTTACCCCTGCGCTCATCCAGGCATCCTTCACCCGCGTTTGCAAAATCTCATAAGCGTTCGCCAACTGTTTGCGATCATTGATGCCGAGAATTTCCTGGTAATCCTCAACATCCACCGCCATCACTTGCTCCAGGTAATTAACCGCATCTGTGATGTAATACTCTTTCTGGTCATTGTTCGTCTGCAATTTCGGCAGCACTTTTGCCAGTTGGGGCCAGTTGAAGCAATAGACACCAGCATTGATTCGGCGATTTTTCTTTTGATCCGCCGTGCAGTCTCGGTCTTCCACAATTTGTTGGAGCAGATTTTGATCATCACAAAAAACGCGCCCGTAGCCTTTAGGATCGGGCAGTTGGGCGGTAAGGAGGGTTGCGGCATTTTTATGGGCTTGATGCGTCTTCAACAGCTGCTCGATCGTGTTGTGCCGCAACAGGGGGACATCGCCATTCAAGATCAGCAAGTCCTCGGTGAATCCTTCCAAGTGGGGTATGAGTTGTTGAGCCGCATGACCTGTTCCGAGTTGCTCAGTCTGTTCAACAAATTCTAGATTCTCAAATGCTTCCAGAGTTTTTTTAACTCGTTCACCCTGATAGCCGATAATCACCAGACACCGCGAGGGTTCAACAAACAGACAACTTTTAAGAACTCGTTCAACCAGCGAAAGCGAACCCAAATTGTGACAGACCTTAGGCAGGTCAGATTTCATCCGCGTCCCGCGTCCCGCCGCTAGAATCGCTACTGCAACCATGATTAGGTATCAGCTTTCAGCTACCAGTTTTCAGTTTTTCGCTCACTGATGATAACAGCTAGAGAAAAGCTGAGCAATATAGAACACTCGCTTCACATCTATCTGTATTCTTCGAGTTAGAGGAGGAGAACCTCACTAACTGCTTACTGTTCCGAGGAGAGAGCACAGGCTGGTGATTCCACCATCTGAGTAGATTTGACAAATTCAGTGAATTGCTCGACAAGCTTAGGATTGCGCCAACCTTTCTCAGTTTCCTGGGCAATAATGTCTAAAGCCTCGGTCGGGGTAAAAGCACGCTTATAAGGGCGTTCACTCGTCAAGGCGTCATAAATGTCGATAATTTGGAAGATTTGAGCTATATAAGGAATTTCATCACCAACAAGGCCCTCAGGATAGCCGCTGCCGTCCCAGCGTTCGTGGTGATAGCGAATAATTGGGATAACACCCCGCATCGTTCGCAATGGCATGCAAATTTTTTCGCCAATCATGACGTGCTGGTTCATGATTTCCCGCTCTTCGGGAGTAAATTTCCCTTTTTTCAATAGCACTGCATCGGGAATTCCCACTTTCCCAATGTCATGAAGGTAGCCACCCCACATCAAATTCCGAATTTCTGATCTTGGAAGCTGGATATGTTCGCCAAAGGCTTTACCCATAGAAACCAGTCGCTCACAGTGGTCGCCGGTGTTTGGGTCGCGGCTTTCGACGGCTCTGGCAATTGAGAAAAGAACCTGTTCAGCGTGGTCTAAATCTTCATTGAGGCGCTTTTGGCGAACGAGAGACTTGACTCGTGCTGCGAGCTCCAATCGGTCGAAGGGTTTGGTGAGAAAGTCATCTCCCCCAACTTCAATGCCCATGATACGCGATCGCTTATCGTTGAGCGCTGTGATGAATACTACTGGAATCAAGCGAGTTTGCTCGTCTTCCTTGAGACGCCGACACACCTCAAATCCATCCATTCCTGGCATCATCACGTCCAGGAGAATCAAATCTGGATTGCCCTCAACAACGCGCTTTAGCGCTTTTGGACCACTATCTGCCTCCAGCACGTCGTAACCCTCGACTGACAAAAGCGCCACTGCCGTCATCCGGCTGGAAGGATGATCGTCAACAACGAGGATTTTGGGTTGGTCAGAATCCAAGAAATTCACGTAGGGAGAACTTGTTGCAGATCTGGATAACTTCGAAGCACCGGAGAAATCAAACATGATCTAACGCAAGCCCAAGCTTTCAGTAGGCAATAGCTCGCTTAGTTCTGCAATGAGGATGTTTACAATCCTGTATTGCGTAGCTATTCAAACAGTCCTCATATTTTAAACTTTAGTAGGTCTGATCTAGAACCAAAAGTTATTGATTCTCAATACTAATCTGAAAATAGAGGGGGGATCGGGGGCTAGAAATTTTCATTTTTTGTTGTTCGCGTAGCGCACGGTGTCTAATCTCAGAACTTCCCTCTTCCCTTATCGAGAAGTTAACCAACGCTTGTGCCAGTGAGAGGATGGCTCTAGGGAAGACGCCTGTTGCTCAATTTGACGACGTTGCAAAATGACGTGTGCTGGGTCACACAGCTGAGGGTCGCGGTAAGGAACAGCGGCACGAGTCTGCAAATGCTCCTGCGATCGCTCTGAGAGAATTGGTAAATCAGTAGCGGTGAAGCTAGCGACAGTTCCAGGTTGCCGACCTCCCACCTGTAAAGTCGGGCCAATCTTCAACCCGGCAGCGATGAGGGCGCTTCGCACGGAGGCGGCACAGGAGTAGGTTGCAAGTCTCCCGTCGGTTGCACAGCAGCTAGCTACATGATGGAGAAATTCAACTGTCCATAATTGAGGACAGCGTGGTGGAGAAAAAGGATCAAGGAAAATTGCATCGGCCTGAAAATTGGATTGATGCAATTGCTGAATTGTTGTTCTAGCGTCACCGAGGAGTAGTTGAGCGTGAAAGCGGTCGGTTTCTACTTGGAGAGATGTTGCCAGCACTTCCAGTAGTTGAGGGATAGGCGGAGGACTGCTACTGAGTAAATTATGTGCGATCGCAGCTCTTGGCACGGCGGGGTCTAATTCCAGGGCAACTAGCTCAACGCGACAACTGGGATTGTTCGCCCAAATGACTTCAAGGGCAGCGGCAGTGTTATAGCCCAGACCATAGCAGACATCAAGCAGTCGTAGAATCGGCTTTTGGGCTTTCTGTGCTATCTGGCAGGGTTCCACAAACTTCAGTTGAGCTTCTTCTTTTGCTCCTTGGACACTGTGAAACGATTCACCAATCTCGGCACAGAAGAATGTGAATGAGCCATCAGCCGTTAGCTGTGGTGTGAAGACGCTGGTATCTTCCATCATCATCTACTCTTTTCTAGCATCTATCTTTAGAGGTAAAAAACTAAATTAGTTCAGGAAAAATTAACTTAACTATGGTTTTTCATTAAGTCGTCTGTGGTATCTTAGGGCGTATTCAATCAACCCACTAGCATCGGTTAAGATAACGTCGTGTTGATTCCCAGGGTGTCGCTGAAACTTCATCATCAAGTCAAGCTTACTGGGGCAATGCCCTTCTCTAGTGCTAAGTCTCTTGGTGTATTAAATGCGGGAAATGATGCGCTCGCAAAGCATCCCGTTAGGGTTATCGCTCAAAGTTGGCAGCGTCGAGGCTGGCAGTTAGGAGTAGCGATCGCTTTAGGGATGAGTGGAGCGATCGCAACCGGAGGCGCTCGCGCCTCAGCTCAGTTGCAGCCTATTCCGGATACCGCTCCTGATCGTAATCTGGGAACCGCCGTCTCACCATTGACCCCTCGAATTGACCTAATCACGGGTGGGGCACGACCTCAGAATGGGCCTAACCTCTTCCATAGTTTTTCACAATTCAACATTGATTCAAGACGAGGAGCCTATTTTGATAACCCTGTAGGAGTAACAAACATTCTAAGTCGGGTAACAGGAAATAACCCCTCCACAATCTTGGGAACGCTGGGGGTGGGAAGACCTGGTGCATTAGGTTCAGCCAACCTATTTTTGATTAATCCTAATGGCATTATCTTTGGGCAAAATGCCCGTCTTAATGTCGGGGGTTCATTTGTAGGAACGACAGCTAATGCCCTCCAGTTTCCAGATGGAAGCATTTTCAGTGCTTCTGCTCCGAATCTTACCCCACCAACACTCACAATTAATCCTTCGGCATTTCTCTTCAATCAAATTGCCAATCAGCCAATTGGTTCTATTGCGGTTGGAAAAGACGCGGTTCTATCAGTCGGTTCTGTAAGAAACCCCAGAAGTCTTCTGCTAGTGGGAGGCAATGTAATCGTTGATGGCGGAACCCTACAAGGCAGAGATGGTAGTCAAATTCAGATTGCAGGATTTACAGGCTCGGGAAATGTAGAGTTTGAACCTAATAATCTAGGTTTGGAGCTTCGTCCCAATGGCGTAACCGGGGCTAACCTATTATTTACCAATGAAGCTTTAGTCAATGTAGGCAGTAGAACTAGTAATGCTGGCAGTATTCGAGTCACAGGTGGAACACTTGCCCTATTAGGTAGGACTCAACTTAGCACCAGTACCTTTGGAAGAGGAAACGCTGGCAATGTAATTTTGCAGGCGGCTAACAATCTCCGGATTGATAACAGTACAATCTTCAGCCAAGCGGTAGCTGGCTCTAGTGGTAATGCTGGCAATATCGTAATTGATGCTGGGTCGCTCTTGCTCAATGCCTCTCGGCTGGATACGAATAACTTTGGCTCGGGATTTGCCGGAAATGTAATTATTAGTGGTCGTGACTCGGTTGTTATTGCAAATAGCACACTCACTAGCCAAAGTAGCAATGACAAAACCTCTAACTTTGGTTTGATCGGGATTACAGCTACACAAGGGTCAGTTTTGCTCAGCAATTCTATGCTGAGTACCACTAACTCGGGTTCCGGCTATGCGGGAGATATCAGTATTAGTGCCCGTGACCAAGTCTCTATCGAGAACCAAAGCAGTATCTTCAGTAGAGGAAATTCAGGACGGATTTTTATTGGCGAATCTAAGGATTATTCATCATTCTCTCCTAGGATAATCACTATCAATAATTCAACGCTGAACACCAGTGTGGGATCTGGTGCTAGCAGCGATGCTGGCGGAATCTCCCTAAAAGCGGGGTCAATCTTCCTTAGTGGTTCTCTATTGGACTCAACTAACTTCGGCTCGGGAATTGCGGGAAATTTGATTATTAGTGCCAGCGACCAGGTTTCTATTATTAATAGCAAAATCACCAGCCAAAGTGAAAACGATAACACCTCTGACTTCAGTTTTATCAAGCTCGAAGCCGCAGCTGGGTCTGTTTTTTTGAACAACTCCCAACTGAATACCACTAACTTAGGTTCCGGCTTTGCAGGAGATATTATTATCAATGCCCGTGACCAGCTCTCTATTCTGAATCTAAGCCGCCTCTCCAGTCAGGGATTTTTTGGGCGCATCTTGATTGAAGCCACAGAAGGCTCTTTTCTTTTGAGTCAGTCCACGCTGAGTACTACTAATTTTGGCTCCAGCTTTGCCGGAGATATCAGTATTAGTGCGCGTGAGCAAGTCTCTATTGAGAATCAAAGCCGTATCTTCAGTAGAGGAAATCTCGGATTGATCTTTATTGGCGAATCTAGTAGATATGCTTCTTTCTCACCCAGGATAGTCACAATCGACAATGCGACGCTGAATACCGATAACTCCAGCTATACGGGTGACAAGCCTATCAATGCCGGAGGCATATCTATACGAGCGAATGATTTTGTCTCTCTAGCTAACGGTACTGAAGTGAGTTCTAGCACTTATAGACTGGGGGAGGCTGGAGCGGTGTTTGTACGCACTAACGGGGGCTTTGTTTCCCTCGACAACAGCAGAATCTTCACCACTGTAGAATCTGGAGGAATAGGTGATGGGGGCAATATCGAAATCAGAACTGGATTGCTGTCTTTATACAATGGCGCTCAATTGCAAACTCTTGTTCGTGGAATCTCTGACACGGGTGAACCCCCAGGACAGGGTAACGCTGGGAAGGTAGCCATTAACGTCAGCGATACTGTTACCGTTTCTGGAGCGAATAACGAGGGATTCCCCAGTGCAATTTTCAGCATCATCGGATCTGGAGCCGAGGGTACGGGAGGTGATATCACAATCACAGCTAAGTCGCTCTACTTAAACAATACTGGTTTAGTAAGTGTGGACAATCTGGGTTCAGGGGTAGCCGGTGATATCACACTCACAGTTCGCGAAGATCTTTTTCTGCAAAACAGGGGAAAAATTACAGCTACAACTAGATCGGGTGATGGCGGGAATATTAATCTAACGGTAGGGGACTTCTTGGTATTGGCCCGCAATAGCCAGATAACTACAGAAGCAGGCACCGCACAGGCTGGCGGGAATGGCGGCAATATCGATTTCAACATTGGCAACACCAAAATCAGAGGCATTTTCGCTGCGCCTACCAACGACAACAATGTTCAGGCCAATGCTTACACAGGCTCAGGAGGAAGAATCCGAGTCAACGCTTCTCGCTACTACGATATTGATAAGCGCCCTCTAGACCCTAGTTCTAATGACATCAATGCTAGTTCTACCTATGGAAGACAAGGGGAGGTGGAACTAAATGAAGTGGATGTTGACCCTAACCTAGCGAATCCTAGGCTGCAATCAGAACCCATCGACCCCTCTAGCCTGATTGCTCAAAACTGTCCTGCCCGTGGTAGAGACTCGGCGCAGGAAGAAAACAAATTCATCGTCACCGGACCCGGTGGTTTACGGCCCAACCCTAACGACACGCTTCAGAATGAGTCGGTGGTAACTAACTGGGTGACACTTGACTCACCTCTGGAGAACCGCACTGGGCAGACTACTTCTGCCAATCCTGATGGTTCCGCTCCTGCTACGACCAGTGTGTCAAAATCTCCAACATACGTCGAAGCCCAAGGGTGGGTCATCGGTGAAAAGGGCGAGGTGATTCTCACTGCCCAAGCACCCACCGTTACACCCCACAATCCCTCGCTGAGGTCAGCTGATGTCTGTAATGGTTCCTAGACTTCGCCTGAGCAAATGTCCATCCTTATGGCTGCTGAGTCTGTTGGTGTTGACCAGCAGCTTGAATCTTGGAGCGGTGGGAGCGCAGACTGTTGACACAGCTCAAGCTCCCAACCCGGTCACCCCACCTGTTCCGTTACCAGAACTTCCTCTTTCACAAAGTGTCCCGACGATTCAACCAGAGAGAACAGAGCCTCCTTCCCAAGCTCCTCTGGAAACTCCAACCCCTGCTCCACTACCTCCTCCAGAACAGTTACTAGAGTCCCCGCCCAAAATTCCCACAGCTCCTGAACCCGTTCCCGGTAAAGTCCCGGAAATGATTACTGTGGAACGATTCCAGTTTGAGGGCAACACAGCTATTAGTGACGAAGAGTTAGCCGAAGTTACGGCTCCCTTCAGCAAACGAGCAATCTCATTTGCTGAACTGTTCCAAGCTCGTTCCGCCGTAACCGAACTCTATATTAGACGGGGATACATTACCTCTGGCGCTCTCATCCCACCGCAAACACTCGACGGGGGTGTGGTCACAATTCAAGTGGTCGAAGGTGGGTTGGAAGCGATTAATGTCACGGGTACTCGACGGCTGAATCCTAACTATGTGCGATCGCGTATTGCGATCGCCACAGAAAAGCCCTTGAATCGCGAACGTCTGCTAGAGGCGCTGCAACTCTTACAACTCAATCCTCTAATTCAAAACCTGTCTGCGGAACTGGCCGCTGGAACAGAACCTGGCTCAAGTGTGCTGGAGGTACGGGTGACAGAGGCGAAAACCTTCACTCCTCAACTTGCATTTGATAATAACCGATCGCCCAGCGTTGGCACAGACCGACGCCGAGTGCAGATCAACGAAGCCAACTTACTAGGGCTGGGAGATGCTATAAGCGTAGGCTACAGCAATACTGATGGCAGCAATGGCGTGGATTTCAGCTACACCTTGCCTACTAACCCTCGCAATGGCACCCTCAGATTTAGTTACGGCAATACATGGAGCAATGTAATTGAGGCTCCCTTTGATCGACTTGATATTGATTCCAATTCGCGCTATTACGAACTGTCGCTGCGCCAGCCCATTGTCCAAACTCCTACACAAGAATTTGCTATTGGTGTAACCGCTACACGCCAGGAAAGCGAAATCACCTTTCTTGATGGACTACCCTTCCCCTCACTCGGAGCGGATAACGAGGGAAACACCAGCATTTCAGCATTGCGCTTTTTTCAGGAATGGACGAAGCGGAACAGCCGTGAGGTAATCGCCGCCCGCTCGCAATTCAGTGTTGGTATCGGCGCATTCGACGCCACGCTCAACGACGAGCCTCCCGACACCCGCTTTCTAGCGTGGCGGGGTCAGGCTCAGTGGGTGCGTCTTCTGGCACCTGACACACTATTACTCGTGCGAGGCGATGTGCAAGTGGCAGATAGGGCGCTTGTACCTTTGGAGCAGATTGGTCTTGGTGGTCAACAGAGTGTTCGGGGTTACCGCCAGGATTTCCTCCTGACAGATAATGGCGCGTTGGTTTCTGCTGAAGTGCGCTTACCTGTTCTCCGCCTACCACAGTGGAACACTCTCCTTCAGCTTGCTCCGTTCATTGATGTTGGAGGGGCTTGGAACAATACGGGTAGACCCGATCCAGACCCTAGTGTACTGGTATCTACCGGACTCGGTTTACAGTTACAGGTGAGCGATCGCCTTTCAGTTCGCCTAGATTACGGCATTCCCCTTGTGTCAGTTGCTTCAAGTGAACGAACATGGCAAGAAAGCGGTTTTTACTTTTCCATTGTGGCAACCCCCTTCTAAGGGTTTACAGGTTGCAAGTTAATCGGTGGTACAAAATCAGGTTGCAGGTTAGCAAGTTGAAGGGTATTTTCCAAACCTACTCTGGGCGGAACAACTTTCAACCTTCCAACCTTCAGCCCCTTAAGGCAAAAACTCTTTTCTTTTTGCTTTTTCTTTGTTCCTTTTTCCTCACCCAATGCTTTGCTGGAGGGTTCTTGGGCGCGGGAATGCTGCCGATGCTCGCACATAGTCCAGCCGCTGTGACCGTTGTCCAAAGTTCACCAAGTCCAAACACGTTGGTGGAGCAGGGCAAAGCGCTTTATGACGCCGGAAAGTTTTCCTCTGCGGCGGCAGTTTTGCAACAGGCAGTGGCTACCTTCAAGACTCAGGGAGATGTGCTTAAGACAGCGATGACATTGAGCAATCTCTCCTTAACTTATCAGCAACTTGGCTTGTGGTCTGAAGCCCAGCAAGCAATCACCGACAGTCTCAAACTGCTGCAATCCGGGGAAAATACCAGCAACTTACCTAAGGGAGGGACATCCGAGCGATCTGGTGCAAGCAGCAGCGCAACGCTCTCGCAAATTCTCGCTCAAACCCTAGATATCCAGGGTCGTTTGCAATTATCTTTAGGACAACCTGAACAAGCTCTAAAAACCTGGCAACAGGCAGCTATTACCTATACTCAAATCGGCAAGAAAGACGGAATAACCCAAAGCCAGATTAACCAAGCCCAAGCCCTGCAAAATATGGGTCTGTATCCTCGGGCTTGCAAGACATTACTGCAAGCATTAGGGATTAATGATCAGGACTGCCAGATAACAGATCAGCAGATTCAAACCCTCAAAGACCAACCCGACTCTCTCACAAAAGCCATTGGATTGCGTAGCCTCGGCGATATGCTGCAATTAATCGGCAACCTCAAACAATCTGAGGAGGTTTTAAGGCAGAGTTTGGACGTAGCCCAGCGCTTACAATCACCTCCAGAGATAAGTGCAACTCTATTCAGTTTAGGTAACACTGTTCGCGCCCAGAGGAATGTCAACACTGACAAAACCAGACGCATTGAAAATGATGCTTTGAGCTTTTATCAAAAGGCTGCCGAGGTATCCACCTCACCCACGACAAGGATACAGGCGCAATTAAATCAGTTGAGCTTACTGGTAGAAACCAAGGAAGCCAAAAAGTTACCAGAAGCGCAAGTATCAGAAGCCCAAGCGCTCTGGTCTCAAATCCGCTCCCAACTTGGTAACTTACCTCCCAATCGAACGGGAGTCTATGCTCGGATTAATTTAGCTCAGAGTTTGATGAAGTTATCAACCTCTGAAACTAACGTCTCCTCACCAAGGGGGGCACTAGAGGAGGTCAATGAGGCAGCCCAGCTGTTGGCAACAGCTGTCCAACAAGCTAAAGACTTGGGCGACCAACGAGCTACCGCCTACGCACTCGGCAATCTTGGCGGACTGTACGAACAAACTGGGCAACTGGGCGGTGCCCAAGAACTCACCAATCAGGCTCTGCTCGTGACTCAAGCGATTAATGCAGGGGATATTGCCTATCGCTGGCAGTGGCAGTTAGGACGACTACTGAAGGCAAAGGGAGATAGGGAAGGTGCGATCGCAGCTTACACTTCCGCTTTCGAGACCCTCAATTCTCTGCGTGGTGACTTGGTCAGTATTAACCCTGATGTCCAATTCTCTTTTCGAGAAAGCGTCGAACCTGTCTATCGCGAGCTAGTTGGCTTGCTGTTGGAATCTGAAGGTATCGAACCTAGTCAAGAAAACTTGGAGCAAGCCCGTAGGGTAATTGAATCCCTCCAATTGGCAGAACTGAGCAACTTCTTTCGAGAAAACTGTTTGAATGGCACCTCAATCCAGATCGACGAGGTTGACCCGAAAGCTGCTGTGATCTACCCGATTGTTTTAAAAGAGCGGTTAGAGGTAGTTCTGTCATTGCCAAATGCTCCTTCAAATGCTCGTTTGCACCACTACTCAACTCGCCTGCCTCAAGATCAGGTAGAAAACGTCTTTACTCGCCTGCGGCAAACTGTTGCGCCTGACACTGTTGACCCGAATCGAAGAGGGTTAGCACCGGAGCAGAGAGAATGTAAGAATCGAGGCGGAGGGATAGGAGTCGAGGGCAGAGAATGCGGTCCTCTCCCGCCACGAGAGCCACACTTACCTCTTGCCCAACAGGTGTACGATTGGTTAATCCGTCCCGCAGAGCAAGACATTGCTGCAAGTGAAACCAAAACTCTCGTTTTTGTGCTGGATGGTCCCTTGCTGAATCTGCCGATGGCAGTGCTTCATGATGGTAAGCAGTTTCTGGTGGAGAAATATGCGATCGCTCTCACACCAGGGCTGCAACTGTTTGACCCGAAACGTCTAGCACGAGGTAAGCTTTCTGCCCTGAAGGCTGGACTCACTGAAGCTCGTCAAGTGAGTACTAGCAGTTCAACAAAACCTATAGAGTTTTCTGCCCTTCCTAATGTGAAGCGAGAATTGGAACAAATCAGGTCGCAGCTACCCGGTGAGTTACTACTCAATCAGGAGTTTACCAACGACGCTATTCAACAAGAAATCAAGTCTGTTCCTTTCCCAGTAGTTCACCTAGCAACTCATGGTCAGTTCAGTTCCAATGCTGAAGACACCTTTATTCTCACTTGGGATGGTCCGTTGAACGTTAACCAGCTCAACAGCCTGCTACGAACCAGAGAAGTAGGGGGCAGAGGCGCAATTGAACTACTGGTTCTCAGTGCCTGTCAGACGGCAACCGGAGATAAACGAGCGGCACTGGGACTGGCTGGTGTAGCCGTGAGAGCTGGAGCACGCAGTACACTAGCAACACTGTGGTTTGTTGATGATGCGGGTACAGCGGAACTCATGACTCGCTTTTATCGGGAGTTAGCCAACCCAAACAATAGTAAAGCCGAAGCCCTCCGCCTTGCTCAAGTAGAATTGATGAAAGAGAAACCACAGCCGTTTTTCTGGGCACCTTACGTTCTAGTGGGAAATTGGCTGTAATCACGGTTTTTCTACCGAATTTAGTTCAGGACTTACGCAGAACTTCTACATGTAAGGTGGGCAATGCTCACCCTACTACCAATGCGATCGCTCAAGAACCTCTGTTTTCCCCCTGATTTGGCTTTTGCCTCGGAATTTCAACCTCATTTAGCTTCTGGCTGGGGTCGCTGGTGGGAGTAGGACGAACTTCGAGCAGGGGTTCCGATTGGGGGTTTTGAAGCCTCTGTTCCGAGGTGAGAGGTTTTTCCTGGATAATCTGTATTTCTCTTTCCAATCGCTCCCGTCCCTGTTGGAAAAAGTCTTGAGAAGGATTTCGGATTTGAGCTGTTACCGGAACGGTTAAGCTCATTGTGGCAACAAGTGTGGTGAGTGCAACTACTACAGCTTTCATTTTTATAACCTCCAATTCTTTATTAGCTACTCCCCTTGAACTGGAATTGGCTCAGGTCGCACGGCTACATTCACATTCTGTCCACTACGTTGCAGTTGTATTTGCAACTGGCTACCTACGCCGCTCTGTTCCACCAACCGTTGAAGTTCATCACCCTTATTGACAGGCTGATTGTTGATCGATTGGATGACATCTCCTGGCCTTAATCCCGCTTTATCAGCTGGAGAACCCCGCACAACCCGGACGATCAGAACACCTCGGTCTGCGTCTACGCGGATGTTACGATCGCGATTATTGTTCAGTCTTTCCTTAATCTCAGGGGTGAGAGCTACCATCTGGATACCCAGGTAGGGATGCTCAACTTTTCCCTTAGTAATAATTTGTTGGGCAATCCGTTGAGCTGTGTCGATCGGGATAGCAAAGCCGAGTCCTTGAGCGCCCTGGATAATCGCTGTATTAATGCCAATCACTTCACCGCGAGCGTTTAGTAGTGGCCCTCCGGAGTTACCGGGATTAATAGCTGCATCTGTCTGAATAAAGCCAATGCGCTTATCAGAAACACCGATATCGCTACCGGAACGATCTGTGGCACTGATAACACCGAGTGTTACAGTTTCTTCCAAACCCAAGGGATTACCAATAGCGATCGCCCATTGCCCTGACTTTACTTGCTGGGAACTTCCTAGCTTCACCGTTGGCAAGTTATTAGCTTCAACCTGGACAACTGCTATGTCAGTTGCTGGGTCTTCCCCTAGAACTTTACCCTCAAGACTGCGCCCATCAGAGAACGATACTGTCACTGTATCCGCCTTGTTGACAACGTGAGAATTGGTCAAAATCTGACCATTGGAATTGATCACAAAGCCAGATCCAACTCCCTGCCTAGTTCGCTCAGAAGGGGGAGCGGGTCGCCCTTCACCAAAAAAGCGGCGAAAGAATGGGTCATTGAACTCCTCTGGCACCTGATTTCTTGCAGTTTGGGAAGTATTAATTCGAACCACTGCCGGTTCCACTTTCTCTACAACTGCAACAACGAAATTTGTGTCAGCCTCAGTTGGCGTCAGAGGACGGTTACTTTCATTGCTGGAATTCTCAAGTGTTTGAGGAGCCGTTGGTTGAGAAGGCACAAGATTGGACGACCCGGAACAGCCACCCAACAACGCTACCCCTGCAATTATTGGTAGCAATAAGTAAGTCGCTGGTTTTAACCAAATAAACTGGCTCGCTGTACTGGTGCTATCTGATAAAGCATTGATTGGATATTTACCAGGATATTTTTTCATACTGTCGCGAATTAATATATATTGATTTATATTGTAGCCTTAGCGTGTCCTTTCCATAAGGCTTTGCTGGTGAGCAAAGCGCGATCGCACGGCGATTGAGAAAAGCCATAGGGAAGCGATCGCTAAGTTCATTTGCTAATCGACATTTCCGCTATGGCTTTGATAATCTCCGGAATATTCTACTCAGTACCAGCAGAGGCTACAGTTTTTGTCCTGCACTTACTGGCAAACGAATCCTCCAGGTAGACGTGTAAAGGTAGTTCCGGCAGGGCAGTCTCCTTCGGTGTAGCCCGCCCCAGGAGCATAGGAGGGCGCAGCAGTGGGAGCAGCTTTAGCCAAGGTTTGGAGGAAGTTCGGGGTACCCTTACCACCCTTATGACCGACAGCCGGAATCTCTAACAGGGCATCTGTCGCTTTCCCAGTGCCATCATCCGTGACCGAAGTCTGGTTCCCTGGATGACCATTCGGGACGAACAGCTGCGGGTGGTCAAAGGGTGCTTTGTGGAAGCGGACTCGCTCGTCGGTGAGCCCCTTCATGAAGGCCACCAGTGCCTCTTTTTGGTCTTCGGTCAGATTCAGCACCGGGAGGCGAGGCACCTGTGGATTATCATCCCCCGCACCCCGACTATAGAAATCGACTACTTGCCGCAGGGTCAACATCCCACCATTGTGCATATAGGGGGCAGTAAGTTCGACATTGCGGAGTCCTGGAGCCTTAAAGAGTCCGTTGGCAACCACTGTATCAGTGGGACCAATCGTGATATTGGGGTCTTGGCCGAAGAGTTCCTTGAATTTCCCCTGCTTGGCTAGCAGCGCCTCCGAGAGAGGTCGCGACACAGGTTTCAGCTGGTCGTCAGCACCCAAACTGATGTCTTCCAGGTCAGGTCTGACGCCGATGTTGAAGAAGCCGGTGTCTTCGATAGGGTTCCCAGGTGCGGGTGAGCGTGTGAGTCGGCCATTTTTCTGCACGTTTGAAACCGAAGCAGCGGTGAATTCTGATCCAGCGTGGCAGAAGTTGCAACCGTTGTTCAGGAAAATATTGAGACCCTGCTGCTGCTGGGCAGTCAAAGCGCTAGCATTCCCTTCCCGGAACTGGTCGAAGGGTGTATTGTCGGATACCAGTGTTGACTCGTACATCTGAACTGCCAGCCCGAAGAAGAGCGAGAAATTGTACTCCATCAACGTGTACTCTTGAGTCGTCAAGTCGCCATCCGGCTTGTTGTCAACTTTCCGGGTACCGTCAGGATAGACCCGGATTATCCGATTGGACTTCCACCACTCCGGCTTGAAGGCAGCCTCGATCAGCTTTTCGTAGGTATTCGTTTTGAGACCTGGTTGAGGGGATCTGCTGTCTTTACCTAGGACGCTGTCCTCAGGATGCACGATCTGCTTCCCAAGCGGCCTCAGGGGAAGTAGCTTTTTCGCAGTCTTCCGAGGGAGCTTCTTACCTTTGCCAGCGCTCTTGTCTTTATCGGGCGTCCCGAACTTGTCGCCCACCTCTTGGAATGTTTTGCCATTACCGGACATCTCGAAGGAACTGAGCGGTGGTCCTACTGCCTGTGAAGCAAGGCTCGAATTCAGGAGCTTGACTCTCACCTCTTCTAGCTTGGCTGGGTTTTTGGCTATATAAACCTTGGCATTGGGGTCTCTTAACCCAAATGGATTCACCCCATTGAACTCGTTCTGACCTCGTCCGTCCCAGAAGTTGCGGAAGTTATAGACCGCATTGACTACGGTCGGTGTGTTGCGGGGTTCCACCCGGCGGACGTTCGTGTTTCCTACTTTGAATCCATCCTGATCGGGCTTGTACTCCACTTTGTCCTCGGCACTACCAGGAACCACGTCCTTAAATTCGGCGTTGAAGACTCCTTGGGAGGAGGTAATGTCGTTAGTGTCCTTCAAAACCGCTGAGGCACGGTTATTTGGGTCTGCCAGCTTGTGGAATGGATAATCTTCCGGCTTAAGCTGGTAGTTTGCCCCGCCCGTGTTGAATGTTTTATCCGGATTCGGAGACTTGTCCGCATTCACGCGCAAAAGCCCTGGACCGAGCTGGTTCTTAACCCTGTTGTCCGCTCCGGCATGGAAGTGGCAAGTGGCACACGACTGAATGCCGTCGCTTCCAACTTGCATATCCCAGAACAGTGCTTTTCCTAACGCGATCGCGGCTACCTTGTCCTTAACGAAGTCGTTAAGATTGTCAGGCTCCGGAACCTTTACAGTCTTGAGCGAAGGCGGAGGGCCTACCTGCGCCGAAACCACATTCCCAGCTATGACCACAGCAACAGCGATCGCGGCGATTGTCATACTCTTGGACAACCTTGATTTCAGTCCAGCAAGGGGTAGAGCCGTTAGACTCCAGCGTTTTCTCAGCCAGTGACTGATGTCTTCCGACACATCCGATAAGGGTATTTTTTTTTGACGCTTCCGCTCGTTAGGAAGCTGGCTCAAAACTTTCATCTTTTTAGCCAACCTCTCTTTTGCTTGCTGTCGCCATTCCTGTGCCAACTTGAGAAAAAATCGACCTGCGGGCGTAAGCAGTAAGCCGAGTGGTATGCCGATAAGTACCCCTCCTAAAATTAGACGCAGCAAAATATTCATCTAATAGAATCCTCCATCAGATAGTCTTGAAATTAATTTTTGTTTTCTGAACTTCTTATAGGATTAGGCTATAACAAAAAAAACCTAAATAACTGTTAATTTTTATAATGAAGCGGCTGATTAATTAATCCCAAATAAATGTTATATATTTAAATTTTAATTCTAGTTAATCATTTTATTCGTTGTTCTTTTCTAAAAACCATATACAGCCAGGACTTACGCATTCCACCACGACGCCCCCCAAATCTGGGGGGAACCGGATTTACTCCCCCAAGGTTGGGGGGTTGGGGGGGCAAAACAATGGTGTTTGCATAAGTCCTGACAGCAATAGTTTGCCAATTAATACTGACCAATAGCAAGTAAAAATTCGCGATGAATATGCCAGGAAAATAAGCAGTGGCTTATAAAATTCTTAAGCCAAAAAATAGTTTTGAGTTCTATCTTATTAAAAAATTTGTGCAAATAATTATTTTATTTTTTGATAAATCGCGGCAAATTTAGCCAAACTTTCTTTAACGAATATCACGGGACTGGTAGCGTGGTTCGCTTTTTTTAAGATTGGTACTACCGCGTTATCTTATAGGTAATATATGCGGTAACTAAGGTTTAGCAATTCTTACGGCAATTGCCCTCTATCTTAAGACTCTATTGCTGATATCCAGTAGCCTTTAGCAACAGAGTTAGGACTTACGCAACAACCCTACCCTAGTCATAGGGACTAATGGATAATTTTGTGTAAGTCCTGAGAGTTTGTGAGACCGCAAGTAACTAACAGCTACGCTTTAAGCGCATGGGGTCTAGCGAAAGAATCCAATCCCTAGATTGGAGGAGTGTCTCTGTCCCCTTTTCTCCGACCAAGACTGATGCCTTGCCCCCATTCGCCAAATTTGGGGATGTCCCCCCTCAGTCTGCTGTAACTCACAAAGAGGTATTTAGTTCTTTGGTGCATCTACTTCTAGGGGCATCTACATGCTCCTTTCGACGCCCAGCTGTAACGGCTGGGTTTCTTTTCGGCTCACTCACTGATGAGAAGGCAATAGCTCATACTGGAAGAGATCAGCACGTTGAGTCTATGGTAAATCCTCTCCAAACCCCCCATAGCGAATACCATTGGGACGGCAGTGGTGAACGCTTCTTTGAAGGTTGGTACTACCGCGTTACCTTACCTGATAGCGTTAGCGGAGTGGCTCCAGAGGAGCTAGCGGTAGCGACTCCAGGAGCGTCTAGCGGTCAAACCTTTGCGTTCATGTATTCTATTGATGACCCCATCGGCGGTAAACCCTGTAGCGGTGGTGCAGCGCAAATTCTTGGTCCTGATGATGAGTATCTCTGGCGTACCTTCCCAAATGTTAAGCAGTTTTGGGCGTCGTCGGAATCTTTAGCGTTGGGGCATTGGGGCAAAACTGATTTACAAAGTCCACCTCAGTACCTCCATCCAACTAAGTTTGAGCATCATATCAAGGAAGGCTATCAAGCGACAGCAACCTTGAATCAAGGTATTATTCATGACCCTGGAAGCGATCGCTACTGTCGTTGGCAGTATGAAATCAAGCCTGTGTATGGTTGGGCTGATACCGACGCACCACAGCAATCAACGGCCGGCTGGCTCTCTTATTTACCAATATTTGAACCAGGATGGCAGATTTTAATGGCCCACGGTCTGGCGACCGGCTGGATTGAGTGGAATGGCAAACGCTACGAATTTACTGATGCCCCCGCCTATGGTGAAAAAAACTGGGGTCGTGCCTTTCCTCAGAAGTGGTTTTGGCTCAATTGCAACAGCTTTGACAATGAATCTGACCTTGCCCTGACTGCTGGTGGCGGTAGACGAAGTGTGCTTTGGTGGATGGAATCCGCTGCCTTGATTGGCATCCACTACCGGGGCAAGTTTTATGAATTCGTACCCTGGAACTCAGAAGTCAGCTGGCAGATTCAGCCTTGGGGAAACTGGCAGATGCAAGCGCGAAATTCTCAATATGAGGTCGAGTTGACTGCCACTACAGATCTACCGGGGATGCCTCTGCGGGCACCTACTCAACAGGGCTTAATCTTCTTTTGCCGCGACACAATGCAAGGTCAGCTGACTCTGGAACTACGAGAGCGACAGGTGGGAAAATCTAAAATTATCTTGAAAGCACACAGCTCAGTTTGCGGAGTAGAAACAGGCGGTGGCCCTTGGCAAGAACCCTGGCACTCTAGCGCTAAATTCCCGTGGGTTTTATAGCGGATGGTCACTTGAACAGGACTTCCGCGAACACCATCGTTATGCCCCCAACCCCCCAACCTTGGCAGGGGGGAGTAAATCCGGTTCCCCCCAGATTTGGGGGGCGTCGTGGTGGAATGCGTAAGTCCTGTTGAACAAGAAGCTTGGAAAAATTAAAGCAGACAGTCGAGCAAGTCTGCTCTTCCCCTCTTCTTTAGTCAACAGCTTTGGCTATAATGAATGGCGTACATTGGGGCTGTGGCTCAGATGGATAGAGCAAGCGCCTCCTGAACAATCGGGCACCGTGGAGGAAACTCCATGAGTGAATGTGGTCAAATTCGGTGAAACCTAAAGAGTGATGAGTTTACCTTGCGCTCTACGGCAATACCGAGCCAAGCCTGACTTATAACGTTCTAATCCTAGACGTTCGACTCAGGAAGGTTGAGAGACTAAACGGCCACCACCTAAAAGCTATGAGCTTATGGTGAAGATATAGTCCAGAGAGTGGGGAAACTCACACAAATCTGAAGCGCTAGGTCGCCGGTTCGAATCCGGCCAGTCCCGTCGTCTACTACTCAAATCAGGGTCAGTTCGGATAAGAAATCCTTAAAGCTTCCTTGTGATAGCAAGCTAATGCTTTCGTGTAAACTTTTGAGAGTGTGAATACCAAGTTTTTACAAATATGTACTGATTGCCAGAGTTTTTAGGAGAAAAGTTTTAAGTATAGGAGTTAGACTTTTCTTTGATCAATTTCGAGGCAGTTATCAGTACTCTTAAACTGGTACATTGCTACAGAAAGGAGATTTACAGGTAACGCTCAAAAGAGCGTTCCTTATACTGTTTCTCTTTTTTGAGGCTACATATTGCTGGAGAGGTAGAGATATGGATAGATGAGGAAAAGCCGATGTGTAGTACATAAGTAGAGAAGTGCCATAAAGAAAACCTGATTTATCTATTTATTCATGCTTTTAAGGATTTCTACCCGTAACAGTCCAGACGTGTTTTCCCAAACTCAGCGCTCTAGATTTAGATTATTTCCCTGGCTGGTGCCAGTGGTGGCGGTTGCGCTCATGTGTGGTTACAAGGAAATTGAAAGCCATTTTGTGCAACCGGAAGCCATTTTTGTCTTAGGGGGAGAGGAGGAGCGAGAGTTGTTTGCGGCGAAGTTTGCACAGCAGCACCCAGAACTACCAATTTGGGTGTCTTCTGGTGCCCCCGAGGAATATGCACAACGGGTGTTCGCAAAGGCAGGAATTGATGAAAATCGGGTTAACTTGGACTATCAGGCCCAGGATACAGTAACTAACTTCACGAGCTTAGTTAATAAGTTGCAAGCTGAGGGGATTCATAGCGTTTATTTGATTACCTCTGACGACCATATGCGTCGTGCTCGTGTTATCGGTGAAATTGTGTTTGGTAGCAAGGGAATTGCCCTCAAGCCTGTTGCTATTCCTACGGGACGTGAGCCTGAGCCGATTGAGAAAGTAATTCGCGATGGCGCAAGAGCTATCCTTTGGATTACCACCGGTCATACGGGTGCCACCCTCCGCGATGCATCAGACATTTCAGACCTTGTGAGGTAACATCAAGTCGGGTTGAAGGCTTAGGTTATTGGTCAGGCGGGGAATGGGGAAAACTCAGATCTTGCATCAGCCCCCTAAAGTAGCAGAAGTCACCGAGAAGCCAGCGCTCTACCCGATAGGGTGAGCGTCTGGTGTATGTCACGCAGCTGATTCTTGCACCAAGACGTAGGGTTGCACAATCAGAGCCTGGAAGCGCTTGGTCTGACCACTGTTCCAATCTGCTATTTGTTCCGGGAAAGGCTTATGAAGCAGTTGCTCGCTAATCCAATGCTGTACGGAAACGACATCATCAGTTGCGATCGCTACCCCAACATCGAGCAAATCTAATTCTTGATTGACAACCACAACTACGTCACGCTGTATGTGGGGTTTTAGCCAATCTAACTCAGCTTCATCAAGGCATTCTGCTAATTCTGCTCTAAAATCCTGCATTTTTAAAAAATTTTAAATTTGATTCCCGCTTATTTTAGCGCCCCAAGTCATGCAGGGTATGAATTGCTACCGCACAATGTTGCGTGATGGCTTCCAATTCTTCCCGTTTTGTGGAAGTGGGGGGATCAATCACCTGACCAATCCGCACGGTTACTGGCACAGATCGCGGTACTGGTGAGCCTTTTTTAAAAATTGCCTCGGTGCCCCACAAACTAACCGGCAGCAGTGGTGCTTTCGCTTTAGCCGCAATTAAAGCTGCACCTAGTTTCGGCTCAGGAATTCGGGCGTCGGGTGTTCGTGTTCCTTGCAAGAACAGACCAACAGCCCACCCCTCTAATAGACAATTGAGAGCAGAGCGAATCGCACTCCGGTCTGCCGCCCCCCGCTTCACTGGGTAAGCGCCGTATAACTGAATTCCTTGCTTCAACAGGGGGATACGAAACAATTCTTCCTTTGCCATGAATGCGACTGGGCGTCGCATAGCACAGGACACAATCAGCGGGTCAAAGTCACTGGCATGGTTACTCACCACCACCAGTGGCCCTTCGTGGGGCACATTTTCGGCACCATAGATGTGACCCCGAAGGTAACCGTGAAGCACCGGGCTGACTACTGACCACTTAAAGGCGTGGTAGAGCATTAAGCTGGCCAAAGGTTCGCGACTTTTGCCCATGAAATTTGAAAGGTTAAAGGTTGAAAGGTTAAAGGTTGGAAGGTTAAAGGTTGGAAGGTTAAAGGTTAGACACCTTAATTCCTAGGCAGGTAACTCAGCGAAGCTACCAACATTTTCCAAAACTAAGTTAGGACACATCCGTTTGATTAGACCAGTGAGGACTTTTCCTGGACCAATTTCTACGACTCGCTCGATGCCTTCTACTGGCAGTTGCATGGAGATTTCTCGCCAGCGCACGCTTCCCGTCATCTGACGCTGGAGGCGATTCTTTAAGACATCTGCCTCGACAGTTGGCACGGGTTCCACATTCGACAGTACTGGAAACTGGGCGTTGGCAAATGGGACAGACTGCAAGACATCTTGGAACTCTGCGGCGGCTTCTGCCATTAAGGGAGAGTGAAAGGCACCTGACACCTTTAAGGGGACAGCACGTTTCACTTTTATCTGAGCTAGAACATTCTGAACCGCTTCTGGTGTCCCAGAAATTACTACTTGAGCGGGACTATTATCATTGGCGAGGACAACGTCAGGTGTTTGCTGAATTTGTTGTTCGAGCTGTTCGCGGTCAAACCCAATTAGAGCCGCCATCATTCCACCATAAGCATTATCCATGAGTTCTGCTCGACGCTTGACTAAGCGTAATCCTGCATCAAAGTCAAATACTTTGGCGACGTAGAGGGCAACGTATTCTCCCAAGCTATGACCTGCTAATAAATCTGGGATATTGCCTCGCTCGATCAGGATGTCAGCAAGGATGCTCTCAACGACATAGAGGCAAGGTTGCGTGTAGAGGGTACGGGATACTTTGTCATCTGGGCTTTGACAAATCTCTAGAACATCCCAACCCAGAATCTCCTTTGCTTGTTCAAATTTGTCCTTAGCCAAGGGTAGGTCTAATAAATCCACTCCCATGCCGATCGCCTGAGAACCTTGCCCTGGAAACACCCATGCAGTTTTAGCCATTGGTTATTAGTTGTTAGGGTTCAGGGATTAATTATCTGTTATTGCAGGCCCTCTGTTGAGTGTTCTTAAGCAGGAAAGCGATCGCTCATCAACCCAAGCCAATATCTAAAAGCATCATGACGACGAAACCTACCATCACTCCTAGAGTTGCTTCTTGCTCCTGACCTTGGCGATGCGATTCAGGGATAATCTCATCACTGATGACAAATAGCATGGCACCAGCGGCAAAGGCCATTGCCAAGGGCAAGACTGGTTGAGCGATCGCAACAACCCCAGCACCAATCAAGCCGCCAATGGGTTCCACTAAGCCAGTAAGCAGAGAAATGCCCAAAGCGTAACCAGCCGTGTATTGTTCAGCTACCAAAGACACTGCCACGACTAAACCCTCTGGGATATTTTGCAAACCGATGCCTACAGCCAGGGGGATACCATCAGCAGGATGGCCAGCGCCAAAGTTGACGCCGACGGCTAAACCTTCAGGAAAGTTGTGAATTGTAATGGCTGCAATAAATAGCCAAATACGTTTAAGATTTTGTGGGTTGATGCCTTCTGACCCTTTAGAGAAGTGTTCGTGAGGGAGATATTTGTTGCTCAATAGCAAAAACGCGCCTCCTAGGAGAACGCCCACAGCCATAATTAAGGCGGCACCCATCTTAGAGGCCCCTTGTGCGATCGCGGCCTCTGTACCCGGAATAATCAACGAGAAAGCCGAAGCTGCTAGCATCACTCCACCACCAGACCCCAGCATGATTGCTTGAACTCGCTGAGTCAATTTAATGGGTAACAAAACAGGCAAAGCACCAACGGCGGTGGCGAGTCCGGCGATTAAACTAGCAATAAAACCGGAAAGGATGGGGTTCATAAAAAATTCCGCTCAACAGAATCGCGAGAATCCCCTTCCTCAAGCGGGGTGATTTTCGTAGCCGTAGGCAAGAATGAACCCCGATAGGGAGGGGAGGAAAAGCGGGACGGCGGAAGTATGGAGCCGTCCCAATCAGCAAATCTGGACATAA
>DATNPI010000072.1:0-5872 GCA_036703325.1 Coleofasciculaceae cyanobacterium
GATATTCAAACAGTTGCAGCCCGATGTCTTGGTCAGCGATATTGGGATGCCAAAAGAAGATGGTTACACCCTGATTCGCAAGATCAGGGCTTGGGAATTGCAGCAAGCTGGGCGTCTTTCTGAGTTAAGCGAAGCTACGCCATTAGCGTTAGCGGAGCAAGGCGAAGACCAGCAGCGTGTTAGCGAAGCGCGGCAAAGTCCAGTGCAAGCGATCGCGCTAACCGCGTATGCCAGAGAAGAGGATCGTCAGCAAGCTATTAAAGCTGGTTTCCAAACGCATATCCCCAAACCAGTAGAACCCGATGTGTTAGTTGCAGTTGTTGCACAGCTTGCTCGATGAACGTTTTTTGAAGAGCTTTCCGGTTAGATATTTCCAACTTCTGGTAACTCTTCTTCCTTCTTAAGACAGATTCTTACTCAGACCAAAGTCAGATTTAATGAAAATGACCGTGTAGGCATACGGGCAGTCTTGAATGAAGCGTGATAAGACAGGTAAGTTTATTAACAGTTGGGACTCAGAATCCAAACAGGGGGTCAGCCTGTCCTTGACGAAGACGGCTTGGCAGGCTCTCGAAAAGCAAGCTCGTGTTCAGGGCATCTCCAAGTCGGAACTGGTGGAACGTTACGCCCGCAGCTTACAGTCGAATACAGGCAATCCGGTCGAGGAGCAACAGACGAACACACTGTCCTCCCAGGCAAGACAGGCGGTGGTTGTAGAAGAAAGCGATCGCGTTGATACTTCTGTCCTTGACAGCCGTTGGCAATCTATTCATACCCTTGAGGCGACAGACCTTGTTAAGGCATATGCTTCTGTTGAACAACTGCTCGACGACTTGAGGACAAAGGAAGATGAACTGACGCTGATCATCGATGCTGTGCCCGTCATGATTGCCTACGTCGATGCTCAACAGCACTCCCGCTTCATCAACAGAGCTTACCAAGAGTGGTTCGGATATTCCCGTAACGAAATTCTAGACCGACATGTACGGGAATTCTTGGGCGAGTCAGACTACGAGGCGATTCGCCAGTACATAGAGGCAGCGATCTCAGGACAAGAAGTCAATTACGAGAGCAGCAGAACCGACAAAAACGGCGAGAGGCGCGTTGTCAACGTTACGTACATTCCACACCACAATGAAGCAGGACTTGTCGAAGGATTTATCTCTCTAGTCAGCGACATTACTGCTCGCAAGCAGATAGAGGAAGATCTCTCGAAGAGTAAAACCCTGCTCAATGCCTTACTTGCCAGTTCACCCATTGGTCTAGCGTTTCTGGATCGCGACCTCCGTTACATTCATGCCAATGAGGCGCTTGCATCCATTAATGGTCTGCCGTTAAGCGAACACTTGGGTCGTACCTTATGGGAAGTTTTGCCTGAATGGGCACCCCAACTGGCACCGATTTTTCAGCAAGTAATGCGGACTAAAGAGCCATTGTTAAACCAGGAGATCAGCGGCGAAACCAATCCATCCGGAATACTCCGACATAGCCTGGTTAGCTACTATCCAGTTTGTTTACCCGATGGTCAGGTACTGGGAGTTGGCGTCACCTCATTAGATATCACTGAACTCAAGCGAGTTGAACAGGCACTGCGAGAGAGTGAATCGCGCTTTAGAAGCGTCTTTGACTCCAATATGAGCGCGATGGGCTTCTATCATCTCAACGGCGACGTTCCAGTTACCAATGACGCTCTGCTAAACCTGCTGGGGTACACACGAGAAGAGTTTCTGGCACGGGGATTGCGTTGGACAGACTTTTGCCCGCCAGAGTATGCTTATCTGGATGAGCGGGCATCTGAGGAAGCATTAGAGTTGGGTTTTTGTACTCCCTACGAGAAAGAATTTATCCGCAAAGATGGGAGTCGCGTTCCGATTTTAGTTGGTGGAGGCAGGTTCGAAGGAACTTCAGAAAGTGGAGTTTTCTTCGCCATCGACCTGACTGAGTACAAGCGGGCTGAACGGGCACGGCAGTATCTCGCTGAGGCAAGTCGAGTTCTCTCTAGTTCGCTGGATTACCACACTACGCTGGGGAGCATAGCGCACCTGAGTGTTCCTCAGTTGGCTGATTGGTGTACCGTCCACCTGGTTGAAGAAGATGGCTCAGTTCAACCGCTAGCAACAGCCCACGTCAACCCAGCAAAGGTAGTATGGGCGGAACAGATCAATCAAAAGTATCCTTTCGATCCCGATGCACCGCGTGGTGCAGCTCATGTATTACGCACGGGGCAATCGGAGCTTTATCCCGACATTCCCGACCACCTTTTGGTGGAAGCCGCCCGCGATGCCGAACACTTGCAAATCCTGTGTGAGGTGGGTTTCAGGTCGGTAATGATTGTGCCGTTGTTGGCTCGTTCTCGAACGTTGGGTACGATCTCCTTCATCTCAGCTGAGTCAGGTCGTTGTTACGACCAAGCGGATTTGGCGCTAGCCGAGGAACTTGCCCGTCGTGCTGCCCTGGCAGTGGATAATGCTCGACTGTATCGGCAAGCGCATCAAGCACGCCATAGGGCGGAGCAAGCCGCTGCCCGCACAATGCGTCTACAAGCCGTCACTGCTGCTTTCTCTGAAGCACTTACCCCTGCCCAAGTTGCCTCAGTGGTCGTTAATCAAGGAATTGCGGCTCTGGGGTCAGGGGCTGGCTTTGTGGCACTGCTACTTGAGGATGATACTTCTCTCGAAATTGTGGAGAGTATTGGCTTGCCTCAAGAGGTGATCGACTCCTGGCGGTGTTTCCCTGTTACAGCCCAATTGCCGGTGGCAGAAACAGTGCGGACTGGGCAACCCATTTTCTTGGAGAGTGCCGAAGCCTTCATCATGCAGTATAGTATTCTGGCTCATGTGCCGAGTATCACGGGGAATCGCGCCTTCGCTTGCATTCCCTTAACGGCAGAGGGACGCACGGTTGGGGGAATGAGCTTTAGCTTCCCCAATGCCATGGGATTTAGTGAAGAAGACCGGGCTTTTATGGTCACTTTAGGACAGCAGTGTGCCCAAGCGATCGCACGCGCCCGTTTATATGAAGCCGAGCAACGTGCTAGGGCTGTTAGCGAAGCGGCACTAAGTGCCGCCGAATCCGCCAACCGGATTAAGGATGAGTTTCTGGCGGTGCTGTCCCATGAATTGCGATCGCCCCTCAACCCCATCCTCGGCTGGACAAAGCTGCTCAGGTCGCGCAAATTGGATGAGAAAGCGACTGACCGAGCTTTAGAAACCATTGAGCGGAACGCCAAGTTACAGACCCAACTGATAGAAGACTTGCTGGATGTCTCTCGCATTCTGCAAGGAAAACTGGTCTTGAATGTTAGTTCAGTGAACTTGGTAACGACGATTGAAGCCGCACTGGAAACTGTGCGATTGGCAGCCCAAGCTAAAGACATTCAAATTCAGACAGAGCTTGATTCCAATGTTGGACAGGTTTCAGGTGATGCAAATCGCTTACAGCAAGTAGTTTGGAACCTGCTCTCTAATGCCGTCAAGTTCACACCCCAAGGGGGCCGGGTAGAAGTTCGATTGTCGGTAGTCAGTGGTCAGTGGTCAGTAGTCAGTCGCAACGGACAACAGACAACAAACCAATATGCCCAGATTCAGGTGAGTGACACTGGCAAGGGTATCAGTCCAGAGTTTGTGCCCTATGTATTTGAGTACTTCCGTCAAGAGAACAGCACAACAACGCGTCAATTTGGCGGATTGGGGTTAGGATTAGCGATTGTTCGCTATCTGACAGAACTACATGGTGGGTCTGTACTCGCAGAAAGTCCAGGAGAGGGATTAGGGGCAATCTTTACTGTCAGATTACCCTTGATGGTGGCTGATGGGGAGGCAACTCAAGATGAGGTGCAACCTGATTGCTTTGCTAACCTCAGCGGAGTAAACATTCTAGTTGTGGATGATGAACCTGATATTCGGGAATTAGTCGCTTTCGTTTTAGAGCAGTCGGGAGCTGACGTTACTATAACGGCATCAGCCGAGGAGGCTCTAACTGCCTTGAACCAATCAGTGCCCGATGTCCTGCTTTCTGATATTGGGATGCCAGAAGTAGATGGCTATATGCTGATGCGAAAGGTGAGGGCTTTGTCAGCAGAACGGGGAGCAAGGCTCCCAGCAATTGCGCTCACGGCTTATGCAGGAGAGTATAACCAGCAGCAGGCGATCGCGGCGGGGTTTCAACTGCACATTTCCAAACCTGTGGAACCGGAGGAATTAGTCAGAGCGATCGCTACCTTGGTTGGACGTATCTAGAACCAAGATTTATGACATCAAGCCAGAGTAAAAAAGGGGGGAACATCTTGAGAATTTAAAGTCCCCCTTTTTAAGGGGGATTTAGGGGGATCTTCCAGGTGTCGCTTAATTTATGAAAATGGTATAAGTCTCTAGCGGCTGAATGGGCAGGTACAAGACCTGAGATGAAACAGACACAGAGGTGACTTACCTTGGGAAGCACTTACGTAGTGTGAGTTGACCGACTAAACCGCTCTCACTTGGGGAAGCGAAGTGTACAACCTCTATGACACTGAAGCATGGTCCTACAGTATGTAACTTCCCGTCAGGAAAGGAGATCAACTCTCCACAGCAGGGGAGTCGGGATAATTCCACGCGCTCTCCGTTTAAATCTTCCAATTCAGCTGAGTGGTCCTTGTGCGAGCGTCGTGGAGCATTCTCAAACATCACTTGAACTTTAATAAATTCCATTGGTAGCACTCTCTGATTCAAATTTCTTAGATAAACCGCTCCGTCACGTTATTAGCGTTCAGCTATCAGCTTGGCAAGCTAGGAGATGAAGGGTAAGTGCTTAATTCTAACTCAGGATTGGTGACTCCTAACTTCTTCTGACTGTTAACCGTAATTAAATCTTCAATGTTATTTCTCATCGTCGTGCAAAACTCCTCTAAGGGCAAGTCATTGGCATCGTCTCCAAAAGGATCTTCAATTTCCGTCCCGATTTCTTCAATGCCCAGCAAGACAAAACTCAGTGTAGCGACGATCGGGCTAGTCCACCAATGCAAAGTATGGACGACTTGGAAGGGTAGAGAAATGCAATAGATCAGCAACAATCGTTTCAGGTAAATCGCATAAGCCAAGGGTATTGGGGTTGACGAAATACGCTCACAGGTAGTTAGAGCTTCTAACAAATTGTTGATCAAGCCATTCATTGCCGTCAGCTGATTAGCACTGACTAAATTTCGCTGATACTGCTTCTGTAGGTAATCCCCAATCCAAACAGCCAGTTGTAGTGGTGTAGACTTAACAGTTTTGAGACATTGAACTTGCTCTGGGTTCATCAGCGCTTCTAACTCACTGTTTACTGGCTGTTGTTGCAATTGCAATTTGGTAGCGATCGCAAAGGCAACTAATAACCTCATATTTGACACCTTATTTTCTCGATCTTTCGGTTCCTCTTCAATAATTGATACCCAAATTAGATACCCTAAATTGCGGATATTTGCTGTTAAACTTCCCCAAGCTTTACGTCCTTCCCAAAAGTACTCATAGGCGGTATTTGTGCGGAAAACTAATAATAAACCTAAGACTAGGTTGTAGGACACATTGGTAATGACAATATCGAACCCCTGCCAGGATACTGGTAATTCAAAATAGTCAAGTATGGAGATAACAAATCCCAATCCAGCACACAAGAGGACTCCGGGAAGCACTTTTGGGGCAACTGACCCTCGCCACTGGAACACTAATCTCACCCAACTTGATTTTTCAACACGCATAGAATCCCCCTTAACCGCTACAAGGATTGGCTAATTGGAATGTAAATTAAGAATGTTGCTCCTAGCCCTGGTGCTGAAATACACTCCAATCGACCCCCGTGTTCTTCGACCACAATCTTGTAACTAATCGACATCCCTAAACCTGTGCCTGAACCA
>DATNPI010000078.1:0-3165 GCA_036703325.1 Coleofasciculaceae cyanobacterium
CCTACCAATGCAGCAACTCAGCCTAATACCGCCGCTCCCATCCCAGCCTTACCCCAACTCCCACTGGAGCCATAGAACCTCTCAACAGTGCGATTATTACTCCATAGATCACACAACTTCTCCCACAAGTGCGCTCTATTACTGGATATAACCAACACCTAGAGCAAGCCGTAACTAAGCTCAAAGCAATCCTAGTATTGCCTAGCGACCGGGAAATCATTGATTATGATGAAGACTACAACAACTGACCCGGTGCTCAAGTATCCTGGATTAGTTCGTCCAAAACCAGGCAACGTTTCTCCAAAAGGATTTTATTCATGGGATTGGTCATTGCCACAGTCAATATGAAAGGCGGTGTTGGGAAGACGACCCTCACCGTTAATTTGGCTACTTGCTTGGCAAAAAATCATGGAAAGCGCGTTTTAGTTGTGGATTTAGATACACAAATTAGTGCGACGCTCAGCATGATGCCGCCTCACGATTTTGCTAAAGTTAGGCGAGAAAGACGCACGTTGAGCAAGCTAATTTATAAGGCAATTAAACCCAGTAGTCAAAGTAAATTTACTATACAAGATATCATTAAGCCCTACGTTTGTAACGTTAAGGGACTTGATTTGCTACCTGGGGATATTGACCTCTATGATGAGTATTTAGTCTCTGAAATGCTTCACCAGAAAGCGATTGATGAAGGCGATCGCGATTTTAATGTAATTTGGAATCAGTTTGAGAGGCTATTAATCAAGGGTATCTTAGAGCCTATTATTAATAACTATGATTATATTATTTTAGACTGTGCCCCTGGCTACAATCTTTTGACGAGAAGTGGCATCGTTGCTAGTGATTTTTATTTACTGCCAGCAAGACCTGAACCTTTATCTGTTGTCGGAATTCAACTTCTAGAAAGGCGGATTGCTAGGCTGAAAGAAAGTCATAAATCTGACAGTCCCCTCAATTTGAAATTACTGGGTATTGTCTTTATCCTGTCAGGTGGTCTTATCGGCAGGTACTATAACCAAGTGATGCAGCGAGTCACTGAGGATTTCACCCCAACTCAACTGTTCAAGACTCGCATTCCAATGGATGTGAATGTTGCCAAAGCTGTGGACAGTTTTATGCCAGTAGTACTTGCCACTCCCAACTCCTCTGGAGCTAAAGCTTTCGCAAAGTTAACCGATGAATTTTTACAGAAGCTAGTGGCTTCTGAAAGTCTCTATAAAAGCGATAAAAATAAGCTGAATTTAGCGAATCTTGAGTAAACACCGGAGATAAACAAAGATGGACACAGATTAATCTGTGTCCATCCGAGGTTAAAATTGACCTTCTAAGGCGGGAACGCAGCGTTCGCATAAGGTGGGATGTTCAGCCGATTCGCCCACATGAACCGAGAAGTTCCAGCAGCGATCGCATTTTTCCCCATCTGCTTTCACCACACCAATTAATAGGGTTGCAGTCTGAGTCTTATACTGAGCATTTTGAATTGCCTCAGGGGAGTCTAGTATTTCTACCTGGGAGACTAAGAACAGGTAGCGAAACTCATCTACCCGATTACCGCTAAGACTATCTTGTGGATTAAGGGATTCTAGGCGCTGTCGAACCTCAGGCCACTTCTCTTTATCGATAATATATAGCAACACCTTGGCTTCTACAGAAGAGCCAATCATCTTTTCTGTTCTAGCCTGATCCAATAACTTGTTAACCTCTGCACGGATGTTTCGCAGGGTTGTCCAAAATGAGCCAAGTTCTAAGTTTTTCCACTGCTCCTCTAACTTCACCCAACCGGACTCAAATACAGATTGGTAGGGCGTTTTGTAGGGGAGGTATTGCCAGATATCCTCTGCCATGTGACTCAGCACAGGTGCGATCGCTCGTGCTAAATTCTCTAACGCTACCCGTAGCACCGTCTGACAGCTGCGACGGCGAGGAGAGTCAAGGGCGCTGATGTAGAGCCGATCTTTGGCAATATCCAGATAGAAGTTCGACAAGTCAACCACGCAGAAGTTCTGTATCGTCTGGAAAAAGCGGAAGAACTGATAAGTTTCAAACGCCTCCGTGACTTCCTCAAACACCTGCGTCATTCGGTGCAGCATGTAGCGGTCTAATTCGGGAAGGTGATCGTAAGGTACCGTATGCTTTTCCGGATCAAAGTCGTGTAAATTCCCCAGCAAGAACCGTGCAGTATTGCGAATCTTGCCCCTGACATCTCCCAGTTGCTTGAGGATAGTCGTACTCAGGGGAATATCCGCCGAGTAATCCACCGATGACACCCACAGGCGCAATACATCAGCTCCATAAGGCGGCAGCGTTACCTTCTCTTTTTTATCTTTCTTTTGGAGTTGAATTGTACCCCCCTCAATCACCTCCATCGGGTCGAAGCCATTCCCCAGGGATTTACTCATCTTGCGCCCCTGCTCATCCACTGTAAAGCCGTGGGTGAGGACGGTTTTGTAAGGCGCACAGCTGTTAGTGGCAACACTGGTGAGCAAGCTGGACTGGAACCAACCCCGGTGTTGGTCTGACCCTTCCAGGTACATATCCACGGGATACTTTAAACCCTCCCGCTGCTCAGCGACTGCTGCCCAAGAGGAACCGGAGTCAAACCAGACATCCATCGTGTCGCTGCCTTTGCGGTAGGTGCGACCATTGTTGCGGTATTTTTCCGGCAACAGTTCTTCTACCGACAGTTCCCACCAAGCATCTGATCCTTTTTCCGCAAAAATTGCCTGAACGTGAGCGATTATCTCCTCGTTTAGCAGTGGTTCGTTGGTTTCTTCGTCGTAGAACACCGGAATTGGGACGCCCCAGCTGCGTTGGCGGGAGATGCACCAATCGGAACGATCTGCCACCATTGGGGTGATGCGGTTTTGACCTTGGGAAGGAATCCATTTCACGGATGCGATCGCATGAAGTGCCTCATCTCGGAATCCCTCTACCGAAGCAAACCACTGCTCGGTTGCCCGAAAGATCGTTGGCTTCTTCGTGCGCCAGTCGTAGGGGTATTTATGACCGTAAGTCTCCTCCTTAAGTAAGGAACCAGCTTCTTGCATTGCCTGAATGATTGCCTCATTGGCATCCTTAAGCACATTTAACCCGGCAAACTTTCCAGCTTCTTCGGTCAAGTTGCCTTTGTCATCCACTGGCGAGAGAATCGGCAAGCCATAGCGCTGA
>DATNPI010000099.1:0-5300 GCA_036703325.1 Coleofasciculaceae cyanobacterium
TATATTAAAGTTATGTTGATTATACTGAGGTGAATTCCCAGAAAGTTCTTTTTCTTTGATAGATACATTTAGATCGCCCATACTGCCTGAGATTTTAGTTGTTTTTCCAAAAACGGCATCTGCGGGACTATCGATTACAACACTAAACCAGTCACTGTCCGCAGTCAGAGAAATTTCATGAGTAGCCATATATTTCTCGCTAGGTGTCAGGTTATGCCCTAATCTTACCATCTAGAGAAAACTATTAAGCCTTGGTTGGTCAGGTTTTAATTACAAAGCTAAACACTCTAATTTAGCGCTTCAAATGAAGGATAAAATATCTTTTTCCAGCTTCTATTTTAGAGTTAGCTTGCCAAGCATGGTCGCACACAACAAAGAATGAAAAGACCTCTTCCCTAGGGCGTGTTTTTTCGCCTTCCCCATCACATTCAGATCCCCCTAAATCCCCCTTAAAAAGGGGGACTTTGACGCTCATTCTCCCCCCTTTTCAACTCTGGCTGGGGGGGTGTGGAGCGAGAAAACACGCTCTAGCCCCTATTGAAGGAATGTGACCAAAGATTAAGAATAGTTGCAGATGGCATCAAGCGCGATCGCATCAAAAACGGCTGCATCTTAAGCATCAAGCACTTTTTCCCGATTTGCACCGCTCTAAAAGGGTCTGATACTGCCGTCAGTGCATACCCCTACTTCTGAGAAAATCAGAGGCAATCCAAAAATGAATTTAGTGCTCTTGCCTGAGCAAAACTAAGCATTAGCAAGCCACACCAAGGGAGAACAGCGTATGAAATTGGCTTACTGGATGTATGCAGGCCCGGCCCACATTGGCACCTTGCGCGTCTCCAGTTCTTTTAAGAATGTCCATGCGATCATGCACGCACCGATTGGAGATGACTACTTCAACGTGATGCGCTCCATGCTGGAACGCGATCGCAACTTTACCCCAGTTACGATCAGTTCCGTTGACCGGAACGTCTTGGCACGCGGTTCCCAGGAAAAAGTGGTGAACAACATCACCCGTAAGGATGCCGAGGAAAACCCCGACTTGATTGTCCTCACCCCCACTTGCACCTCCAGCATTCTGCAAGAAGACCTACAAAACTTTGTAGAGCGCGCCCAGATCGATGCGAAAGGGGACGTGATGCTGGCGGATGTGAACCACTACCGGGTGAATGAACTGCAAGCCGCCGACCGCACCCTGGAGCAAATCGTCCAATTCTACATCGCCAAGGCTCAGAAGAAGGGCAATCTGCCAGAAGGCAAAACCGAAAAGCCCTCGGTTAACATCATCGGCATTACCTCCCTCGGCTTCCACAATCACCACGACTGCACCGAACTGAAGCGGTTGATGGCTGACCTCGGCATTGAGGTCAATGAGGTGATTCCAGAGGGTGCTTCGGTTCAAAACCTGAAGAATTTGCCCCGCGCTTGGTTTAACCTGGTGCCTTATCGCGAAATCGGCTTAATGGCAGCGCGTTACCTGGAACAAGAATTTGGGACGCCTTATGTAGACATCACCCCGATGGGTGTTGTGGAAACGGCGCGTTGTGTCCGCAAGATTCAGCAGGTGCTGAATGCTCAAGGTGCCGATGTTGATTATGAAGAATACATCAACAACCAAACCCTTTACGTTTCCCAAGCTGCTTGGTTCTCTCGTTCGATTGACTGCCAGAACTTGACGGGTAAGAAAGCTGTCGTCTTTGGCGATAATACCCACGCTGCTGCTATGACTAAGGTTCTGGCGCGGGAGATGGGAATTCACGTTGTCTTGGCGGGCACTTACTGCAAGTACGATGAACAGTGGTTCCGGGAGCAGGTAAGCGAGTACTGTGATGAAGTGCTCATCAGTGATGATAATGGGGCAATTGGGGATGCGATCGCTCGTATTGAACCCTCCGCTATCTTCGGCACCCAAATGGAACGGCACGTCGGCAAGCGGCTAAACATTCCCTGCGGTGTAATTGCCGCTCCCGTTCACATCCAAAACTTCCCCCTCGGTTATAAGCCATTCGTCGGTTACGAAGGCACCAACCATCTGGCCGATTTGGTCTACAATTCCTTCACACTGGGAATGGAAGACCACCTGCTGGAAATCTTTGGCGGTCACGACACCAAAGAAGTAATTACCAAAGGAATCTCCGCTGATTCTGACCTGGGCTGGAATAAAGAAGCTCAGGCAGAACTGAACAAGGTTCCTGGCTTTGTTCGCGGTAAGGTGAAGCGCAATACTGAGAAGTTTGCCCGTGAGCGTGGCTTAAGTGAAATTACCCTTGAGGTGATGTACGCCGCTAAGGAATCTGTGGGTGCCTAAGCGGTAGTCAGCTATTAGCAATTAGCTGTCAACTTTACCGTCCTGAATTGTATTAGAGTGTTCCATTTTGGGTGCATTCTTAGGGACTTCAGGAAAAAAATTATCCATCCATTATTGTAGGGGCACGGCAATGCCGTGCCCTTACTCATGGCCGAAAAAATCAGCCACTCGCACCGCTTTGAAGTTCATTAGTTAGGACGTTGCAGAATCACAGCAATTACGCTAAACTCTTGCCAGATAAAACAGGGAGACTGAGGGGTTAGACCCATCTTAACCCAACAGTATTACCCTGAGAACAATAGAGTTTGTGAGTAAACCTTGACAAAAAGTTATCCCGAAAAATCGAGCAAAAATACTTGTTGAAACTCAAATAAAAACCGCTCAAATTAAGGAGCTTTAAGTGAATGAACATCACTAAGACCGAACTGACAAACGAACTGAAGCTACAATCGGTTGACGAGGTGACGAAAGCTCAACAGCAGCTTAACCACTCTAATGTTGAAGATTCCTCCCTCAACCCAATACAGGCAAATGAAGTCCGCCTATACTTTCATTTGCTTGGGGAAGGTTTGTCTCCTCAAGAAGCAGAAAAGAAAGCTAAGTTAATAACTTTAAAGCAACTGGAATCCAACGGATCTAACCATAATATGAATGGACAAAATCCAGGCCAGTCATCTCAGGCAAAGCCCACTTCAAAGATTGAGAATATTCTTCAAAGTCAGCAGAACTTAACTCGCACGTTGCTTGAGCTAAGTCATACACAAGCGGAGTTGCTGGAGGCCAAAGCTTGGACACAATTTCAAAGCACTTACGCCAGCCATCTGCACAACGATATCAATAAATTTTCTGATGACATGACTGCTTTGTTTTCTCTGATGAATACCAATTTGGAGAATACCGAATTTATCTCAACGGAGGAGTATCAGTCCCTCCCTTTCGACTTGAGGCCCAAGATGCCACCCCTGCACCGATTAAACAGCGCCTTGTAGAGTCAGAACAACGCCTAATCGGTGCCTACGAGCAATTGGGTCAAGAAGTCTCAGACTACACCGTACAAAAGGTGCAAGAGGGGCAAACAAGTCTGATGAAAAGAATCAACAGCGCTTGGATCACAGGGGTAATTGCAGGAATCTCTGCTGGCGTCTTGATGGCCTATATAAGTTGGGAATCCGCAGGCAGGCAAGGCAAGCTCACAGAATATATTTCCAGTTCCTTACTTTTTTCCTCTCTGATTACTATTTCTGCATTGGCTGGGGCTTCGTTGGGATTCACCCAGGCGCTGAAGAGAAAATTTGAATCTCACAAAAACAGTTAACTTTCTATCGCTTATACCATTTTGGATTTTGGATTTTGGATTTTGGATTTTGAAAGCCTTGCCACTCGGTAGTTTCAGAAATTCAAATGTGTCAAGTTTAAGCCCAAATGGTATTAAGGGAGTGATTAGCAATCCGTTATTCTAGGGGCATCCTTGATGGATGCCCTTTTTTGTTTTAAAGGCTTGAGGAGATGCAATGAAGAAGGCGGATCAGTCTCAAATATCTGCTGGATGAGCTAGACAAGATATAAAGATACTTGCCTTGCTTTGACCTCATGCCAGAAATTTTTAAAATCCTTTTGAGTGCAGTCGGGTTCATTCCCCACGGACACTGCTATCTCTGGAAGCCAGGGTTAGTTTGGCTCCATGTTGTAAGCGATTCTCTGATTGCGCTAGCCTATTATTCAATTCCATTGATGCTGGTCTATTTCGTCCGCTCTAGACGAGATGTACCGTTTGACTGGATTTTTCTGCTGTTTGGCACTTTCATTGTTGCCTGTGGCACGACTCATGTGATGGAAGTATGGACACTATGGCACCCTACCTACTGGCTATCTGGGTTGATCAAAGCCATTACTGCCTTTGCCTCTCTAGCGACAGCGGTGTTACTAGCACCATTGATTCCTTTAGCACTAGCTCTCCCAAGCCCTGCACAACTGGAGGCGACAGCCCTTTCGCTAAAAAACGAAATTACTGAGCGAAAGAAAGCAGAGGAAGCGCTACAACGAGTAAATGAAGAGCTAGAAGATAGAGTCGCACAACGAACCGCCTCCTTAGCTTTAACCAACTCCTCCCTGCAAGCTGAAATTAGCGATCGCTTCCGGGCAGAGGAAGCCCTACGCCAGAGTGAAGAGCGTCTGCGCCTCGTGTTGCAGAATATGCCCGTAATGCTGGATGCCCTCGATATTGAAGGAAACCTGATTATCTGGAATCAAGAATGCTCACGGGTAACAGGATATTCGGCGGCGGAGATTATTGGCAACCCCAGAGCGATGGAATTAGTGTATCCCAATGCTGCCTATCGTCAACAGATGATCACCCAATGGGCAGAGCGGGGCAATTGCTACCGCAATTGGGAATGGAACCTCACCTGTAAAGATGGCAGTATCAAGACAATTGCTTGGTCGAATCTCTCCGAGGAGTTTCCGATTCCAGGCTGGGCATCTTGGGGCATTGGCATTGATGTCACTGACCGCAAACAGGCTGAAGAGGCGTTGCGGCAAGCCAATCAGGAGTTAGAAAACCGGGTGGCTCAACGGACAGAAGCATTGAAAGCAAGCGAACACGCCCTTGTCGAAGCCCAACACCTTGCCAATTTGGGAAATTGGTCGTTTGATGTCGTCAAAAAGGAGATTGCTTGGTCTGATGAAGTCTTCCGAATTTACGGACTTGACCCTAGCCAACCCGAACCAACCTTCGAGCAGCATTTACAGATAATCCATCCAGACGACGTAGAACTGTTCCAGCGTAATGTAGAACTTTGTATCACTCAAGGCAGAGCCTACGAGCATGAAATTCGGATTTTTCGACCCGATAGCGCAGCGGTAGCGACGCCAGGAGCGTCTGGCTCCATGCGGTACACCTTTGGCAGGGGACGGGCTGTGCTCAATGAACAGGGGCAGGTAGTTAAGCTGTTTGGCACCGTGCAGGATATTAGCGATCGCAAACAGGCTGAGG
>DATNPI010000112.1:0-1580 GCA_036703325.1 Coleofasciculaceae cyanobacterium
GATATGTCTGAGATGATGATGGGTGAGAAGCGCGAGCCGAAACAAGTCGAAAAGGCAGCACTCCCGACTACGAACCCTGTTCTTGAAATTCAAGGTATTCATGCCAACAAAGACAATGGGTTGGAGGCAGTTTCAGGCGTAAACTTAACAGTTCATAGTGGAGAAATTGTTGGCATTGCTGGTATTTCCGGTAATGGTCAACGGGAACTGGTGGAAGTATTGGCAGGTCAGCGTCCTGCTACAGATGGGCAGATGTTGGTTAATGGTGAAGTTTATAGCGCAACGCGAGGTCAAATGTATCGGCATGGGGTCTTCGCGCTACCAGAAGAACCGCTACGCAATGCCTGTGTGGCGCATATGAGTGTGGCAGAAAATATGGCTCTGCGGACGTTTGATCGTCCACCGCAGTCCAAAGCGGGTATATTACTGGTTCTCCAGGCGATTCGACAGATGGCGGTCGGTTTAATTAGCCAATTCTCAGTTAAAACACCCTCGGCAGAAACACCCATCGGCAATCTTTCCGGGGGAAATGTACAGCGTGCTGTGCTGGCACGGGAACTTCATTCCGATCGCATCAAGCTGCTGATTGCCGCTAATCCCTGTTTTGGTCTTGATTTTGCGGCTGTGGAGTTCATTCACACTCAGATTGTTGAGGCACGAAATCGAGGCGTGGCCGTGCTGCTGGTAAGCGAGGATTTGGATGAATTGCTGAAACTGGCTGACCGAATTTTGGTGATTAGTGAGGGCAAGTTTACCTATGAAAGTGCGATCGCTGATGCCGACTTTGCCACTATTGGTCGAAGCATGGCAGGACATTAAGTAATTTTGGATTTTGGATTTTGGATTGGCGATCGCGTTAGCTCTGTTGGAGGCAAACCTAGGCTACTCCAAGAGCTAGCGTAGTTCGTAAATCCTTGCTTCCAAGACCGAAGGCCGACACCACAAGATTTTTTGAAGCAATATTTATGATTAAACAACTGGATCGAGTTTTGATTCTCAAAGATTTGCTCAACATCCCTATACAAGAGGATGAGTTGCCCTGGCAACCCTTCCACCCTGGAGTTGATATTTATCGACTTTACGGGGATGGTAACGGGGGCGCTGCCGCAGCGCTGCTACGCTACAAGCCAGGAGCCAGTATACCAAACCACGAGCATACTGGTTTTGAACACATCTTCGTCCTATCTGGCTCACAAACCGATCACAGTGGTGAACACCAAACAGGAACCCTCGTAATTAACCCACCCGGCACTAACCATAGTGTCATCAGCCAAGCAGGCTGCATCGTTCTTGCAATTTGGGAAAAACCTATTTCCCTGAGTAGTCAGTAGTCAGTGGTTAGTGATAGAGAAACAATCACTGAAACGGACAACTGACAAATAATAAACAACTGACTACTGACTACTAACAAATGGTCTCAATCTCTGCTCAACCCTATGATTACGAACTTCCACCCCCCCAACCCCCCCTTACTAAGGGGGGGTTGGGGGGGTTAGCGCTGCTAATCATCGATATGCAGCGAGATTTCCTAGAACCAGGAGGTTTTGGGGATGCTTTAGGTAATGATGTCAGCCGACTCC
>DATNPI010000115.1:0-13502 GCA_036703325.1 Coleofasciculaceae cyanobacterium
GGGGCGTTTTTCAGCCGTCCCTAGCACTGAGCGAAGTCGAAGTGCTGATGCGTCGTCGGACGAAGCCAAAGGTGAGCGCCTTTCGAGGTACTCACAATTGAGGTGGACGATAGATGCAATCCCCAACTTCAACGTAGCCGACCCGTTAGGCGAAGCGAAGTAAGTTGGGGTAGTTGAAAAATAATGCCAGAAAACCGCTAATCTTCAACACCAACCAGGGAGTGAGTACGTCTTATGTTGAGTTCTGACCCACGAAATTTCAATCCTCTATTAGTACGTTCAGTTCGGCTAAAGAAGACTTGCGCCGAGTTCTTCAAGTTGATTGTCCAAAAGCAACTGCCATCGGTAAGTTTAGTGTCAGTGTTGGGCTTCGCGGGAGTCAGTTGGCTCACTACAGCCGCGATCGCTCCTCAAATTGCCCAAGCCTACACAGCGAATGTGGACGTTTCCCTAACCCGTCAGACTCGCGAACCTTTCCAAAGCTTCCTGCGCCGCGCTGAGTCAGTTGCCAGAGCAGCAACGCAACGCAGCTTCGATAGAGACATATTGGTGACAGATGTAGCAGTAACCGTTATTGGGCAAAATGATGGAGCGATCGTCCCGCTGTTGTCGTTAAGAGTCAGCCGTCAAGCCTGGAGAAACCGCCCCGATCCGCAGCGCTGGACAAGATACTTCCCCGATACCCAAATGCTGCTTGGAATTAAAGACACTCCTCCAGAGCAACCTGACGTTCCACCACAGGCCCCTGTTGAACCAACAGCCGAGCCTCAGCCGCCAGCAAACGCCCCTCAACCTGGCAGTGTACCAACTATTAATATTCCAGGCGCGCCCATCCAATACATACCTAACCCAGGCGCTACTACTCAACCAGGGGGCACCCCTCAACCAGGAGGCAGCCCTACTGGCCCAACAAACATTAACCTTCCAGGCGCAAACATCCGGTATATACCTAGCCCAGGGGCAGCCCCTAATGCCGCTCCAGCCGAGGGAACACCGGCACCCCAGCCGAATAATCAGCAAAATGGTAGCCCAAATGGTAACGGGACTAATTCTCCTTAGGTGTTCCTAGACTTAGCCAGTTAAGCCGCTCAAGTGGAGTCATTAGTCAGTAGTGACTAATGACTAACAGTCAATGACATAAAATAAAAAAGCTGTCAAAATTTCAGAACTTACAATCATGGCTGTTCCTAAGAAGAAAACCTCGAAATCCAAGCGTGACAAACGCAAAGCGACTTGGAGGCGTAAAGCGGCGTTGCAGGCTCAAAAAGCCCTTTCTCTAGGCAAAGCCGTTTTGAGTGGGCGTTCTACCTTTGTATACCCAACACCAGAGGAAGAAGAGGAAGAAGAAAGCTGAGACTGAAGTCAGGACCGTAGGGAAAGCCAAGCAAGGGATCTTCTGTTTTGTTTTATGACCTGAAAGTCAACTGAAGGATGAAGGATGAAGGATGAAATTACCCCACTCATAAAGGGATGGGACATACATAATCCAAAAAAATTGATTTTTTCGGTCAAAGAGAGCGCAGGTATGTACCTATAAGTTCTTACTTCATCCTACCCTTCGGGAACGGCTACGCCGAACATCCTTTACACTTCAAACTTCTTTAGTCGATAAGATTTTGCCCTAAGTGCAGAATCTGACGCTACGGTTTGATTAGCACCTGAAACACTATCTCTACTCGAATCATGCTCGGAAAATTTTTCCGGAAACCAGAAGCAGAACAAAGCGATCGCGTTCCTCCCGGTCAATACCTTACTAAAGGCTTCCCAGTGCTGACCTACGGTCAGGCCCCCAAAGTTAGCACTGAAGACTGGGAGTTTCGCGTCTGGGGTTTAGCAAAAGCAAAGACCTTTACCTGGTCAGACTTTATGGCAATGCCCCAACATGATTTCACAGATGATTTTCACTGTGTGACCCGCTGGTCTAAACTTGATGTGCAATGGACTGGCATCAAGGTGACCGACTTTATGAGCCAGGTAGAGGTCGATCCAAAAGCCACTCACATTATGGAACACTGCTACGGCGGTTACACCACCAATCTCCCTCTGGACGACTTTCTACGGGAAGAAAACTTTTTCGCTCACACCTTGTTTGGAGAACCGCTACCTGCTGAACATGGCGGTCCCATGCGACTAGTCGTTCCTCACCTTTATGCTTGGAAAAGCGCTAAGTGGATTAACGGTTTGGAGTTTCTCGACCACGACGAGTCGGGTTTCTGGGAGCGTAACGGCTACCACCGCCGAGGAGAGCCTTGGGCAGAAGAGCGCTACAGTTTTTGATAACCGTTCTGGTTATTTTGCAAAATCCGCGATCGTTGCTCTCATCGCCTACCATCAGTCTTTACTACATATACGAATTAGCCGGAGAGCAATGCGATCGCACTACAGCCTCCGGCTTTACTAATTTTGGTGTATTAATCAATTTAATAACGTACTAACTCCCGCGATTGTTGTTTTACTAGACCGGACGTAGCAGCTCGTTGCAACTGAGTCAAAGCTTCTATGTCTGCTAAATCGTACCGAACAGCAAACAGTCGTCGCACTTGCTCTTCGGCTTCTACTGTTAGATACCCGTCTCGAAGAATCTGATGAACAATTTCACGAATTGTGGACATGACCCTGTTTCCTGAACTGTAAGCTCAGTATCGAGTTTTTGATATCGATAATCTGTGATGCTCAGGGTTGAGATTAGTGATAGTACTAATAACTTATGAGTGATGGCTACAGCACTTTTATGTGATATAGATCACTGCCGACAGACCTCAAGCTTGGCTATTGCGTGTCTGCAAACCCGGAGAACCCCCTGACATCAGAGTTAAAAAGCGATGTTGGGACTCGGAGGTCTCCTCTTTCAGGAAGCATCAGGACGGGGGACTAAGATTCCTGGTCTCCCCTTGAAAAGGGGGGTGGGGGGATCTTCCAGGATTAAACGCAATAACAAGTAGTTTGCAGACACGCCCCAGCACGCGGATTCAGTAGTCCTGGAAGAACCTCTCCTGCAAGGAGAGGGAGTTTGACTCCCTGTTCCCTAGGAGGGAAGGGGATTGGGGGGTTAGGTTTTCAATAATGAATCGGTGTTCTTAGTAGTAGCTTAGGGATGATGATTCCAAGAGAGCTGTGTTGTTAATGGTAGGGGTTAGAAGTCGCTGTTGGTTTAGCCAATCAACCGCTTCAGTAACTTGAGCTTGTCTTGGTAGGGAGCGTATCTCAACTTCAGATCAACCAGGAAAGATTGGTTGAGAACACTTCGTTGATGCGAAAATGTCTCAAAACTTGCCTTACCACGATAGGCACCAATGCCACTGTCACCAACACCACCAAACGGTAAAGTGGGAGAGGCAGTATGCATAATGGTGTCGTTGATGCAGACTCCACCAGATGTAGTCTCCTGCAACACCTGCTTTTGATGTTGCTTGTTGTTGGAGAAGAAGTAAAGAGCAAGGGGTTTGGGTCTGGTGTTCACTAACGCGATCGCTTCGCTCAGGTTACTGTATTCAATAACTGGCAAAATTGGGCCAAAGATTTCCTCCTGCATCACCCGATCGTCAAAACTTACCCCATCAATTACTGTAGGGGCAATGTAGCGCTCAGTTGGATTGGTGTTGCCACCAACGACAATTTCACCAACCTTCAGAAGCTCACAAAGCCGATTAAAGTGATTCTGGTTAATAATTCGGGCATAATCAGGACTTGTTTCTGGTGTTGCTCCGTAGAAGTCTTGAATACATTGTTTGATGCGTTCTATCAACTCTTTTTTAACCTTCTTATCCACCAAAAGATAATCCGGAGCAATACAAGTTTGCCCAGCATTGATGAACTTACCCCAAACAATTCTTCTTGCCGTATATTCTAGGTGAGTATCAGTATCAATAATGCAAGGACTTTTGCCACCGAGTTCCAGTGTTACTGGAGTCAGGTGTTTTGCAGCCGCACTCATAATAATTTTTCCCACTTGAGTGCCGCCAGTGAAAAAGATGTGGTCAAATTTTTCTTCTAGTAGCTGTTGAGTGACTTCTTTTCCACCTTCTATTACGGTGATAACAGACGGTTCAAAGTATTTAGTGATAATGTCAGCAACTACGCGAGATGTATTCTCCGCTATTTCTGAAGGTTTTAGAATGGCACAATTCCCGGCAGCGATCGCGCCCACCAGTGGAGAGATTACCAACTGAAAAGGGTAGTTCCAAGGTCCAATGATCAGAACAACACCCAATGGCTCAGAATAAATTCTGGATGAAGCGGTAAATAATGAAAGTGGTGTCGCAACTTTTTTTGGTTTTGTCCAAGAATTGATATGTTTAAGTACGTATTTAATTTCTTCTAAGCAGAGTCCTATTTCAGTTCCATATATTTCAAAGTCTGGCTTGTTTAAATCTGCCTTCAACGCCTTTTCAATAGCAGATGCATTATCTAAAATTGCCTGCCTTAATCGATTTAGCAACTCAATCCTAAAAGATAGGTTTTGTGTTTGCCCAGTATTGAAGAACTGACGTTGCTTGCTAACAATATTTTCAGAGGATAACTGTGTAAGCATACCTATTACCTACCAAAGCACATCAAATTTAATTCTACTGTTCTAACCTGTGCTTACTTTTCAGTCTAATTCTCCTTTCGATACTTTGTGACCACATCCGCTTGAGCTTTGCTCTATTTATCCTGCTTTGGCAATCACTGTTGCTAAGTATGCTGGCTCCACTGGGTGGATAACCCCGCAACTCTACTCTCCCAAAGGTAGTTGCGGAAATCACTCAGCAGCTAAGTCTATGACCTCTGGCTAAGATGGAAACTGTAGCAACTTGTAGTACTTAGCTGACAAAAAGTGGAAACAGATTCCAAACCCAGGGATTCAAAGCTAGAGGAGCGTTGTGTCTTAGTCTGCCAGCATCGGTCTTGTCTAGCCGCAGGTTCAGCGGAGGTACTTGCCGCCTTTAAGGACGCTCATCTGGGCAGCTTTACGGTGAGGGGTACGGGTTGCCAGGGACAGTGTACCTCTGGTCCCACAGTGCGTATTGTTCCCGAAGAGACTTGGTACTGGCGAGTTAAGTCGAGTGACGTACCGATAATTGTGGAACAACATCTTAAGGGGGGCAAGCGGGTAGAAGCCAAGCTTAATTCGCGTATCCATATGCGTTACAGCTTTTGATAAGCTAACGCTCGTCTGTCTTGAAAATAGGGGTTAGGGGCTAGGGCTTATCACCCTTTCTTAGTGGAAGAGTATCCTACTGATTGATGTAAGATGACTTCTCAAGAGGGTAATTTGTTGGCCAAGAATTTGGGAGAGGACAAGTGGCTAGACTACTAACCCGTTTGGGGATTGGACTTTTATTTGCACTCTTTGGCTTGATTACCTACTGTACCAATGTTGTCGAGAACCCAGTAACTGGGGAAAAACAGCGAGTACAGCTCTCACCTAAACAGGAAGTGGTACTGGGGGTACAGGCACGCTCACAGATGGCCGCTCGACACGGCGGTCTTTACCCAAATTCAGCAATTCAAGCCTATATCGATCAAGTGGGAGGGCGGGTGGTGCAGCAGTCGGCAGCAGCTAAAGCACCCTCTGCCGAGGCACGTTATCCCTATGAATTCCATTTACTCAGTGACCCCCAAACAATCAATGCATTTGCTCTACCAGGGGGACAAGTTTTTCTTACAGTAGGTTTGCTCAGACGCCTAAAATCAGAAGCGCAGCTGGCAGGGGTATTGGGACACGAAGTCGGTCACGTCGTGGGACGACATGGTGCGGAACATCTCGCCAAGCAGCAACTTGGGACGGCGTTGGTTAATGCTGTTGGCATTGCAGCTAGTGATAATCCGGACAATGCACGGCAAGCGGCTGTTCTGGCGCAGGCAGCCAATCAACTAGTTAGCTTACAGTACGGGCGTGAAGACGAATTGGAAGCCGATCAACTGGGCTTTCGTTTTATGACGGAAGCCGGCTATAACCCGCAAGGGCTTGTTGAATTGATGCAGATACTCGGTTCTGCAAGACAAGGTGGGGCATCACCAGAGTTTTTCAGTACCCATCCAAACCCTGAGAATCGCGTGGAACGACTAAGGAAGTTGATTACTCAGGCTTATCCCAGCGGTGTTCCGGCCACTCTAGAGGAGGGACGCGATAAATTTGCTCGGTCTGTGCAGGGTCGCTTGCCAGGTCAAAGTTGAGGTTTGAAGACAGTTAGAGGAGCGTGAATATGTAGCCTAGACATCTTTCCCTTGCTCTGAGCGCAAGCAAAAAAGAGGTTTATCTTCTAGGCAAAATTGGCTCTTTGTAGTCAGGGAGAACCGAGGCAAGTTCTTCGAGTTCTGGTTCTGCTACCTGAAGATGTTGCTCTAAAAGCGCTAGGTTGCGGATGTTCGACTTGTAGTAAGCATCAAATAAATCACCTACTAAAGGCACGGTTCCAACGGCGGCTTCCAGACCTATGTTGAAGAGCATTTTTCGGAGGTCTTGACCGGGTATACCGAAGCGAGTTGCTAAATAGATGATGTAAGCAGAAAAGGCTGTACTAACTATATCTCCAGCGCCAGGAACCAGACCGATAATCGGGTCTAAACCAATACGAAATTTTGTGCCTGGGATACCAATGGCAGTATCCATCAAGCGGCTGAGTTTACGAATGCGATTGAGAGTAGCGAGGCGTTCAGCAGTATTCATAGGCTTAATGGTGATGTAGTAGATTAATCGAGTTTTAGGTTTTCCTATAATTAATCGTCACACAGTAGACCAGCCGAGTCTTGTACCGTGAGAAGGAATAATTGGAAAGTCAAAACACGGCTTGCATAGATTCTATGAATGAATTTGATAGATAGAGGCGTTAATAGTTCAACGACTTAGGCGACAATCAAGTTACAGCTTGTATTACCTCTACGACTGAAATCACGAGACACAGGATGAAACTCTCTCAACTTCGTGCCTTGGTGGCGGTGGCAGAACACAGCAATTTTAGTGAAGCGGCATTGCATCTAGAGCTATCTCAGTCAGCAGTCAGTCATGCGATCGCTTCTCTTGAAGAAGAATTGGGAGTGATACTACTCTCACGGGGCCGTCATGGGGCGCGTCTGACAGCCGTAGGTGAGCGGGTCACTGCTCATGCCCGAAGTGTGCTTCAATCACTAGAGATGATGGTGAAGGAAGCGAATTTAGAGAAAGGGCTAGATGGTGGAATAGTACGCATTGCCACTTTTCGCAGTGTAGCAACCCATGTGCTTCCAGCAATGATTGTTCGGTTCCGCAGCCGCTTCCCAAAAATTGCTGTAACCATCACTGAGCATTTTGATTTCTTAGGTGTGGAACAAGCTTTGCGTGAAGGTCAGGCTGATATTGGTTTCACCTATCTACCCACGAGTAATGAATTCGAGACTATAGAAATCTTACGGGATGAGTATGTCGTCCTGTTGCCGCCGAAGGCTAAGTTAAGTAGTGCCAAGCTTACTTGGGAGCAATTAGCTGCCTACCCATTGATTTTTGTCACCTGTGGTAATGCCTGTGCTATGGCAATTCGCAACTACTTGATAGCGTGCGAGTTTCCCATGAATATTGCTTATGAGGTTAGAGAAGACTCAACCCTTGTCGGTATGGTCGTACAAGGTTTAGGAGCAGCGATTTTACCGCGCCTTGCCGCTGAACCAGTACCGCCAAGGGTGCAAGTGTACAGTTTGCCAGCTCCCTTCGAGAGGGTAATTGGGGCTGCGATTCTCGCTGACGCGCTCCATACTCCAGCTGTGTTTGCTTTCCTCGATACTATCAAGGATGTTGGGATAGTGACCCTCAAATCGGCAGTTTGACATCCACCGGGAGATTGCATACGAGGTTCCACCTAGAGGATGACCTAGATTCTGCCATAAGAACGAGAGCGAGAGGACTGGTCAGTTGATAGTTTTGTAATTGAAGAGAAAACGCACCGGATGGGAGTTCTACCGCAGTGACCCATAACCGTACCTTGACGGAAAGCGATGTCAGATGTACGAACGGTGTATATAACTAACTGACAGAAGCGGTGTGGAGTTTTTATCGCTTCCTCCACTTTGTTACTACCAATGGGGATTTCCCATCACAGCGGTCATAGGTAGTAGACGCAAGTATGTGATCACAACAACTCTAATGAGACACCCGTACCGTCTTGGCTCAACTTGACCCAAGGCGGTATGGCTGTTTAATAATGAAAAAACCCCCAGTTGGGGGTTCTTTGCTCCATCCAGCGTTAAACAAAACGCTTAAAGCAAGTACACCAACGTGAATAGAATAATCCACACAACATCGACAAAGTGCCAGTAAAGCTCTGCTGCTTCTACGCCAAAGTGTTCTTCACTGGAGTAGTGACCTGGTTTTTGGGCGCGCCACAGCACTGCCAATATTAGGAAAAGACCAACAGTAACGTGCAGACCGTGGAAGCCTGTGAGCACATAAAATGAGCTGGCAAAGACGTTAGTAGTCAGACCAAATCCAAGATGAGCGTACTCATAAGCCTGTCCAGCCAAAAAGATTGCTCCCATAATGGCTGTGAGAAGGTACCAGAACCGCAGTCCGGAAACGTCGTTCTTCTTAATTGCCGTGTCGCCTTTATGCATCACAAAACTGCTGGCAATCAGAATGACCGTGTTGATTCCTGGCAGCAGAAGCTCTAACTCTGACGTTCCTTCTGGGGGCCAGCTGGGCATGATTGTACGGTAAATCATGAAAGCCGTAAACAAGCCGAGAAAAATCATACTCTCGGCAATCAGGAACACAACTACCCCAAACATCCGAAAGTCGGGATGCTCCTCGTGATGACCTTTCGCCTCAACTTCGTGGTGGTAGTTGAGGGCTGCCTTCGATTCGTCAATTGTTGAACCTTGCATAAATCAATAATGTCAGTGGTCAGTGGTCGGTGGTCAGTTGCCAGTTGTCAGTTGTCAGTTGTCAGTAGCAAAGAACAAAACAACGGACAACGGACAACGGACAACTAACTAATCACGATTGTGACTTTCCCCTTGACGGTCGTCGGGATTGACGGCAACCGCCGGGTCTGGGTCTGCCCGTAACGCTGAGTTAGGGCCAGCGGCTAAGGCGGGTTCCCGCTCCTCGGAGAAGGGCACGTAGGTCTGATATTCGCGATCGCCCATGCCATAGTCATAAGGACCAGTAGCTAAAACGGGCACTGCTTCAAAGTTTTCAATCGCTGGTGGTGAAGTTGTCATCCACTCTAGGGTTAAACCTCTCCAGGGATTGTCACCCGCTTTTTTACCGCGAGCTAGGCTCCAAAAGATGTTAATCAGGAACGGAATGATTGAGGTATCGGTGATGATCGCGCCGATAGTGGCAAGCTCATTGAGGGCTTGAAACTTCGGATCGTAAAGGGCAATTCGCCGATTCATTCCCAATAAGCCTAACTCGTGCATTGGCATGAACGTTAGGTTCAAGCCAATGTAGGTCAGAACAAAGTGAAGCCGACCCAGGTTTTCGTTGTACATCCGCCCTGTTACTTTCGGGAACCAGTGGTAGAACCCGGCATAAAGTCCGAGAACACTGCCACCGAATAGGACGTAATGGAGGTGAGCAACGACAAAGTAGGTGTCGTGAACGTGAATGTCAAAAGGCACTGACGCCAGCATTACACCTGTAATGCCGCCGATCACAAAGACTGAGATGAAGCCCATGGCGAAAAGCATGGGAGTCTCCAACGCAATTTTGCCCCCCCAGAGGGTCGCCAACCAGCTGAATATCTTAATCCCAGTCGGCACGGCAATGATCATACTCGCGATCATGAAAAACATCCGCATCCAGCCTGGGGTGCCACTGGTGAACATGTGGTGCGCCCAAACCAGCAGTCCGAGGAAGCTAATAGCCAAACTGGAATACGCGATCGCACGATAACCAAAAATCGGCTTCCGAGCGTGTACTGGGATTACTTCCGAGATTACCCCAAAGAAGGGCAAGATCATGATGTAAACAGCTGGGTGGGAGTAAAACCAGAACATATGCTGGTAAACAATCGGGTCTCCCCCACCGGTTGGGTTAAAAAACGTTGTCCCAGCAATCAAGTCAAAGGCAAGCAGAATCAAAGCCGCTGCCAGCACTGGCGTAGCCAACAGCTGAAGGGCTGTTGTTGCCAGCATCGACCAGCAGAACAAAGGCATCTGATTTAGCCCCATTCCCGGCACCCGCATCTTTAAGATAGTGACGGCAAAATTAAGACCACCCAAAATTGACGAGGTTCCCGCTATCAGGAGGCTCATAATCCAAATTGCCTCACCCGGTCTGCTAGCTGTCGTACTCAAAGGTGGATAGGAAGTCCAACCTGCCTCGGCTGGCCCAACCAGAAAGCTGGTGAGGAGCAACACGCCAGCAACAGCACTCATCCAAAAGGCTACGGCATTCAACTTCGGAAACGCCATATCCTTTGCCCCAATCATCAGGGGAATTAGATAGTTCGCGAAGGCACCCGTTCCCGCCGGGACAACCCACAGGAAGATCATGATCGTCCCGTGCATCGTAAATATTCGGTTGTAGTTTTCCGGGCTGACGAAATCCGAAGCAGGGGTTGCTAGCTCAATGCGAATGATCGATGCCAGTATGCCACCGACAAAGAAAAAGAAGAACGCGGCCACCAGGTATTGAATGCCAATGACCTTGTGGTCGGTGTTGAAGGTGAAATAATCTTGCCATTTCCTGACCCCAGGTTCATGCCCTTGGGCAGGTTGATTGGCCTTTTCTTGAAGCTCTGCTTGTGTCATGCTTTTCGTCCTTTGTCAGTTGTCAATTGTCAGTTGTCAGTTGTCAGTTGTCAGGTATCAAGTGGTCAATGACTAATGACTAGTGACTAATGACTAATGACCAATTACAGATGATTGCTAACTGCTAAATGCTGAGCCATATGCTCAGGAGTGGAGTGCAACTGCTCCAGAGTTTTCGACGAAATCCCCATCTCTTGGGTATAGGGAGCGAGAAACTCGCTATTTGACCTATTGGCAGGATTAGCGGCGGCAACGATTTTATCTGAAGTATCTTTGCTCGCAACGGCTTGCTGCTCTTTAAGCCATGTTTGGTATTCTTCTGGTGTGTGAACGAAAAGTTGGGCACCCATTGCGCCATGGTAAGCACCGCAGAGTTCGGCACAGACTATGGGGTACTGACCAACTTTATTGGGAGTGAAGCGTAGCGCGGCTTCCCGACCGGGAATCGCATCTTGCTTGAGGCGAAACTCTGGCAGCCAGAAGGCGTGCAGAACGTCTTGAGCTGTAATGTTCAGCTGCACTTCTTGTCCAACTGGGATATGCAATTCGCCTGATGTGATACCAGTTTCAGGGTAGGTAAAAATCCAGGCATATTGCAGACCCATGACTTTAACAGTCAAGGGTACTGGTTTACCTATGTTTTCTGGAGAGGCACCCAGACCTATAGCAATTGTTTTTTGACTTAGATCTAGGGCAATGAGATTTTTATCAGGATTAGCTTGAGAAGGTGACGCCTCATCAGTGTGAGCAACCATCGCCCCAACATGGTCATGGGAAGCCATTGGATCGAGACCTCCCATAGCGTTGTAGATCTCAAAGCTATAGATGGCGATGATCATGACTAAAACAGCAGGAATCGCTGTCCAAACAATCTCCAGAGGGATATTGCCATGAACCGGTGGTCCATCTGTGTTGTCATCTTTGCGGCGACGATATCTAATAGCTGAAATGATGATTACACCTTGTACCAGCAGAAATAGACCTGTGGAAATAGTCATCATCATGTTGAATAGCGCGTCCACCTGGGCAGCTTCATCGGAGGCTGCCACTGGCAGCAGACCGTGGTTTTGACCATACCACAGGCTGATCAAGGTCAAGACGATACCAGCCAGTAAAGTTGCAATTTGACTTGGAATGTTCACGGTTTAGCTAGTCTAGGACTTTCTACAAAACTTTTTTCAGGACAGGAGTAGCGAGAGTTAAAGCCTACTCGGATTCTGCTTATCAGTTTGACATTCCCAATTCCTTTCAGGGGATGGGATTGTTGTACTCAGGTCGTCTTAAATGACGGGTTCGCTAAGGTTTTACACTCTGATGGGGTTAGGGTTAGCTCTGTGCGTTCTACTCAAAAGGGATAGGCATTCAAGCAGAGCATTCTCCAAAGTCAGCGGCAGATCGGCGCTTTGAATCTATAGCTTCTCCGTTGTGGTCACTTACTACGGTAAGACAGGTCATGCATCAAAGAGGAGACAACTGACTCTTTTTTAGCAATTTTTTTGCAATTTCTTTGGGATCGATCTGGAGTCTCAAGGCTGAGTGCAGCATCTCAGTGAATTCTCCCAAGCCTACTTATGCCAATATGGCACGGTACGCACCGTAGTCGAAAAGAGCACTTATCCCTAAAAGCTTGGCATTCTTGAGGGGAATATAGGTAAAGTTTTATACAGACGCATAAAAAAACCAGTGTAAAAAATTACACAGAGTTTAGAAAGGTTATAGAACTAAGCTCACAATCTGAAAAATCTCTAAAACTCTATCGGCTCTGGCAATAGCGTCATTAGAGTGGAAAGTAGAGTCCGGTCATCTTCCGCGTGCGGGTGCTAGGTTGAGGATGAGCTGTTACTCTCAAGTTGAGTTAGTTTTGGTTTGCAATTGGTGCTATGGCTGAATCAGTCCTCAATCGGTCGGTTACCACTCAGGAGTCATCCCAGCCGGAAGAACGTATCCGTCGCTTTGTATGGAAAATCGCGATCGCTACTTTGTTGTTGATGGCGGTAGGTAGTGCAACACGGGTGATGAACGCGGGTCTCGCTTGCCCTGATTGGCCTCGATGCTACGGTCAGTGGCTGCCAATCCAGCAGATGAATCTTCAAGTGTTTCTAGAGTGGTTTCACCGACTGGATGCAGCCTTGATTGGTTTGAGTGCGATCGCTCTGGCTGGCTTATCCTGGTGGTATCGACGCTCTTTACCCAACTGGCTTCCTTGGGCTTCCACATTTGCTCTAGGTCTAATTGTTTTCCAAGGGGTTCTAGGTGGACTAACCGTTACAGAACTGCTTCGGTTTGATATCGTCACCGCCCATCTGGGAACAGCACTGTTATTTTTCACCACCCTGCTAGTGATTGGTACAGCACTCATGCCCTACAAAGGCACTGGTGCTGTTGGTAATTTGCCTTGGGTGGGTTTAACAGCTGCAATTTTGGTTTATTTACAAAGTCTCTTAGGTGGATTGGTCGCCTCCCGCTGGGCGTTACATCAATGCTTTGGGGTATCTCAACTTTGCACCGTGATGAATAGCCATATTGCTGGAGTGGTTCCTGCGACCCTAGCAACATTGATTGTTATGTATATGGCATGGCGGACGCCTGCACTACATCCCACCCTGCGGCAGTTGGCTAATCTTGCTGGTGGATTAGTTGTTTTACAGATACTCTTGGGGGTTGCAACCTGGCGACTACACCTGCAAGTTGAGCCATTAACTGTTGCCCATCAAGCTGTAGGCGCGGCTTTACTAGGAACGCTAGTTGTCTTCACCGTATTAGCATTGCGTGATCGGACAGAGGCTGGTGAT
>DATNPI010000121.1:0-15831 GCA_036703325.1 Coleofasciculaceae cyanobacterium
ACTACATCTAGCTGCATTTGTGCGTCCCAAATCAACGGGAGTATAGCATCCAGCTTACCAATTAATGTCTTGGGATCGAGCAGTACAATGTTGCCAAAATCTACCTTGGCGAATCCGGAAATAAATGCAGCGTTGATATCAATTATCAGTTCATCAGGTGATTCAATTGCTATTACTGCTTTGTCCAGTTCTAGCACTTCATTGACCTGGTGAGCTACTATGCCAAATTGCAAGCCCTCCCACTGCATAACGATAACGTAATCGCTAAGATGGCAACCTTTTACGGGATGCTCTCGAAGTAAATCAAGATGCATAATTGGCGCAATTTGTCCCCGCAAATTAAGAACTCCGATAATATCGGTGGCGGCTTCAGTGATGGGTGTTAGTTCCGGAAGTGGGAGCATTTCCTGAACCAGCGCTGCCTCAATTCCGTATTGCAGATCGTGCAAGCGAAATGTTAGATATTGCTGAGTTTGCATGACGATATTTCTGAAGGTTCAGGAGTTGTATGGTGTTGGAAGATGAGTTGAAATTAGCAATTTATGCTAATTATTATTCTGCTACATTTCTTGACTAAAATTAGGAAAGTTTAGTCAAGAAAACATGAAGATGCGTTGAAGATGTTCCAGATTCAAGCAGAAAAACTAATATTGTCTTTTTCAACACATTTATCCACAATTTCGAGTAACTGACTGGGTTCAACTGGCTTGGTTAAATAACGGGTTGCACCGGCAATTTGACCTCGAAGTTTATCAGAGAATTTATCTCGTGCCGTGAGCATAATAATGGGCAGATTCTGAAATTTTGGAATACTGCGTACCGTGCGGCAGAATTCTAAGCCATCAATTTCTGGCATAGTGACATCCAACAAGAGCAGCGCAATCGGATTGGTATTTATCACCTTCAGGGCATCCACAGCATTACTTGCCAACAACACCTGATAGCGATCGCTCAAAGTCCGCTTGATCATGGTTTGCACTATAAGAGAGTCATCGACACTCAGCACGATCGGATGTTGCTTTCCAATTGCAGAAATTCCTTGGGTTGCAGGTGCATCTTCCCCGAATTTGACCCAGCCCGATACTCCCCATGCCATATAAGACCGTGCCAGCTCCAGAGGGTCTTGGTCTAATCCCTCGGCAATATCAACAAGCGATCGCACCCCATCCACCCACTGCCGTAGATGCTGCTGCACCTTGCTATCTGCAACGGCAAACAGACCGCTTGGTGAAAGCCGAGGAACAGCGTCCATTGAGGGGACAACAGGAGCAAGTGCAGCCCATTCCCCTTGGCGGTAAGCGACATCCTGCATTAGTCTAGACCAGTCCAGACCGTGACCGTCTTTGCCATAACTAAGGTCAAATTCCTCAGTGGAATTTAACTTTAACTGTCCAGGATGAGGCAATGCTTGCTCTAGCACTTGCACCACTTGAGCATGGACAACGCTTTCAATCTCCTCCCATTTGAACACTCGTATCCGAACAATTCGTTCAAAAAGCTCCCGAAAGGATAAGGGATTTTGTAGCGTTTGCACCGTATATTTAATGGCAGCGTCAGCCCAGCTATGATTGAACTTAACCCCAATCATCCTGGCAAATTCTTGATTATTATTGGGAATTTTCAAGCCTCCGTAAACAATCTCACCATTTTTCAAAACTAGAATACGAGTCCTTGGCTTTTGAGTGAGATTTACAGTTGTGTCTATATAAATCGAGCCACTAACACGTTCACCTTGTAAATCCCCTAGAAAATTACCTAATTCTCCAGCTTGATACTGTAATGCTTTTAGCATCCTTCTAACTCTCTACATGGGGATTTGCGAATGCATCTGCTGAGGATGCTGCTACTAGCTAAATTAAAAACACCGAATAAAACTAGCATAATTACCGTTACCCTTGACCAGGTGTCAGTGATTGGCAATTGATTAATTAGAATATTATTCATCTTAGTTATCCTCGTAAGTATTCTTCCTAATTAGCTGCCTAATTCTTCACTTTCTTTTCAGAAGTGAATCATGGATATTAAAGCAACTCCACTGTCGCAGCAACAGCTTTTAGAGACAGCACCAGCCATTCCAACAACTTTTTATTGAAGTTGGCTCCAAATTTAACTTGGAAATGACTTTATAACCCTGTTTCTCTATCAGCTGTAAAAACCTTCTTGTAAGGTTTTCTGGCTTTTTAAGAGGTAGCATACCCGGATTTGATATCCAGCAGTTTCTCAGTTAATCAGGAGTCTGCACTAGATTTATTCGGATCATTCATGCAAACCTAGAGAAGACTAAGTGGACTTTTCTACTGATGAAATTGAAGCTGAAAGAATAGATAACCCTGGTGTATCTAGCCCATAGAACGGCTGAATCAAGAGGACTGCGGTTGACAGCCTACTGCTTTTATCCTATGAGACATTACAATTCGTTGTACGAACGTATGATGCGTATTACACCTTGTATAAATCTTATTGCAATCGGCTGATATGAGCAACTAATTCCAGCAAGTTTCATCAATTATTTATAGTTTGTTTGTAGGAAAATAGCGCGTTATAGTTGCTACAGATAATTAGACCTAGCTTGAAAATAGGGGCTAGGGCGTGTTTTCAAACTCTATTACCTGTGTGTTACGAAGAAGATCCCCCCGCCAGAGTTAAAAAGGGGGGAGAATGAGCGTCAAAGTCCCCCTTTTTAAGGGGGATTTAGGGGGATCTCCGGGTTTTGGGGCTAGGGGAAAGAGATTTTCATTCCTACTCCTACTCCTATGTCTTCGGAGAAGGCTGACGCTCCTTACGTCGCTACCGCGAGAGCTAACGCCAACGTTATGAGCGCAAGATTCATAGTGCCCATCAGGAAAGTGCTGAGTAGTGATTGAGGAGAGAGACTTTCACTACTTCGTTGTGAGCAACAGCTCATGGGGTCTCTTGCAAAAGTCTCTGTAATACCATCCGCTTAGTAAGGAGAGGGAGCAGATTTCTTGCTTCCCCCTTCACAAGCAGGGAAGTTTATTCTCTAGGATACTGTTGGTCGAATTAATGAGGAGTCAGACCCCTCTCTTATAAAAATGGGCATTTGAAAAAAACATTTTGTCTCCTTTGTCTTTCTTGTTAGCCTTGTCCCCATGTTATAAAGGTCAGGACTTACGCACCTGCCCCCTAACCCCCTAACGACAGGGGAGAACAAAATCTAACTCCCCCAGAATTGGGGGTTGGGGGGCTAACTGCTCGATATTGCGTAAGTCCTGAAGGTGTGACCCCACGCCAGTTCGCCAACAGTATCCTCTAGCTAATGGCAGAAAGCCCAAGGGTTTCCGAGCCTCGAAGGAGTTTATCAGAGCTATAGCATAAGAGAGTACAAAAGCTTTCCTGGGAGAATAACAATGGAAGAGTCGCTTACCAAAAGAGAGCAAATATTAGAAAGCGCCAGAAAAGCTGAAGCACAAATGCTTCAGCGATTAGTGGATAGTAAAATTCCTCCTCAACTCAAACAACCTTCTTTAAAACGACTTGAGGAGCTTGGTGAGGCTCAAGAATCCGAAACTTTAGATAGCTTTGTTTCAGGACTCAAAGATGCTTTCAGTGAGGATGAGCCAGACACCTAAGTACAAATACTGAAACCTGTTGGCGCAGCCTACCCGGAGGGCGTTAGACTCTCTACTGCTAGCTCCTCCGGAGCCGCTACGCTAACACTTCTACCTCATAACTCAGGAGAAATCTATGGCTTTTAATATCAGCGCCCTGAAATTGACCACGCTCAAAAAAGGCTCTCAGGGGCCTGCTGTTAAAGCGTGGCAAAATTTTTTGAAGGAAGCTGAATATCCTATTGGAACGGTTGATGGAGACTTTGGCAACATCACCGATCAACTAACCCGCAGCTATCAGCAAAGGAATGGCTTGCCTGTCAATGGAATTGTGGACAACACAACCTACGCTAAGGCTCTGACCCAGGGGTTTATTTACAAAGTTCCGAATTTCTCGGCTGCCATGTTGCTAGAGTACCTTCGCTTTGGTCAGGCAGAGGTTAAAGACTTGCAAAAGAGCCTGAATGCGATCGCTACCTTGAATCCCTCTTTAACAGTAGATGGCGACTTTGGGCCAAGAAGTACCGAGGGATTGGCTGAAGCTTATTTGAAAAGAGATGTGCGTATGCGTGGGGAACTGGAGCAACAGCTGAGTAGTGCAACTAAGCAAAAACTCGGAACCGACTTGAGTCCAGGACTGGACATCTTCAACGGCTATGCCAAACGATTGCGGTTTCGCCTCAGTGGCCCACACTGGTATAACTACTTTCCAACCAGCCGCTCCATTCTCGATTTAGCCTCCCCTTTTCGCCAAAGGGTACAAGCCTTTCAAAAAGCGTTGGTTGAAGCTGGTGCCCAAACAATGGTTACAGCTACCTATCGGCCTGCAGAAAGAGCCTACCTGATGCACTATGCTGCCAGGATTGATCGAGGGCAAATTGCTCCACAAGATGTGCCATCTATGGCGGGTGTTGACATTGACTGGGTACACTACACAAACGCCGGATCGCTTCTAGCTGCTGCCCAGATGGTAGATGCTTATGGTCTTGGCGGTAATCCCGTTGCCTTACAGTCTCTCCACACGCAAAGGCTAGCGATTGACTGGAATATTACCTGGGAAGGTACGCTCAAAATCAAGGATGGTGATGGGAAGATAGTTTCAATCGGTACTCCCCGTGATGGTACTAGCAATACGACTCTCTTTGACGTAGGTGCCTCTTATGGCGTGTATAAGTTAGAGATTGACCCTCCCCACTGGTCATATAACGGCTACTAAAGTGGAAAATTATACATTTCACTTTATTGCTGCTACAGATAGTTGGAAGAGGGTAAAGGGTAAAGGCGAAGGGGAAAATAACTTCCCCCATGAACCAATACCTATTGGTAGCGAATTAGTAACTACGCCTAAGCATACGGCTGAAGATATTCAAGTTTTTGTCAATCGAACCGATTAAACTCAGATCATTGGAGAGCGATCGCGGCGGCTTAGAAATCAGCGTATCCAACGCAATCAATCGATTAAAGTCAACTTTGATGGGACCAGTACGCTCAGTTTTGCCATCACTCTGATAAAACTTGATACCCGCCACCTGCATAATATTGATAAACTCTTGAGCCATGATGCCATAGCCAATCGTAGTTGGATGAATGCCATCTAGCGAGAATAACCCGCCAGTCTGGCGACCCGTTGGATCGGATGTAAAGAAGCGAGAGTCCGGTACGGGTGAAAGCGTCTTAAGCTCAGGCGGTAGCGGGTATAGCCCCCCAACTTCCTCCCACCAACTCGGTCTGGCTCTAAGGTCATTGATATAGCGCCTTGATGCCAAGCGATCTAGTATGCCAGCCGTTTCATATATATACCAATCTCTCCCTTCCTGACGAGCCGATCGCACGGCGTCAACTATATAGTCGTTGTACTGATCAATGGCGCTATCAATCGCCATTGCCTGCGCTCCTGTAATGTGCGGATGCTTCTTGGGATCAAAATCTTTGTCACGTATCCAAGGCAAGGTGTAGTAAGGGAAGTATCGAGACCCAGGCTTAACCTTAAAGCTTATACCACGAGCAAAAGGAGCGATCGTAACGTGAGGAACTGTTCCTATAATCACATGACGAGCGCGGATTTTCTTGATTTCCTTAACGAGCTGATCGAGTTCAGCTTTGAAGTGAATTGGACGCCAGACAGTATAGCGATCGTTTACCGTCATATCGTCATAGCCTGCATCGCTCCAGACAACATTAAATGTGATAACGCTGCCGAGAGCATTATTTGAACCGATGAGGACAATCAACGTTTCAATGCCGTCCCCACTGTTAGTTCCTTGCGTACCCTCTGTGCCCAATGCTGCCGCCGCTTGCAGTGGCGAAAGCGCATTGCCCTTTGAATCCCGTGCCGAGTTTAAAACCCGTAACGCTGCACGTTCGTTGTGATACTCAACAACCTGCTTAACAAAATCGTCCTTTGGTCGATTCTCAGCTAATACACTTAAACAGTTATCTGCGTTGCGTGAGATGGTATTGCGCAGATCCCATCCATAAACTGCCAGGTTGTGGTTAATCTCTTTGTTGTTTGGAAAACGGGAGCCTTCGCCACGTTCCCAGTAATCCTCCGTTGCGTCCAGGTATTCGCGTAAAGACAGTAGACCCGGAGCAAAATCCCACCAGTCTATATTGTCACCATACTTCTGCTCTAGCTGCCGAGCCAGCTTTTCAAAGTTGAGCGGCAACCCGTCTCCTGGCCCACCGTAGGTTGGATAACGAAACTGCTTATCCCACCCCATTTCCTTGGCAATTAGCAAGGGATATGAGAGGTGTGTATTGAAGATTGCCCCACTTTGAAAGCCATGTGTCAGGGAGTCACCAATCGTAACGAGACGATGCCGGGGAGTTCCTTGTCGATTGACATTAACAGAAATGCCTAGAGTAGGGTCCGTAATCGGTTTACGGGCCTCTGGCTGGATGAGCACATCATCCGGCGTGTTTGGATCAAGCAAATCGTCCGGGATTGGTTTTGCCATAATGTTTCCTTGCGTCTAAGAGCGAGCATCAGTTATTGGATGATTGACAAGCGATGACCTAAAGTTCGGAACCTTACGGAACTAACTTCCCAAGCTAACTTGAAGCTGAGGCGAATGGGGCTAGTTTGTAGCGATTTGAATAAAGCGATCGCTTTGTTAACCTACAACACTATAGCGAAGCAGTAGCAGGTTGAATTAATGACCAACAAGGCGCTATGGACTGGCGACTAGTGCAATGCGGCAGAAATAACCCACTCGTTGAAAAAGGTTCAAACGCTTACTGTAAAAGCTTTCTTCCCTTCTGCCTGGTCACTGAGCGTGTCGAAGTGCTGCCTCATGACTGGTCACTGAGCATGTCGAAGTGCTGCCTTCTTGCACTAGGAAAAATATTCAACGAAGCTACATACTCAGGATGAGAACTCTTCCCCTAGCCTCCAGCCCCTAGTCCCTAGTCCCTCTGCTCTGTAAGAATAAACGTAGCGTACCGCATCGGAAGCCACCCCTACACGTCCACGCAATACTCCAATTCTTCTTCAAGATGAACCTACCCACATCAAGCCGATTCCAGTTCACCCCAGATTTGAACATCTGTCGCACCTTAAACGGAATGTGGCAAGTGTCTGGTGCTCATGGACGCATCGACCCAAAAAGCGCCATCCAGAGTATGTTTGAGTACATGGATGCAGGCTTTACCACTTGGGACTTAGCAGACCATTACGGCCCAGCCGAAGACTTAATTGGAGAATTCCGGCGTCAACTAGTTGCCACCCGTGGTCAAGAAGCTCTCTCCAATCTCCAAGCTTTCACCAAGTGGGTGCCAAGACCAACCCGCATGACGAAGCAGTTGGTTCAACAAAACATTGATATATCCCTTAAACGGATGGGCGTTGAAACCCTCGACCTAATGCAATTCCACTGGTGGGAATATCGGGATAAAAACTACTTGGACGCCCTCAAATATATGTCGGAACTCCAGGATGAGGGAAAGATTAAGCACCTAGCTTTAACTAACTTTGATACTGAACACCTGAAAATCATCACGGAAGCAGGCATAAAAATCGTATCTAATCAGGTGCAGTTTTCTCTTATTGATCGCCGTCCTGAAGTTAATATGGTGCAGTTTTGTACCGAACACGACATCAAGCTTTTCACTTACGGGACACTCTGCGGTGGCTTATTGTCAGAGAAGTATTTAGGGCAACCGGAACCGCGAGGCGGGGAACTTTCCACGGCTAGCCTAAAGAAATACAAGAATATGATAGATGCGTGGGGCGGTTGGAGCCTATTTCAAGAACTGCTCTCTGTACTTGCTTCAATTGCCACAAAACATACAGTGAGCATCCCTAATGTGGTAGTTCGTTACATCTTGGATAAACCGACAGTGGCTGGTGTGATTATCGGTGCAAGGCTAGGCGTATCACAGCATCTAGAGGACAACGCTAAGGTATTTGATTTGATGCTCGATACAGAGGACTATGACAAAATTCATGCTGTTCTTGGAAAGTCACGGGATTTGTATCAGCTGATTGGTGACTGCGGAGATGAATACAGGCGATAACTCTAACCTCTTAGACGGCAGCTTCAAGAACCTATAGTTTGCGCCGTAACCAAGTCCCTTGAACCCTAACCACTTCACGACCTGAACTGCGAACGCAAGCTATCCACCTACGTTTCTCTTCGTTCAACAACCAATCCAGCAACGTCAATGTACCCTTCAATGAGTCTACCTCCTCACCCTCAGTAAAATTGACATTAAAATCAATTAATACTTCCCCAGAAATCTCCTGCCAGAAAACCCCTTCAGGTGAGGTCGCCGGGACTGAACCAAAAGTTCTCAAACAGAAATTGGAGTAGGTATGGGTTTCGTGAGCCAAAATTATTCCACCTTTGCTCAAACCATCTTCACCGAAGAACGTATATTCGAACTGCGCTGTCTCAGCTGGAGTTGCCCCAACTCCTGAAGAAGTCAACTCGACTCCGTTTGAGACGGGTAGTAATCTTTTAAGCAGAGCAGGTAGCATATTTCTGTATGTATTTCCTAAAGTAGTTTATTAAAGTTTGGCTTTAAGTATGGAGTTTAAGCTCTTAATACATATAGGAACGAGCCTTTATCAGGAAATTCCATAAAATAATTTACAACGGCTCTATCCCGGAATTCTTATAGAAATTAAGGAATTTCGCTTCTAGAGTTTTCTGAGGAACTAATTTTAGCGATCGCCACCAGCCAAAGTTACTGAACCGAGGCTATAGTATTCTTCACCTCTGTTTCCTTTGCCGTTGACGAGAATACCCCTCATGAGTAGGTAGAGCATCTGCCTAAATGCGGATATCATTTGGCAGCACCTTCACTTGTACCGTATCACCAGCAGCTAGGTAACTTCATCAGGACTTAGGCATTCCACCACGACGGCCCCAAGTTTGGGGGGGCGGGAAAGTCGGCAGTGACTTCTACCAAGCTGCGCTAGCTCCACTCATTTAGACTGCGGCTCTGAAAGTTTGATGCCCAAAAGCTAGAGGCTTGTTAAGAGTTTATATAAAAACTAGCACTGAGTTTTGTATTTTCCGTGAAGTTCTCGGGTAAGTACTAGTCTTTAGTTCCGAGAGTAGATTAGATTGATGTCAACAGAGGCAGACCGCATGGATAAATTACATCGATAACTCCAGTCGGCTTTTTTTAACATCAGCAACTGAGTCGAGCCAACTTAAGAAATCTGCCTAACTTTCCTTGGCAATGACTTGATTGATGTCCTGTAATACTCGACTAATTTGTGCATATCACGAGACTTCATCTTTGACTAGGCTAACCCTCTGTTTCTCATCTGTGTGCCGAATCTTTTCTTAGTGACCACCTCATTTGCTATCTTCTGATATCTACTCTTCAGGAAATTAAAATATGCAAAGCCATTCCTCACACGAATCGCAGCCGCTCCCGCCGGTGAACTCCAATTCATTGAGTCCTGCTACTGCTATCGGTAACACAGTTATAAGTTATCTTTTGATTTTATTTCCTATTTGTCTGGTTTTAGGAGCGGTCTTCCAGAAAAGATATCGTACTTATCGCACTACTGTTCTCTGCCAGCAAATTGAAATGTTAGAGAGGTTGTGGCGGATAAGCTCTAATCAGTAACCTATTGATTTCGAGTAAATTTAAGCAAATCGGCTAACAGCTATTTCACTATCAATAAATAAAAAACGAAAGCAGGCTTGACCATTTTTGTAGCAGCAGTCGGCATTTTTGTCAGCCTTCTGGGAAAAGCTGCCGAGTCACCCAATTTTGGATTTTGGATTTTGGATTGGCTCCGCCTTGAAAGGACAGAGCTTGAAATCTGACATTTTTTTTTATAATTCCCTTTAAAAAGAGAGGCTTGAAACCCCTTTTTTTGGTCATACCAATTGGGTTTGAGTTTGACACATATTCTCTAATTGCTCCCCCCTTGAATTCGGGGGGCTGGGAGGGTGTGAAATGTAACATTGAAAAAGCCAATTGGTATCACCCTCAAGCAATCAACCGAATGCAGTGATTTTGTGGAAAATACAGCTCTTAAAGCGGTAAAAGAGACGGGTTCCAGCCATGTAGTTACCTCCCGTGCTCTAGCAATCGCGCATACAGGCATTTTCGATGCCTGGGCAGCTTAGGACTCACAAGCCCTTGGTACTCAACTTGGGCTAGTCGGCGTTACTTCTCAGGTATTGAGACACCAGGGTTGATTTTTCCTCTACATTTAGATAGAGTTTTCTGGATCGTCCTTTTGCAGTCCCAAAATCTAATAGATCGCGGACACATTAGACCTCTTGCAAAAGTCAAAAATCTCGGAGAGCTAAGGGGAAAGGGAGAAAGGAATCTTTCCTTCACCTTTACGTGCTTTTCCTTTTCCCTGCTTCTGCAAGAAGTCTATATGGTTTACAAGGCGCTTCAGCCCCAGCTTCAGGTAAACAAGCATAATCGGCTTGCATCAGGCTGGCATCCCGATGTGAACCATCCAAAAAGGGCACAGTACACAAAGAGCTAGCTTCCCTAGCCCACTACATCGATATCCGGAGAGCCGAGGTTGAAGCGGCTGTGGTATTGCTCAGGCGGCTGGAAGTTTTTATCAGGGATTGAAACCGATGATTGAAACGAAGAACCATGACAACGTCAACCTATTTCCCCGAGCACGCCGCAATCGAGCCGGATTCACCGAAGAGCAGATGCAAGATATTGTGCGATTTGCTCAGGCTTATGGCATAGATGGTGTAGCCAGAGTCCAATTGTTCGCACGTCTCAGAGATGCGAGAGCTGCCCGCGCTATACAAAAACGTAATAGAAGTGAAGTATGAAGGATGAAAAACTTCCTACTTCTTCTCACTTGGTACTTCATCCTTTATAGTTCAGTCTTTTTTGGTCAGTTGGTCCAGTGCTTGGCTCTCTTGACGGCTTCAAGCCAGGTTTTGAAATTATCCTGCGCCTGAGTAGCGCCTTCACCGGGATGAAAAATGCGGTCAGTTTTACGACTTGCAGTTAGGGTGGTGTAATCCTGCCAGAATCCTACCGCTAAACCAGATGCAAATGCGGCTCCTTGAGCGGAGGCATCAAGCACCTCTGGGCGTTCTACGGGGATACCCAAGACATCAGCTTGAAATTGCATTAAGAAGTCATTCTGACAGGCTCCTCCGTCCACTTTTAACAGCGCAATTTCGGTGCCTGAATCCTGGTTAATCGCTTGTACAACTTCCTTAACTTGATAGGCGATCGCTTCTAGCACTGAGCGCACCATGTGTTCCCGTTGTACTCCGCCAGTTATACCAAAGAAAGCTCCCCGCGCACTCATATCCCAGTGAGGAGCGCCCAATCCACTGAGGGCAGGGACAAAGTAAATACCGCCATTATCGGCCACTCGCTGTGCCATCAGTTCCGTATCGGCAGAGGCAGTAATTACCTTAATACCATCCCGCAACCACTGAATGCAGGCTCCGGCCGTGAACATACTGCCCTCTAAGGCATAGCTGACTTTGAGAGGGGATGAGAGGGTGAGGGGATGAGAGGGTGAGGGAGCGAGAGAGTTAATTTCTCTCTCTTGCTCTCCTGCTCCCGTGTTTCCCCTCTTATCTGCCTGCGTCCAAGCGATTGTCGAGAGAAGTTGGTGTTGCGATCGCTGCAATTGTTCCCCAGTATGGGCAATCAGAAAGCAGCCAGTACCGTAAGTGCATTTTAATAAGCCAGGGTGAGCGCATCCGTGGGCGAACAGCGCTGCCTGTTGATCGCCCAAAATCGCGGTAATCGGCACTGAGTCTCCTAGTAACTCTGGCGTGGTGTGACCGAACAGCCCGAAACTCGGTTGAATACTCGGCATTAGATGCGCCGGAATACCAAATAGTTCTAATAGCTTGCCATCCCATTGCTGAAGAGCCAGATTCAACAACATCGTGCGGCTGGCATTGCTATGTTCTGTTGCATGAACTTGCCCCCCTGTCAAGTTCCAGAGAATCCAGGTATCAATTGTGCCGGCTAGAACATTATCCAGGTCGATGGGAGGGTCTTGCTGCCGTTGAATATGCTCTAGCAACCAGGCAAGTTTGGTGGCGGAGAAGTAGGCATCGAGTACTAAGCCAGTGCGATCGCTAATTTCAGCAGCATAACCTTGCTCAGTCAACTGATTACAAAGGGGTGCAGTGCGACGGTCTTGCCAAACAATTGCATTATGTAACGGTCGTCCCGTGGTTTTGTCCCATAGCAGACAGGTTTCTCGCTGCACACTCATTCCAATTGCGGCGACATCGGAAGCTACCACCCCGGCTTTTTGCAAAGATGTCTGCATTGCCCATAAGATATCCTGCCAAATCTCTCTGGGATCATGCTCTAACCATCCAGGTTGAGGATAATACTGAGTAAGTTCCTTGTAAGCTTGGCCAACAATTGCTCCTTGAGCATCAAACAAAATCGCCCGGTTGCCCGTAGTACCGAGGTCTAGGGCGAGAATATAGGCAGGAGCGTCAGCAATCATGGTTAAGTTGACAATGGTTAGTTCCTATACCATTTTGCGGTAAGTCAAGACGGGTCAGTAGTCAGTTGCTTTTTCCTACTGACCGCTGACGGCAGCCCTTGAAAACTACTGATTTCCTAGCTGAAGCTGTAGTTTTACTCTGTTATTGTCCCCAACATCCCCGCTAGCTGGGAACGAGGTGAGAGGTCGGTCACGATTAAGCGTATCCCCAAAAACCACGTCTACGTTCTCGTTTAATACATCGCCTAGTGGAGATTTCCGTGAAGATTGGGTGAGTCTACCAACAGGAGTCGCAGAATTATTTTGGGTCGTTTGCGAAGTGCTATTGAAGAAATTGCGGAAATCTTCGGTGATTGTGCGACTCTCCACTGCACGGAGGGATTGACCAGACAGCGTCACTGTGCCACTGTTGGGGCTAGACGGCATAGTTGACTGTGCGTAGGCAATTGGTGATAAGCCAGTAACTACCGCTCCGATTCCTAAAACAACCAGTGTTTCACGTAGCATTAACTTTCCCCCTGGTTTTAAATTTTTTTAAAGCTATTTCTTTTAATGTAATATATCCCGATGGATTAAACCGCTATCTCAAGCACTAAGAATAGCCAGAACCTCTTACAATAGATTTTCTTCACATTTGCTACAGATAATCTACAGCAAGTTAGTGATACCGCGCTTCATTGAACTTCAGTGAAAGCCCACTTGACAAAACTTCAGTAAATACACGAATGACTTAGGCGATCGCAATGGGATAGCTTTTTGTAATAAACATTGCACAATGCCAGGGCAAGTCCACAAATGCTTGAGGAACTGCTCTAGCGTTGGTGTGTTCCAAAATTGGTGACCCTATGAAATGGTCCGTTGAGAAGAAGACGCTAGTTGGGCTGGGATTCGCCTCAGTCATCCTTATTAGTATCAATGCTCTTGCCTTCTGGAATCTAAGGCAGCACAAAAACACTTCCGATGAGTTAGTTCACACTAGCGAAGTCCTCGAAAAGCTTGAAACCGTCTCCTCTAATATAAAAGATGCCGAGACCGGGCAACGTGGCTACATCGTCACTGGGCAAGAGCGTTATTTAAAACCTTATATCACTGCCTTGGCAAAAGTTAAGCCTGAAATTCAGGAGCTTAAGAGGCTAACAGTCGATAGTCCTAACCAACAGCAACGGCTTAACTCTCTTGACTCTCTAACTCAAGAGAAATTCGCTGAACTTGACCAGACAATCAACCTCCGAAGGGATAAAGGATTTGAAGCGGCACAACAGGTTGTCTTGACAGACCTAGGCAAGCAGGTCATGGACAAGATTCGCACACTAATCCAGGAGATGGAAAAGGAGGAGAGACAACAGCAGGAACAGTCGCTAAAGCAGGCACAGGCAAATACCCAGAAAGATACTCTCATTTCAACAACAGGAATTCTCCTGAGCTTCATATTGCTCTACTTCATCTACTACTCCCTGAAGCGCGAACTGACGGCACGTAGACAGGCAGAATGGGCGCTAGAAAAGCTGAATGCGGAAATTTATGAAGCACTCGAAAGCGAAAAGAAACTCAATGAGCTTAAATCCCGTATTATCACTGTCATCTCCCATGAGTACCGCACTCCCCTCACCACCATCCTCTCCTCAGCGGAATTACTTGAACGTTACAGCCATAAATGGGCTGAACAGAGAAAAATCACTCATCTTAAGCGCATCCAAAGTGCTGCCAATCATCTGACGGACTTAGTTGGGGATATACTCGACATCAGCCAAGTCGAGGCGGGGCAACTTGATTTCAGCCCTTCCCCACTGAATTTAGAGTCATTCTGTCGTCAGTTAGTAGAGGAGTTGCAAAGGAGCGATGCCTGTGAGCATTCCCTGACTTTTGTTAGTCTTGGAGACTGTTCTTCTTGCATGGTGGACGAAAAATTACTACGGCAAATTTTTACAAATTTGCTCTTAAATGCAATCAAGTATTCAGCTCAAGGCAGTACAGTCCAATTTAACCTCCGCTGCCAAGGGGACAAGGTAGTATTCCAGGTTCAAGACGAAGGCATCGGTATACCAATAGAAGACCAAGCCCAATTGTTCAAGCCCTTTGAACGGGCCAGCAATGTTGGGACAATTTCAGGAACGGGACTGGGGCTGGCAATTGTCAAAAGGTTGGTGGACTTACATAGTGGTGAGATAGCAGTAGAGAGTGCTGTCGGCGTCGGCACCACATTTACCGTCACCCTGCCACTAAATAGCAACATATTAGCCTTGCATTCGGCTTAAAAGGGAACCTGTTTTCTGACTAAGGGAATTTCGACAAAGCCTGTCCGCCATATTTGCTATACAATTTTGCGATCGCTCCTGTAAAACCAGCATTGTAGTCTGTAGCGACTTCAGTCATCTGATAATTAGCGCGATCGTCTATGTAATTATCATTTCTATCAGGACCACCAACTAGTGCTCCATAAAGAACATTTCTTGATTTTTCGGGATTCTTTATGTCATTAGCCCAAGAACCATGCGCGTTTCTGTGGTGAGGCCGGGTAGGGGGATTATTGCCAAAACCAACTACATAGCTTCTTTGCTGGGGATTTGACCCAAGCATATAGTGAATTTGTCTTTCGGCAAAAGAATGGTATTTTTCCTTCTTATTTAAATCGTTAACCGAGTCCCCGTAGCTCAAGGCCAAAAAGGCTGTATTTGCTGCATACCTGAGTGAACCCCATTCATTTAGCCATGCTAAACCGCCAGGAGTATAGTAGATTTTTTCGCCCATGTATCCATCAGTCCAATAATCCAGCCACCGTTCAGCATCTTGGATATATTTATCTTTACTCGTTAATTTCGCCAAAAGCACATAACTTCCATAAGACTTATCATCCCAGGTATGAGTCCACTTGTAAGACCTGAAATTTGTGTTTTTTTCAATATTTAATGCATCATAATATTCCTCAGCTTTCTGAAGATAATTTGAGTCTCCAGTAGCTAAATAAAGCCATGTCGCTCCCCAGACCAGTTCATCATTATATCCACTCCAGGATTTATAAAACTCAGCAGCATCAGTAATGCAATCTGAATATTTCCCTCTATATTTATCAGCAAATTCATAAAGTTCTTTGGCATGGCTGAGAAGCGTACTGGAATAATTAGCATCAGTGCTTCGAAACACTATCGAAGACGCTGCCATCGCTGCTGCTGTTTCTCCAGCTAGATCTGAACCTGGACAGGATGTGTCTATTTTGAAAGATGGACGCTCCATTTTCATCTTCTCAGCTGACCCCCACCACTCGTGGTCTACGCTCCCTTTTCCAACCTGACCCCATAAGACATTTGGCGAGGGGTGAGCTTTGAT